>DBKH01000070.1 GCA_002297815.1 Bacteroidales bacterium UBA755 | reverse complement strand
GTTCCTTTTAAGTTCATATTTTATACAACTAACTAAGAAGCTGTTTTGATTTATTTGAAATGTTCTTTGAGGTGATAAAATCTTCATTTTCTTCCCGCTTCTTCAGTCAGATAGCACCGCTATCTTCCTTGGAAGAAGCGGTCGAACCTGAAGTTTTTCACTCTCAAACCTTCAAACAAACAAATCAAAACAGCTTCTTATTCAAATGTTAACTTTGCGGCAATTTTAGCTTTTGGAAAAGTTAATTCTGTTGCTAAATTTGCTTTTCCAAAAGCGAATTTTTAATTTTCTCTCTGTAAGTAAGAAAGAAATGGATGTCCGGCTAAAGCCTTTCTGGCCGGACGAACTGCAGAAATCATCCGCTTTGTCCGGCCAGAACGCAATCCGCCGGACGAACTGTGCCAAGGATTTTCTTTTCTGTAATGTCATTCCACAAGGAAGTCGTAGAATGGAGTCCAGAAATAATTGCTTGGCTGAAGGTATAACTTCTTTGCTTTGAAGTCGATGATCATATTGAATCGCTTCAGGAAATTGTTTCCAAGAGTGCCGTCGATGTCGCTCTTGCTCTGCATCCCTTCCGTCAATGTGGAGAACGCACCAGCGACTTTCGGTAATATGTATGGCCCGACAGTGACCTCGTCCAAAAAAATATTCCGGAGTTCTCCGCTTCCCTCGTCTGAACTGGAAATATGTGAAATGGCGAACGGCCTTTGGGTGTCGAGCAGATTGTGACTGTTTACGAATGGGGTGTTAAGGTCGATAACCCTGTCCGATCCGGTGTCAACTTCCAGCAGCAGATCATATTCAGTGCCGCTGATTTTTACGGGCATCGTGATAAAAGGCACATCGTATTTGTACTCGAATGGAAACATGACCGGCCCTGCAGTGATTTCAAGCGGTTCCTTCTTCGAGTAGCAGTAAATCGTCATATCATCATAATTGATCTCGATGTTGAAGGCTCTTAACGCATTGAGACCCACCACTCCGTCCCAGTACTCCGGTGGGTAAGGAATATGTGCGCATCCTGCCTTCTCGTATTGGATGGTGCCGATCTTCACGGAATTGTCGTGGCTGTACTCCACGGTGTTCTCACCGGACGCACCAAGATTATCAATCGCCTCTCCTTTATGAATATGCCCTTGGAGCTTCGGTGAATTAGTGTTCAGGACAAGAGACGATGCACCTGTGTCTACAAGGAAATTCAATGAATCTGACCCGTTTACAAATGCTGTGACATAAATTCTGTTATCCTGCGCAAGGCGAAAAGGAATCTCTCCTTCCGGTTGCCTGTCCACGATTTTCGCATTGATGTTCTGATGTCCGCAGAACAGGGCGGCAAACACGCACAGCAAAATCCTAAAATGTCTCATAGTCAGTGTGATTTTAGTGTAAAGTTACCTTTTTTCTATAAAATACCAAAAACAAAATAAGGGGAGATCAGTGCTAATGGGGGGCGGAGAGCTTGTCTTTGCACCCGAGTAGGGCGATTTCTGGTACTTGGGGTGCAAAACGGTGGGTTCTGCACCCGGGCGGTACGGATGGAGGGACATTGTGTTACCGCTGGTGTCCTGTTGGAAAGCTGCTTTGACTTATAATGCGCCAAAACTGATGATTTTTATTGGTTTTGGCGCACTTTCAGCCTTGAAAACGCGCCAAAACTATCAATTTTTCATCGATTTGGCGCGTTATTGTTTGTCAGGAAAACGCCAAGTTACAGAATCGTGTGGCGGATTTCGAGCGCGAGACCGGCTCCCGTAGCGCTGTCAACCTCACCTTCATCACCACTTTCGGCCTCAAGCCCAACGCCTACTCATACGACATCCACTACCGTGTCCAACTCGACGCTTTGTTTGAAGAGGCATAGAGCCGCCATGCGATCTTGAGAATCCGAGAAGGAGAAGGTTCGATGATATTCGCTATTTGAAAGAAAAATTGCTATATTTGCAGAAACAGGCAGGGGGTTCCGCCGGAAAAGGGCGGGACTTCGTTTTAATGTTATGGTCCCGAAAGGGGAGGGCGGAGGGCAATGGCCGCTAGAATATTCATAAATAATTTGCCGACAAGTGATTGCCCGCTTGCGGCTGAGTGAAAAGGAACATAATTAGTTTCATTATGGCTGAAATTCATTATATGACCCAGGAAGGGTTGGATAAGTTGAAGAAGGACCTCGCTGATGCATTGGCGCAGCGTCCTGTCATCTCCGCGGCCATCGCGGAGGCTAGGGAAAAGGGAGACCTCTCCGAGAATGCTGAATATGACGCAGCGCGTGACGCTCAGGGACTGTTGGAGGTCAAGATTGCCAAACTCAAGGATCTCGTGGCCAACGCCAAGGTTATCGATGAGTCTAAAATCGGCACTGATAAGGTGCAGATAATGAACAAGGTGAAGGTGGAGAACGTGGCCGCCAAGCAGGTGATGGAGTTCACCATTGTCGGTGAGACAGAGGCGGATTTCGCCCACGGCAAGCTCGCTTCGACCACCCCTATCGCCAAGGCTTTGATAGGTCATTCCAAAGGCGAGATTGTGGATGCCAAGGTGCCTTCAGGAGTCATCAAGTTCAAAATCCTCGACATTTCACTTTAAGGAACGATGGCTACGATATTCACTAAAATCGCAAAAGGGGAGATTCCTTCATTCAAGGTGGCCGAGAGCGATGAGTTCTACGCCTTTCTGGACATAAGCCCTCTTGCGAAAGGGCATACTCTTGTCATCCCGAAGAATGTTGAGGATGACTACATCTTCCATTTAGACGAGAAGACCTACGAGGGGTTGTGGGCTTTTGCCCGTAAGGTGGCTATCGCCATCAAGGTCGCTGTGCCTTGCCAAAGGGTCGGAGTCTGCGTGCTGGGGATGGAAGTTCCTCACACTCACATCCATCTTGTTCCGCTTCAGACCGAAGCTGACATGGACATCAAGAAGAAGCGTTTGGAGGTCTCACCTGAGGAAAACAAGGCGATAGCCGAAGCTATATTCAATGAATATGAAAAATTGTAGAAACTTACTTCTTGCGGCAGCCGTTCTGGTCGCTGCGTCTTCGTGCTCGGACAAGGCTCAGATCAAAGGGACACTCACCGGTGCTCCTGAAACTCAGGTGATTGTAAAAAAACTTAGCGGCAGCTCGCTTGTCGCGTTGGACACAGTCAAGACGGATGCCAAGGGGGCATATTCTTACAAGATCAAGGTTCTTAAAGGTCAGCCTCAGTTCGTCTATCTTTTCAAAGGTGACACGAAGATTGCTTCTCTGCTGCTGCAATGCAAAGACAGAGTAAAAGTTACCTCTGACACTTTGGGTAAGTACTCAGTTGAAGGATCCGAGGAGAGCGAAAAACTTCGTCAGGTCGAGGCTGACTTCTCGGACTTTCTGGACAAATTTGCCGCTGATGCTTCCAAAGGAGACAATGCTGCTGCCTCGAAGGATTACATTGACTATTACCGCAGCCGCACGAGGTACATCATTGAGAACTCTAAGTCGCTGACTGCAATTCCTGTTCTGTATCAGAAGATTAACGAAGACTTTCCAGTGTTCAGTCAGGCAACAGACGCCATTCTGTTCCATAATGTTTATGATTCGCTAATGACGGTCTATCCTGAATCGAAGTATGTTGAAGCTTTGAAAAAGGAATCTGAGAAGAGATTCAACATATTCAATCTTAGCCAACAGGTTCAAAATGCGCAGGAGGCTTCCTATCCGGACTTGAATCTTCCTTCCATAGATGGCAAAAAGATCAAATTGAGCGAGGTTGACTCCAAGGTCGTTCTGATTTATTTCTGGCAGGCGTCTGATGCGGCTCAGAAAATGTTCAATCAAGATGTGCTTCTGCCGTTCTACAAGGAGTATCACCAGAAAGGATTGGAGATATATTCAGTTTCACTTGACACTGACAAGGGCGTTTGGGCGAGCACAGTGAAGAGTCAAGGGCTTCCTTGGATCAATGTGTGCGACGGCCTAGGTGCAGCTTCACAGGCCGCAGTGCTCTACAACATCAATCGAGGGCTTCCTGTTGCTTATGTGATCGCGGATGGAATCCTAAGTTCCGAGACTATCAAGAATGACAAGGATCTTCGCAGGGTTGTCGCTTCAAAACTTTGATTATGGACAGAAAAACAAGAGTAAGATTCGCACCGTCACCGACCGGCCCGCTGCACATGGGCGGAGTCCGCACGGCTCTCTATAACTACCTCTATGCCAAGCAACATGGAGGTGATTTCATCATCAGAATCGAGGACACAGACTCGCATAGGTTTGTCCCTGGGGCCGAAGAATATATCATCGAAGCCCTGAATTGGTGCGGAATCATCCCTGACGAAGGTGTGGATGAGAACGGGAATGTTGTCGAGACCCCTTCCGAACGCCATCCTCACGCTCCTTATCGTCAGAGCCAGAGGCGCGGAATCTATCGCAAGTACGCAGAGCAGTTGATCGAAAACGGCTACGCCTACTATGCCTTCGACTCTTCCGAGGCATTGGAGAAGGCCCGCGCTGAAGCGGAGGCTTCAGGCCAGACCTTCATCTACAACCAAGTGACCAGAATGAAGATGCGCAACTCGCTGACCCTGCCTCAGGACGAGGTCACGAGGCTGCTTGAAGAGACTTCCGACTGGACGGTCCGCTTCAAGATGCCGACTGACACGGTCGTGAAGATGGACGATCTGATCCGTGGTCACATCGAGGTGAACACCGACACTCTCGACGACAAGGTCCTGTGGAAGAGAACCGACGAGCTGCCGACCTATCATCTCGCCAACATCGTGGACGATCACCTCATGGAGATCACCGAGGTCATCAGAGGAGAGGAATGGCTTCCGTCCCTGCCGCTCCACTACATGCTTTACAAAGCTTTCGGCTGGGAGGACACCATGCCTCGTTTCGCCCACCTGTCCCTGCTTCTGAAGCCGGACGGAAAGGGCAAGCTAAGCAAGCGCGACGGTGACAAACTCGGTTTCCCTGTGTTCCCTCTCAAGTGGGTTAACGCCCAGGGGGAGGTCTCCAGAGGCTACCGTGAGGACGGCTACTTCCCGGAGGCATTCGTGAATCTGCTAGCGTTCCTCGGCTGGAATCCCGGCGACGACCGCGAGATGTTCACGATGGACGAGCTGATCAAGGCTTTCTCCCTCGACCGCATCGTCAAGTCCGGTGCCCGATTCAATCCGGAAAAGGCCCGTTGGTACAACAAAGAATATCTCCGCCTGAAGTCTGACGAGGAACTTGCCGGACTGTTTGTCCCGGTGCTTGAGGAACATGGAATGAAGGTTGTCGAGAGCCCTGAGCGCGCCAAGGCCACTGGGGCTGAGGTCAACGAATCGGGGGCCGATCTGGACAAGCATATATTCGCAAAAGGATACGTTCAGAATGTGGTTTCATTCATCAAGGAGAGAGCCACTTTCGTGAAGGATTTCTGGACGATAGCCTCTTACCTCTTCGTTTCCCCGCAAGATTTCGAGAAGTACGGAATCAAGGCCGGAGCTGCTGTGGAGCCACAGAACAATGACCCTAGACGTCAGGCTGACCCTCGTGCGAAAGTCTATGACGATGCTGCTACCGCACCTTTTCTCGCCAAGGACGTTGACAAGTTCTGGAAGCCGGAGAACGCCGAATATGTCGCCAAGGTCGCATCCTTTGTCAATGAATATGCCGGAGAATGGTCTGTCCCAGCCTTCGAAAAGGCTCTTGAGGACTTCATTCGAGGCAACGAATGGCCGATGGGCAAGGTGATGAATGCTACCCGTCTAGCCCTCGCTGGAGCCGCTAGCGGCCTGGGAATCGCAGACATAATCGTCCGCATCGGCAAGCCCGAAACCCTCGCCCGTATCGCCTACGCCACCTCCAGTCTGGCGTAAGATTATAAGAATTGATTTATGGCAAAAGGTTTCGGGAACACGTGGTGGGGGAGCAGGTGGCTGCTTTCGCTGACGCACATTGACTATGAGAATAGGATTCCGCGTGGGGCGACGTACGCACGGGCGGGAGCGGTGCGGGAGATCAAGATCAAAGGGAATGTCATCAGCGCGAAGGTGAAGGGAAGACGGCCACGGGCATATTCAGTGACCGTCATTGTGCCACCGTTCTTTCCGGAGGATGTGGAGAAACTCCTTCAGGGGATAATGGAGAGGCCGGACATCGTCTCGAAACTGCTTAAGCATGAGCTGGATCCGGAGGTGATGGACATCGCTTCGGAGTGCGGACTCAGGATATTCCCGGAGAGATGGACTGACTTCAAGATGCAGTGCAGCTGCCCGGACTGGGCTGTGCCATGCAAACATCTGGCAGCGGTCATCTACATGATGAGCAGGGAGATTGACAACAATCCATTCCTTGTGTTCACGATTCACAATGTAGATTTGCTGGAGGAACTTAAGAAACGTGGGGTTACCGTGGATGAGGCCGCGATGACAACTGCCGTACCATCGATCAAAGACGTTATCGAACTTAGGAAATCAGCCAAGGAGGTAAATAAAGATGCTCCTGATTTCCATAGAGTTAACTTCTCGCGCCTGTCGGATAGGTTGGATGTCCTCCTAATGCTTCTTCCTGAAAACCCTACGTTCGATCTGAACGGTGACTTCAAGGAGCAATATTCATCACAGATGCGGAAAATCAGCGGCAACGCGCTCAAATTTTTCGAGGGGAAACTCACTCCGGAGAGGCTTTTCCCGCCCCTGATGCTTTCTGATGAATGCTCTGAATATGCTCTGTCGGGTGATTCCACCGTGTCACTGGAAGCCGATTCGCTTCTGAATTGGAGCATGAGCTATTCACCTGACGGTGAAGAATTTGATGATGCGGATGAGAATGCTGTCCTGCGTGAGGTCATCGGCATCAATCCAGATTTCATCCCGGACTATTCCCCAAGCGTGGCTGCTTTGCATCAAGGTTTTTTGGCTTCTATGCACTTGACGGCCAACGGAGACATCTCACCGCAGGTGGTTCGGTTGACGGATGGGAATTATGCCGTGAGGTGGATTCCTTGTACTGTGGATCCGGAGGTGACATCGCTGCTGGAGTCTTTGGATGCCATCATCCCGGACACAATGATCCGGCTCAAGGTCGGTAAGTCTCCCAAATACGTGAAGAACAAGGCTGTAATTTTGGTCTCGTACCTTTTGGGCAAACTCGTTCCGGAACTCAGCCTCGCTACGCACAGACCGCTTACAGGCCTATTCTTTGACAATGAGCGCTATACCTTCGACCTGCCGGGCGAGCGTGAGATTCCGGGAAGCGTTTCCGCATGGTTGTCGTCATATTCAATTCGCCAATCCCGTTTCGTGCCGGTGCTTACTGTTGATGAGAATGTGGATGGGATGTTCTGTGTGAATCTTGGGGTCGAGGACGCTGAGGCACCGGAGAAGTGGATAACCCCGTTGTCGGAAATCCTCACCAAAGACGAATTTGCGCAGTCGCGGCTTGCGATTCTGAAAGCGTTCACGGATCTTTCCGTCATAATTCCTGAGGTGGGACGCTATATCGCTAGAAAGGCGACACTGGCGCTTAGATATTCATTGGATGAGTTCGTACCGCTTTTGATGAGGATTATTCCTGCGATTAAACTGTTGGGTGTCAAAGTGTTCCTCCCTAAGTCACTGGAGAGTCTCATAAGGCCTAAGCCAACGCTGAAACTGAAAAAGAAAGCGGACAGCTCGCTGACCTGCATCCGTCTTGCAGATCTGTTCGAGTTCGAGTGGGAAGTGGCTTTGGGCGATGAGGTGGTTTCTGCCGAGGAGTTCCACAGGCTTCTTGGACAGGCTGGTAAGCTGTTGAAATTCAAGGGACAGTACATCTACACCTCTCCGGAGGATTTGGAAAAGGTCAACAAGGCTATCGCTGGAATGGGGAACGTCAGTCCTGGTGAGATGCTTCGGGCCGCCATCCTCGGTGAATATGATTCCGCACCGATCGTCCTTTCCGAAGAAGCTAAGGAACTTATAGAAAGATTTACCAAGGAAGAAGAAATCCCTGTTCCGGACAGTGTCAAGGCCGAGTTGCGCCCTTACCAGAAACGGGGATATTCATGGCTCTACAGGAATCTGCGGGTCGGTTTTGGTTCCATCCTGGCTGATGACATGGGACTTGGCAAGACGCTCCAAACCATCACTCTGCTTCAAAAGATGAAGGATGAAGGTGTGCTGTGTGAGAAGCCTGCTCTTGTTGTCGTGCCTACGGGACTCCTTTCCAACTGGCAGGCAGAGATTTCCCGGTTCGCACCGGAACTGACTTCGTTCATCTATCACGGCACAGGCAGACAGGGCCCCGAAAGACGTGTGGACATACTGCTCACGACCTACGGTGTGCTCCGTTCTGATCTGAAGATATTCACGAAAGTCAAGTGGAGCGTGATGGTTATTGACGAGGCGCAGAACATCAAGAATCCAACCGCGATCCAGAGCAAGGCCGTCCGCTCCGTGACCGCAGACACGAAAATAGCGCTCAGCGGCACACCTGTCGAGAACCGCCTGACCGAGTTTTGGAGCATAATGGACTATGCGAACAGCGGTTACCTCGGCAACCTTAAATCCTTCAAGAGTGAATATGCCAACCCGATCCAGCTGTACAACGATGAGGAGTGCGCTGCGAGGTTCCGCAAGGTGACTTCACCATTCATGATGCGAAGGATGAAGACCGACAAAACCGTCATCAGTGACCTTCCGGACAAGGTCGAGATTAATGAATATTCAGCCTTGTCTCCTGAGCAGGCTGCTCTGTACCACAAGACTCTGGATGCGGCTATGGCTGAGATCGAGGGCAAGGACACGTCCGACAACGCTGCTCTGTTTGAAAGGCAAGGCCTTATCCTTCAGATGATTCTGGCGTTGAAGCAAATTTGCAATCATCCAGCGCAATACCTTAAGAATGGTAATTTGTCTCCATCGCTTTCGGGTAAGGTGGAGATGTTGCTCGACCGGCTTGACGGAATCGTGGATGCCGGAGAAAAGGTGCTGGTCTTTACCCAGTTCAGGGAGATGGGCGAGATGCTTGTGAAATTTGTCGCTGACCGTACGGGCAAGGCTCCGATGTTCTATCACGGTGGGTGCTCGGTCAAACAGCGCAACGAGATGGTGTCTCGTTTCCAGAACGGAAAGGAGGACAAGATATTCATCCTGTCATTGAAGGCCGCTGGGACCGGACTGAACCTGACCGCTGCCTCGCATGTGATTCACTTCGACCTTTGGTGGAATCCTGCCGTGGAGGCACAGGCCACTGATCGAGCTTACCGCATCGGCCAGAACAAGAACGTGATGGTTCACCGTTTCATCACCAAGGACACCTTCGAGGAAAGAATAGATGAGATGATCCAGCGCAAGAAACATCTTGCCGAAATGACTGTCTCCACTGGAGAAAACTGGATAGGCAAACTCAGCAACAAGGAACTCCGCGACATTTTCGGGTAGTCTTTGTTGGATTGCAGTGCGTGTGATCTTTTCCCAATTTAGCAGTTGCTATTGAGTAGTTTTTTTCTTATTTTTGTAACGTTTTTGAGAAGACTCTCAAACATCAACATTTAAAGTGTTTTCGTCAAGCTGATTTGAGTGGGCGGAATTAGCTCTACACTTTTGTATTAGAACCAATGGCCTGATAGAGCGCGGGTCGTACAAAAAACTATTTACCATGGAAACAGTAAACAATTTCCAGAACCAAGGCCAGTTTGAGCCTTTCAACAGAAACGCTTGGACAGCGGTAACAAAGCAGATGTATTACGGTGTTTTGATTTATTCACTATGCGGGGTAGTTGCTAACGTTGTAAGTCCAATTATTTCGATATCTTCTGGAGTGTCCATGCTCAGCGGTAATGGTGGAGGCGGTGGAGTAGCTTTTAATGCCATCATCTCATTGGCGATAATTGCCGGTTATGTCATGTTCTTCCTTGGATTGAAGGATTTTAGAAATGTGGTAAATCTTCAAGACAAGGATGCAGTGCAGAAGATCTTTACCGCTACGATTATCAGCATTGCCGGCTACGTGTTGGGCCTTATTCCACTTGCAGGATGGATCCTCAAAGGAATTTGTGTCATTATCTCTTGCATCATGATGCTTTTGGGCTACTCTGCTCTGAGAAACTCGCAAACTTTCCCGACAATTGCTCGCGAGGGTGCTTCTAAACTCTACACTGCAATGATTCTTTCGATAATCGGAGCAGTGATTGGCCTCATCCCTGTTGTCGGTGGTTTCATCGGAGGTGTCCTTGACATCATTGCATTTATAATGATAATTATCGGTTGGAAGAAGATCGCATCTGTTTAGTTATGAAGCGTTTCATCTCGATACTGTTCGCTTTGACCGGTTTGGCTTGTGTGCTTTGCTGTGCAACGCCAAAGGAAGAGTACCCGGCAACTCCTTCTGGAGTTGCCGAACAGTTTTTCAAGTTATACTATTCCGGTGACATCAAGGTGGCAGATTACATCAAGTTCGATGGGGCGTTCTTGTCCGAACTTGCCATGACACCTGAGTCAGCCCGAAACAAGACTCTTCCTGAAGAATTGAAGAAGGTCAAAATCAAGGGAGACATCAAAGTCAAGATTCTCTCCGAAAGGAGGGAATTCGATGACCTCTATTTTAACACTGACGTTGCTTACGTCACGGGGAAGATCAACGACAAGGAAGAGATTGTGACCATCTATAAAGAAAAGAATGGTCAATGGAAAGTTGACATCACTGACAAGTGGGCCAATGACTGGTTCGATGGCATGATGTATTAGCAACGGAAGTGCCTACACCATCTCTTTTTCTTGACGGTCAGCGCGCTTGATGGCTGGAATGCGTTCCAGTTCGGCAAGGCTCTGACCGTGTTCCACTGCCAAGGCAGGCTTCTTGTCTGGATCGAAATGGAAACGCTTCACATTGTCGGAAGTGTTGTAGCCGATGATCTTGACTCTGCCGGTGAGGTTTATTTCTTCCTCTGGTTCGGGGAGCGATTGCTTCTCGAATGTAAAGTCTTTACCAATGATAATAAGATTACCGAGATCGGCTCTGGCAATTTTTCTCAAATCGTTGACCTTGAAGCCTGTGGCTATGGCTGTGATTTGGATGTTGTCACCGATTTCGGGATCTGTCATCCAGACTAGTCCGGTCTTGAATTTCTTGACATTGCCGGTATATTCAGAAATCTTATGGTTGATTTCTGACAGGTCGTCCATTGTCAGCCCCTTGTCATTCTTGCCGCAGGTGATGTTGATGAGCAGACTCTTGGCTGTCTTGAGGTCAAAGTCGTTCAGGAGCGGTGACTGTAATGCACCTTTCACCGCGTCATCTATCCTGTTTTTGCCTGTTCCAGTCCCACATCCCATCAGAGCCATTCCGCTGTTGCGCATCATGGTCTTGATGTCTTCGAAGTCCACGTTGATGTAGCCTGGACGGCTGATGATCTCCGTGATGCCTTTGACAGCGGTGGAGAGGACCTCATCTGCTTTCGGGAAAGCCTCATGGACGAGGTGGCTACCGAAGAAATCGTAGAGTTTCTCATTGTTGATGATCAGAAGACTGTCCACGTTCTTCACGAGTTCGTGGATGCCGTCTATGGCTCTGGACATGGCATTATCGCCTTCGTTTTCAAAAGGAAGAGTCACCACTCCAACGGTCAGAATGCCTTTGTCTTTGGCCATCTTGGCGATGATCGGTGCAGCTCCCGTACCTGTGCCGCCACCCATCCCGGCAGTGATGAACAGCATTTGGGTGTCGTTGCCAAGGACAACTTTATCAATTTGATCATGAGCTTCCAATGCGGCTTTGCGCCCCTTGGCCGGATCGGTCCCGGCTCCTAGGGCATTCTCTCCGATGTGGATCTTGACAGGCACAGGACTCCCGTCAAGAGCCTGTCGGTCGGTGTTGCAGACGATGAAACTGCACCCTTCCACCTTCTCTCGGTACATGTAGTTAACAGCATTGCATCCTCCACCTCCAACTCCGATGACTTTAATCATTGACTGGATCGGTGTCATCATCGGGCTGGTTTCAGCCAAATCTATGTCAAAATTGTCAATCATGTCGCCCATAATCATTTCTTTTTATACCTCTTCGTTATTCATCTCATCGTACAGACCTCCAACGGTCTCTCCTACCTTGCCAAGAATGTGTTTTGTCCAAGTGAAATTGAACAGTTTCTTGTGCTCCTTTTTCTTTATTTTCTCCTGAGCTTTCTTCTTTTGATATTCATTTATCTCCTTTTCCGTTGGCTTGTCGAAGACTCCGGATCCATCATCATCATCTTCTTCTTGAGCTGCCGCTACCGCTGCCTCAATGACTGGATTCTCAATTTGTGAATATGGATCAAGCTCAACCTCATTTGCTTCATTCTTCGGAGACTCTTCCTGAAGAGGACTTGTTGAAGTCTCTGAGGTTTCTGCAATTTGAGTTGCACTTTCTTCCGGAGGTGTGACTTTTTCAGTGACGGTTGGATTGTCGAGCCGGGAGACAGCCTCATTCACGCAATTCAACGTGCGATCGCTTTTTGCGGAAAGTATCATTCCCATGGACGTTGCTGCACTAGCTTCGCTTGCCTCAGCGCACCCTTCACATGAGAAGGACCTCCTTGGACGCCCGATTTTTACTGAATATCCTGACAACTCCTTGATGAAGTTGGCGCAGTTCACGAGTTCCGCTCCTCCTCCGGTCACGACAACTCCAGTGCGGAGGTCATCTTCGGAGGCGTAGCCGCTTTCCTGGATTTTGAACAGGAGAGCTTCGATGATCTCTTTCATCCTCGCAGTGATGATTTCAGAGATGTACTTGACGGAAACCTGAGCAGTGGCGTTGCCATCCTCGTCAACGATTTGTATGGACTTTTCTCCAAGCGAAGACAATTTGTTCGGCATGCAGGCTCCGTAGGCCTTTTTGATGTTCTCAGCAAGGTCGTAGGAAAAGTTGCATTCAGACTTGATGTCGTTGGTCACGCTATTTCCACCGAATGGGATTGCAGCGTAGAACCGCATGATTTTGTCTTTGAATATTGTGACGGAACTAACCCCGGCTCCAATGTCGATCAGAGCGACCCCATTCTCCATCTGTTCGGATTTGAGCACTGCGCGTGCAGTGATTCCTGGAGTGAAATATTTCTTAGCGATGGCTATTCCCAAATCGTTGAACACACTGTCGATGTTTGAGGAATACCTTCGGTTCCCGATGAACACCTTGAAGTTGCCTTCGAGGGTTTCTGCAGCCATTCCGATGATGTCGTTCTCCGGCTCATTGAAGCAGTCTTCTGTGGAAAATGACTGAGCTACAGCGCCATAGATTACCTCTTTGGTTGAGTCCTCCAATGGGTAAGACTCCAAAGCCATGGATTTCAGAGCGCGAATCTCGCTTTCTTGAATCAAGTCGTCCGGTTCTGGCCTTGTCATGCTGGCCGAGGCCGTTTCCTGACGCACGTACCAGCGCGGCAGTCCAACAATCACTTGCTGGATTTTGATTCGGAGCGATTGCTGCGCTTCGCTAATCGCGGATCTCAATTCGGTCTTGACTTTTCCTGGAATCAGGACATAGCTGTAGCGTATCCCAAGCGAAGGCGATTCCTTGTAGTAGATCACCTCGACATTCTGGTCCGTGACCTTGGCCACGCACACTGCCAGTTTGGATGTTCCCAAGTCAACGGATGCTATGTATCTCTCTTCCATATTCATTTATCTATTTTCTGCAGACTATCTGTCCATTGTACTTAATGTTCACTGTCGAATAACAACCGTTCCCTTTCTCTGGAAGGATCGTAGTGTAGTAGCGGCTGAGCCTATCGAATTTCTGTTCGAAATCCGTGGGTGGTCCGAAGATGAACAGCTCTTTTCCAAGCCTAGGAATCATGACTAAATCACCATTGTCTCTGACTGTAATCTGGCTGATGTTTTCTGCCCAGATCTTGGAATCTTTCATGTAGTTTACCAAATCGATTACTTTGGAAAGCCATTTCTTCTCGGCTTCGGTTTTAGGTTCTCCTTTGTAGCCCCTTTCGATGTTCAGTGGAAGCGCACCGTCTATGATAGGCACCATCGAAGTGTAGTTGCGTTGGAGAGGAAATAGGAAGCCTTTTTCGTCAGCGTAGTAGCCATTGTTGTCTTCCTGGAATCGTACCACAGGCTCTCTCTGACGGATTTTTACATTTAGATAACCGTCAGGAGTCGTGTAAGCCTCTGCTTTGAGAATCGCGCTTTTCCCGTCAAGGATGTTCTCGATTTTCAACAGATTAACGCTGTCCAGACGTTGTCCGATGTAGGCTCCATACTCTTTGCTCAGGTAGCCTTCCACGTCTTTGGCCGTCACGAACTTGAAATCATCCGTGAACTCAACCTTGACTCCCGCGCATGTGAGTTGCCGAATCCTCTTCTCGTTCATTCCTTGAATGACGAAAAAGAGCAATCCAACCAAGCAGATAGCAACGGTGACGAGGGTTATCCTGATTCCTTTTTTCATTTCTTAAGCCTGTCTTCGAGAAGGTTTGTTATCGGGGTTATGTAACGGTCGATGTTGCCGGCTCCGAATGTGGCCAGAACATCAATCGGCTCATTCTCAAGGTACGACATGAGTTCATCCTTTTTCAGTAGTACTTTTTCGGGAGCGGTCACTTTGTCGAAGATGATTTCGGAAGTTACGCCTGGAATCGGTTCTTCCCTTGCCGGGTAGATGTCCAAAAGAATGAGTTTGTCAACTTTGCTCAACGCTGCCGCGAAATCCTCAGCGAAGTCTCTTGTTCTGGTGAACAGATGCGGCTGGAAGATTGCGGTGAGTTTCCTACCTGGGAATATTCCTCTAATAGATGAAATCGCAGAGGCCAATTCCTTTGGATGGTGCGCATAGTCATCAATGTAGGAAAGGTGAGGGGTGTTGAGGTGCACGTCTAGGCGTCGCTTAACTCCTGAGTATGTTCCTATTGCCTCTTTGATGTCCTCTGGGGAGACGCCATGGCTGAGGCAGATTGCAGCAGCAGCCACACTGTTCTCGACATTGACCCAACCTGGGATTCCGACTCTGATGTTCTCAATCACGCCTCCAGGATGAACCAGATCGAAAATGTAGTGTCCAACCTCATCTGGTTTCGAGTTGACTGCGTAGTAGTCAGCTGTCTGATCATCATAGCTGTAATGTAGGATTTTAGCCTTCGTGTCTTCCGGAGTAATGTCCAATCCCAGTTTGACGATTAGCCTCCGGCTTACTTGTGCTGCAAAAGCTTTGAAAGCCTTCTTGTACTCTTCAAGTGTGCCATAGATGTCAAGGTGGTCAGCGTCCATGGCAGTGATTGCAGCAATCGCAGGATGAAGCTGGAGGAAAGACCTGTCGAACTCATCGGCTTCGGCAACGATTGTCGGAGTGTGGCTGGTCAGCAGGTTCGTACCGTAGTTCTTGGAAATGCCGCCCAAAAAAGCCGAACAGCCTTTCCCACTTTCGGTCAGGATGTGGGCAACTAGAGTGCTAGTCGTTGTTTTTCCGTGAGTACCGGCTACAGCCAGACAAGTTTGCCCTTCGGCCAATTCTCCAAGCATGCGTGATCTCTTAACTAGCGTGTAGCCATGTTCCTTGACATAGACAAGCTCTTTAAGATCCTCAGGAATTGCTGGAGTGTAAACAACCAGAGTTGAAGCGACATCTTTAGGAATATAATCCGGGTCATCAGTGTAGTGAACGTCGATTCCTTCCTTTTCGAGGGCTTGAGTCAACTCGGAAGGCGTCCTGTCATATCCTGCGACCGGATAGCCTTTGAACTTGTAGTATCTTGCGATGGCGCTCATGCCGATGCCACCGACGCCAATGAAATAAATTTTTGAATATTTTGACATTTCTAACCTTTGATCAACTTGTAAACCTCTTCTGCAATCTTCCCTGCTGCATCTGGCAGAGCCATCTTACCTGCGTTTTCCTCTAGTACTGCAATCCTTTCCGTGTCCTTAAGCAATTCAAGAGCTGTGGGAATCATCTTTTCCATTGCCTCGGAATCCTTAACTATCAAGGCTGCATCCTTCCTTACCAAAGCCATGGCGTTGTGGGTCTGATGATCCTCGGCAACGTTAGGTGAAGGAATGAATATCACGGCCTTGTGAGCAGCACACAACTCAGAAACGGAACTTGCTCCTGATCGCGAAATCACAACGTCAGCTGCTGCGTAGGCGAGGTCCATCCGCCCGATGAAATCTGAATGATGAATATTCCGAAGCGCTTCTGGATTCTTCTCTCGCTGTTCTGCCATAAATCTGTCAATGTCAGACTTGTAGTACTTCCCGCATTGCCATAGGACATCGACTCCGTCGAGCCCTTTGCATCCGTCTGTTATCCATTTTTTCATGACTTGATTGAAACGGCTGCTTCCAAGGCTTCCGCCCACGATGAAAATGTGCTTTCTGGAAGGGTCAAGACCATATTCCTTTACCCCATCTTCCTTCATCTTCGGAGTCGCGGGAACTATTATGCTTCTGATTGGATTTCCTGTCAGGACGATTTTGTCAGCCGGGAAGAAGCGTTCCATTCCTTCGTAAGCCACGCAGATGCATTGTACCCTGCTCCCTAACTTCTTGTTTGTCAGTCCTGCGAAACCATTTTGCTCTTGGATCAGTGACGGGATGTGCATTCCTGTGGCCGCCCAAAGCAGGGGAGCGCTTGCATACCCCCCAACTCCGATTGCTACTTGCGGCTTAAAGTCTCGTATGATCTTTTTTGCCTTGAACAAACTTGCCACAACCTTGAACGGTACGCTGAGGTCGTTGAGCACATTCTTTAGGTTCAACTGGCGCTGTAATCCTACGATTGGCAACCCTACGATCTTGTACCCGGCAGCTGGGACCTTTTCCATCTCCATCTTGCCTTCAGCTCCAACGAACAGAATCTCAGTCTCTGGGTTCAGCTCTTTAAGTTTGTTCGCGATTGACACGGCAGGGAAGATGTGTCCTCCTGTGCCGCCACCGCTGATTATGACTCTCAATGCCTTGTGCTCCATGTTATTCATTGTTATGATCATCAATCCCGTAGTCTGGGATGTCATTATCGTGAACGGGAATATTCCCGTCAAGGTCTTCGAGGTTTTCTTCTGCTGCTAGACCGCTCTCCATCTGGTCAAGGTCATCCATGCTACTGCTGACTTCGTCTTTGATTTCCCTATCGACCAATGGATCGGCATTGGCTGCTTCCCTTTCAATCTTTCTCTTTGCCATCTTGCTGATGGACAGGATGATGCCGAAAGCGAGGCTGAACATCAAAAATGACGAATTACCGTGGCTAATCATCGGAAGTGTCTGGCCTGTGAGCGGCCCCATGTCGCAGTTGATGGCGATGTGCATCATGGCTTGACATGTGATAAGCAGCACAAGCCCAGCAACAGCGGTCTTAGCGAAATGGTTGTCGCAGTTCCTGACAATTATGGATCCACGAGCCAAAAGGCTTATGTAGAGGATGATGACTAGTATTCCTCCGAGAAGTCCGTACTCTTCTACCACGAAACTGAACATATAGTCCTCAAACATGATTGGTACAACGTACCTTTGCGTACTTCTTCCAGGTCCTTTGCCGATTAGTCCCCCTTCATGGATGGCGATTTTTGCGCTCATCGGCTGTTTGACCTTGTCAAGTGCATCTTGGAACTCAACGCTATTCTGCGGGTTCTCACGCATGGTTCTCAGATTGTCTTCAATTCCGTCTCCAATCACTCGATTGATAGCGGAGTCTAGGTGCGGGAACGGTTTGTTCTCGCCTTTCCATGCAGCATTTACACAGAAGCAGACAGCTAGCAGACCGATTCCTATTGCTATCGGCTTGATGAGTTCTTTGATGCTGATTCCTCCAATCAGAATTGTGATGAACATCATCCCACCGATGAACACGGTGCTGGACAAACTACCGACCATCATCAGCAGACAGACACTGAAAATCGGGAAGTAGATGTAGGCAATCTTCTTCGTCAGGGGCTTTTTCCAGATAGGGTACTTCTCACCTAAAAGATTGGCGATGGTGAAGCTGTCGTTACGGAAAGCATTGACTGCCCATGCAAGGTACATGACCATGGCGACCTTAACAACTTCAAAAACATGAACTTGGAATCCGAAGACTGAAACTATTCGCCATGCTTGATTGAGGTATAATGCTCTGATCGGTCCTGCTGTGATGTGCAAGGCAAGAATCGCAAGCAGCCCGATCGAAACCGCGTAGCCTAGTTGCGAGACTATCCTGAAAAAGCCTATCTTTTTTATGCTGCAACAGACAAAGATTACCCCCAGACCAACGAGCGACACTATCATCTGTTCGCTGATGATGGCAATCCTTGTTGTGTGCTGTTTTAGCGCAAGCAGGGAAGTGGATGAGAATATGGCCACGATGGAGAATAGGATGAGCATAATGACGATCATCCACACAACCTTGTCTCCTTCGAAGGAATCTACGAAGTTCCAGAGTGTCTTCTTTTTCTTTGCTTGCTCGGCCATATTCATTACACTTTTAGAGCCTTCTCACTGCCTCCTTGAATTTCTCACCGCGATCTTCGTAACAGGTGAAGAGGTCGAAGCTAGCGCAGCATGGACTGAGGAGTACGACATCACCGGATTTCGCGAATCCGCTGGCTGCTTTCACAGCTTCTTCGGCAGATTTTGTGTCAACGATGTTTTCTTTCCCGACAATCTCCTCGAAAGCCTCGTGGAACTTGTGGTTGTCCAATCCCATGCAGACAATTGCTTTGACTTTCTCCTTCACTAGATCTTTCAGAACATCATAATCATTGCCCTTGTCGGTCCCTCCTACAATCCAAACGACTGGTCTCTTCTGGCATTCTAGTGCGTACCATGCCGCATCGACATTAGTCGCTTTCGAGTCATTGACATAAAGTACGTCCTTTATGCTGAGAACTGGTTCCAACCTGTGTTCAATTGGCTGGAATGTGGCTAAAGCCTCTCGAATTGTCTTGTTGTCGATGCCCGAAGCCTTTGCAGCGAGAGCCGCGGCCATTGAATTGTAGATGTTGTGTTTGCCACCAAGAGCAAGTTCTTTAAGGAATATGTCGCATTCGTCCTCTCCGTACTTCACCACGATCTTGTCTTCCTTGAGGAACGCTCCCTGCTTCACTTCTGTCTTTTGGGTGAAAGGCAGACGCTTTGCCGAGATGATGATTTTGTTCAGATGGTCAATCGTGATCTCGTCATCGGAGTCGAAGATGAAGCAATCCTCCGGCCTGAGATTCTGGGTAAGACGGAACTTCGCTTTCACGTAGTTTTCCATCTGGTAGTCATAACGGTCGAGATGGTCGGGAGTAATGTTTGTGATTATTGCGATGTCTGGACGGAAATCATAACAGTTGTCCAGCTGGAAGCTGCTGATTTCCAGCACGTAGTAATCAAAGTGCTCGGTAGCTACCTGGTAGGCGTAGCTCTTGCCGATGTTGCCGCCTAAGCCTACGTTTAGTCCCGCATTCTGAAGTAGGTAGTAGATGAGTGATGTAGTGGTCGTTTTCCCGTTGCTTCCTGTTATGCAGATTTTCTTCGCAGTGTCGTAACGCCCTGCGAATTCGATTTCTGAGATGATGTGGATGCCCTGCGCCTCAATCTTCTTGATGATAGGTGCAGTGCTTGGGATTCCAGGACTTTTTATGACTTCATCTGCATTCAGGATGAGATCTTCGGTGTGATGACCTTCCTCGAATGCGATGTCCCATTTGCGGAGTTCGTCCGCAAAATGCTCAGAAATCTTTCCGTAGTCAGAAAGGAACACGTCAAATCCTTTCACCTTGGCCAGAACAGCGGCTCCTACTCCGCTCTCAGCGCCTCCTAATACTACAATTCTGCTCATATTCATTTACTTTTTTATTATCTAATTTTTAGCAAAGCAAGTGTTGTGACGGCCAGAATGACCCCGATAAGCCAAAATCTGGTGACAATCTTTGCTTCAGGGATGGCATGCTCAGGCCTGCTAATCAGTGCCGGGATACCTTCCTTTTGGTAGTGATGGTGCAGAGGTGTCATCTTGAATATCCTTCTGCCTTCTCCGTATTTTTTCTTAGTGTATTTGAAGTAAAATCTTTGCATTATGACTGACAGCGATTCCATCAAGAATATTCCGCAAAGAATCGGCAGCAGCAGTTCTTTACGCATCAAGACTGCACTTACACCTATGATTCCTCCTATTGTGAGACTGCCGGTGTCGCCCATGAACACTTGTGCTGGGTAAGAGTTGTACCAAAGAAATCCCATTAAGGCGCCAACGAATGCAGACATAAAGATTGCAATCTCCCCACTGCCAGGAATGTACATTATGTTCAAGTAGTTGGAGTTGATCAGATTACCACCGAGCCATGCAAGGATGCCAAGAACGACTCCGACAATCGCGCTTGTCCCAGCTGCGAGTCCGTCCATCCCATCGGTAAGGTTTGTGCCGTTGGAACATGCCATGATGACAATCACAATCATCAGTACATAAATCGCCCACTTGCAGTACCATCCCCATTTGCCTTTGAAAGGAGAAAAGCTTTTGTAGTCGAACTCATGGTCCTTGACGAAAGGCAGGGTAGTCTTTGTGCTCTTGATCACATTCTCCATCTTCCAGCCTGAATCTTGGGCTACAAGGGTCTCTGAATCAACGTTGAGAGAGTTGCTGTTGCCTTGCTCGACAACGTTTGCAACCCCAGGCTTAACAGGCACTTTTTCTCTGACCACAATGTCATTGCTAAAGCAGACAGTAAGGCCTATCACCAGTCCCAACCCAAGCTGGCAAATTAGCTTGGCCTTAGGATGGAGGCCTTCCTTGTTGTGTTTGAAGACTTTGATGTAGTCATCAGCGAAGCCTAGGGCTCCACACCATACCGTCGTAAGGAGCAATAGTTGGGTGTAGATGTTCTTAAGATTGCAAAACAGCAGAACCGGAACCACAATGCTGAGTATGATGATGATTCCTCCCATTGTAGGAGTCCCCTTCTTCTGCATTTGACCTTCAAGACCCAGATCACGAATCGTTTCTCCAATTTGTTTGAGTTGGAGCCACTTGATGATTTTACGTCCTGCGAAGAACGAAAGAAGCATAGCAGTCACGCTCGTCAGCATCGCCCTGAATGACAAGTAGGTGAAAAGCCCCTGCCCAGGGATGTCGTATTGCTTGAGATATTCAAAAAGGTGGTAAATCATTGCTATTCTCCTCCTATTCGTTGGCATTTATGCTGTTGAACACTTCTGCGACCACCTCTCTTTCATCGAAATGCCGATGCTCTGTGCCGATGATTTGATAAGTCTCGTGACCTTTGCCAGCGAGAAGGATGACAGCTCCGTCTTTAGCGAACATGATGGCCGACCTGATGGCTTCTTTTCTGTCTGCAATGAAGATGGCTTTTGCCAATCCCTTGGAACTAAATCCTTTGCGGATGTCGTTAAGGATGTCCTCCGTTTTTTCCGTGCGGCTGTTGTCTGATGTTACTATGATCCTGTCCGCAAAAGTCTGGGCAATTCCAGCCATTTCCGGCCTCTTTGTCTTGTCACGGTCTCCACCACATCCAAACACACAGATCAACTCCTTGCTTCCGTCAATGTCCTTGAGAGTTTTAAGCACATTCTCAAGTGCATCTGGAGTGTGGGCGTAATCAATGACGACAGACAGGTTTCTTGGCCCTCTTATGACCTCGAGGCGTCCTGGGGCGGATTCCAACTTGCTGATGGCGATCAGAGTTTCCTCTGGATCGGCCCCAAGGGTAATGGCTGTGCTATAAATCGCGAGGATGTTGTAGGCGTTGTGTTGGCCGATGAGACGTGTCCAAGTCTCCCTTCCGTCAATCTTCAGGAGCATCCCTTCGATTGTCTCCTCCATGATGCGGCAGGTGTGGTCAGCGATGCTTCTGCATGAATATCTCACTATTTTGGCCTTGGTGTTTTGGACCATGACCTCACCGTTCTTGTCATCTATGTTTGTGATAGCTGTGGCCGTGGCTGGCAGATTGTCGAAGAACAATTTCTTGCAACGAAGATATTCCGCGAAAGTCTTATGGTAGTCCAGATGATCGTGGGTAAGGTTTGAAAAGATTCCAACTTTGAACTCCAAACCAGCCACACGTTCCTGTTCTACTCCGATCGAGCTGACTTCCATGAAGCAAAATTCGCAACCAGCAGCTACCATCTGATCCATCAAAGAGTTGATTGTGATAGGATCCGCTGTTGTGTTGGATGTTTCCAGACGTCTTGAACCAACGTAATTTGCTATTGTAGAGAGTAATCCGCAGTTGTACCCTTGTGACATGAACAGCCGGTAAAGAAGGGTGACAGTGGTGGTTTTTCCGTTCGTTCCGGTGATCCCTACTAGGGTGAGTTTTTTGGAAGGATTGTCGAAAAAGTCAGCAGCCATCATTGCCACAGCGTGGCGGGAGTCTGCAACCTTGACCAGTGTGAGAGAGGCATCTGAATATTCAGAAAGAGCCTTCTGAAGCGAATCTTCGTCTTCATAGGCGATAGCCACTGCTCCAGATTCTATTGCCTTCCCGATGAAAGCATGTCCATCGCTATCATGGCCTTTGACAGCTATGAAAATCGCTCCGGGACCAACTTTCCTTGAGTCATTGCTGATGTCGGTTATTTCGAGGCCGTGGTCTCCACGTACTTCGATTACACCTGCGTTTTTTATGATGTTTTCAAGTCTCATTTCAGTGTAAATGTTATTGTTGAACCATTGGCCGTCTTTGTTCCGGCCTTAGGACTTTGTGAGCTGACATGCCCTGTTCCTGAATACTTGCACCTTAGGCCACTATTCTCGATCACGTACAAGGCATCTTTTAGGCCGAGTCCCGTCACATCTGGAACAATAGGATTCTTGATGTCGGACTGGTCCTGAATGTTATTCTCTGTCTTCATTTCCGGTACCTTGCCAGAAGCTGCCAACTCGGAACCCCATTCAGGCTCAAGAGTATAGACTGCATCCACTATCTCACGCATTGCAGAAGCTGGACCGACTCCTCCGTACAAACTGCCTCTAATCAGGTCAGATTTCATGCAGATGATAGCACTGTACTTAGGATTCTCTGCTGGGAAGAATCCAACGAAAGTGGCGAGGTTGTGATAGCTTCCATCTTTGGTGACGTAAGGGGTCGTCATACCATATTCCTTGATTTCCTCTCCGCTGAGCACCTGCCTTGAAGTTCCAGTTTTTCCTGCGACTCTGAGTTTTGCTCCTTTAAGTCTTGTGGCTGTTCCTTCAGAAGTCACAGCTCTCATGGCCCTAAGCATCGTGTCAGCAGTCGCTTTTGAGCAAATCGAGGCGTTCAAGACGCTCGGTCCCTTTTTCGTCTTGATGACACCGTTTCTTTCGATGCTCTCGACCAAGTAAGGCTTCATCATCCTGCCTTTATTAGCGATTGCGTTGTAGAACGTTAGTATGTGAAGAGGGGTCTCCTTGATGGAATATCCGATTGCAGTAGATCCAAGGTCTGTGTTGCTCCAATGCTTTGAGTCAGGATTTGGCAGCAAAGGTTCTTGAAGGCCTTCCAGATCGAAGTCAAAAGCCTGACCCATCTTGTACATGTACAGTTTGTCCAAGAATCTCTTGGGATTGTCTGCATAGTTCTTGACAGCAAGGTACCGGAAGACATAGTTGGAGGAAATCTCGAAACCATGAAGGATTGAGATTTCACCGTTGCCGTTTATGTGCTCGTCTCGCGGGTAGCCAGGAATCACACCGTTATTCTTAGGGATCACATCGTCCAATGACTTGACGAATCCATCCTCAATGGCTGTCATCAATGTGGTGGCCTTGAACACAGAGCCAGGTTCTGCACCGAATCCAATCGCCATGTTGTAAACTTCGTTCAAGCTGCTGTCCTTAGGATTTTTGGTCAGGTTTACCATAGAACGTATGGCCCCAGTCTTGACATCCATCAACACAGCGCAGCCCTCCACTACTTTCGGGTTGGCAGCCATCTGCTTTCTCATGGCTTTGTCAACAATGTCTTGGAGTGTGATGTCCAAAGTTGTCCTGACATCCAACCCGTCTTCTGGTTTGACGTAGGTGCTGTCGTAGTTTTGTATTTTCTCCCTGTTGTCCGTTGGCCTGAGCCAGATTTCTCCCTCTTTGCCATGAAGAATATAGTCGTACTTGCCCTCCAGTCCAATGTGATTGTTGCCGTTGGAGTTTCTGTTGTCCTTGACGTAACCAATTGTTCTTCTGGCTAGTGTACCATAGGGGTACTGTCTTGAATCTTTCTTTCTGACAATGATTCCGCTCTTATACTGTCCTTCATTCATCAGTGGCAAGTTCTTTAGGCGCAGGAGTGTACCACGGTCTAGATTCCCCAACAGCTTCATGTAACGGTTGCCTTCTTTCCTGCCGTTTGCAATCATTCTGAAGTAGTCGTCAGCATTGATTCCAGTCTCAGCAGCCAAGCCAATGGTGAATTTTCTAGCCTTCTCCATCCAGTTCCGCTCCAGACTGTCTCCCTTATGCTTGTCCTTCTCAGTCTTGAACTCATTTTTAAGAACAGTGCAGTCCATGTAGAGTTGGTACATAGGGGTTGACAAGGCTAGTATCTTCCCATCGCAGCCGATGATTGCTCCTCGTTCAGGCTCTATGACACTTCTTGTGCTTGGAGGAAGGAAGAAACGCGCCACATCCTTGTCCGGTTCCCAGATCCACTGGATATAGACCATTTTGCCTATAATTGCCACACCGACAAACAGTACAACAGCATAAAAACAGTACAAAATCAAACCGATTCTGTCCCGCTCTTTCTTTGTTGTGTTCTGTTTCGATGCAGCCATTGTCCTATTCTTTTATTCTGTCTGCTGGTTTTGTTGGCATTGTCAACTTTGAACCAGTCTTTTCTAACATTCGTTGGATTTCACTCATTCTGGAAAGCCCCGTAAGTTCCACGGTTTTCTGTGCGTGGTAAATCTCCACGTCAGCCAAGGCCTTGCGGTTGTCCTCCACCCTTGTTAGAGTTTTTTCTATCTTGATGCTCAGCCAAATGCTGACCCAGAAGAGGAAAAACGTGTAAATAATGTGTACAAAATATTTACTTACGTGCAATCGCAACAACAGTTCCCCTTTGATTGTTGCAAGAGCTGCGTTTTTCAGCCAAAGGCCAATGTCGGAGAATTTCCATTTTCTCAATTCCGTCATAGGCTTTTCCCTCCTTCGATTTTCTCCGCTACTCTCAACTTGGCGCTTCTTGCCCTGGTGTTGGCGGCTATCTCATTTTCCTGAGGCAGGATAGGCTTGCGGTTTATTGCTTTAAGTGGGGTATGAATATTCCCGAACAGGTCCTTCTCCTCTTTTCCGTCCGCGTTCCCAGCCTTGATGAAATTCTTTACCATTCTGTCCTCAAGGGAGTGATAGGTGATCACGACCAGCCTTCCTCCCGGTCTAAGAGAATCAACCGCTCCTTCAAGGAATTTTTCCAAAGAGCGCATCTCGTGATTGACTTCGATTCTCAAGGCCTGATAGACTTTTGCAAGGTATTTGTGTTCTGCGAATTTAGGGAGAGCGGCTTTTATAGCCGCGTCAAGCTCACCAGTAGTTCCGATGCTACCTTTGTCTCTTGCGGAGACAATTAGTTGGGCGACTTTTCGAGCATTCTCGACCTCGCCATAGATGCGGAATATCCTTTCAAGGTCTTCTCCTGAATATTCATTGATCACATCTGCGGCTGTTTTTCCGCCCTCCCGGTTCATCCTCATGTCAAGAGGAGCATCGTACCTGAACGAGAAACCCCTCTCCGCAGTGTCGAACTGGTGGGAGGACACTCCTAGATCTGCAAGAATGCCGTCTAGGCCGTTTGTAAGTTTTCCTCTAAGAGCATCGTCTTGGGTCTCGTGCGCCTCGTTGAGCACGAAATTGTGTATGAACCGGAAATCAGCCCGGACCATCGTAAGGCGAGGGTCGTCTATCCTATTGCTGATTGCGTCGCTGTCACGATCGAAGGCGATGACGTGACCGTCTTCGTTTAAGCGTGAAAGTAATTCGGCGGTGTGACCACCGCCTCCGAATGTGACATCGGCGTAAGTTCCTGATAGATTGGTGATAAGAGCGGAAATGCTCTCGTCAAGCATCACTGGTGTGTGGTATTCCGACATTCCGTTCCCTCCTATCTCTCCTGAGACAGCTGTCCGGCAATATTCAAGAATTCCTCTTTGGAGATCGCGCTGGCTTCGTACTTGTCCTTGGCCCAGATCTCAATCTTGTAATCGTTGCCCGAAAAGACCACCTCTTTCGTTACACCAATTGATTCCAGAAGCTTCTTGGGGATTGAGATGCGTCCGAGCTTCGCATCGGGTTCGACTATTGCCCGGTCACGCATGTACTCTCTCCAGAAAGCATCGTGAGCGCGATTAAAGATATTCAGTTTGGATTTAACTTCCTCCGATTGGTGTTCCCACTCCTCGAAGGTGTACATTTCAAGGCAGTCATCAAAGATGTTCTTCTTGATGACAAACCGTTGATCGCCATCGGTAGGCATCAAGGACTTGAACGGCGAAGGGAACACAACTCTTCCCTTGTCGTCAATTTTTCCTGAATATTCTCCGATGAATGTTATCATTTTACTTTAACTTTTCACGCTTGGTTACAAAGTTAGAAATATTTTTCCATTTTATTCCACCTCTTTCCAAATTTTTCCACGATGATTTCAGTAGCCCTGTCTGGACGCATTCTGAACGGTGCTACTTTCTTTTATACCATTCATGATTTCCGCCAAAAAAATCGTAATTTTGAGGCATGAAAAAGTACATTCTTGCTGCAGTGATTTCACTGCTTTGCGCTGCGCTGCTACCAGCCCAGACCAAAATCATGTCCCACAGGGGATTCTACGCCCATCCGGGTTCTTTTGAAAACACTTTGACGAGCCTTGCCGGTGCTCAGAAACTCGATGTTGAGAGCGTTGAATTGGATGTCCATCTCACCACGGACGACTCGCTCGTGATTCTGCATGGTCCGATGATTCCAGGAACGAAGTTCAAGGATATTCAGAAACTTGACTACGCCACGGTGAAGAGTTGCATCCTTCCGAACGGTGATCATATTCCTTCGCTGAGGGAATATTTCACCCAAGCGAAGAAAACTTCCGCTCTGAAGCTGTTCCTTGAGTTGAAGTCACATCCGACTCCAGCGAGGGAGACTCAATTGTCGGAAAAGGTAATTGCTCTTTGCGATGAAATGAATATGTACGATCAGGTTTGCTTTATCTCTTTCAGCGAGCATCTCTGTGACGAGGTCCTTCGCCTTCATCCTGGCGCAGAGGTAATTCCGATCACATCGAGGAAGACATATTCAGTGAAAGAACTCAAGGACAGGGGGTATGCCGGAGTGTCCTATAATTATAATGTGGTGATCAATTCCGCCCACTTCCTTGATGAGGCTCATGCCGCTGGTCTTCAGACTGTTCTGTGGCCAGTGAACAGCTACGACCTCGCTGATTTCGCGATGAGACACGGTGTGACATACGTTTCGACCGACCAGCCTCAGGGAATGAAGCGTCTGATGGATTCCATCCGCGAACTGAGGTGGAAGCAGGAGAAGAAGTTGATCTGCTTTGACTTGGACGGAACCCTGACCCAGCACAAGACCCCGTTGACTGCGGCCAACAGGGCGGTGCTCGACACATTGGCTAAGCGCTATGAGATAATCATGGCCGGTGGAGGAAACTGTGCAAGGATTTATAAGCAGATGGGTGAATATCCTATCACCATTCTTGGTAACTATGGGATGGAGGAGAGCCGCATTGTCGATGGCAAATTCAAGATGGTGAGGGAAGAGAAGGCTCCGATTGACAGAAAATTCTTCCAGAAAAACTGCGACTATCTCAGAAAGAAATATGGCTACACGGACTACAAGGGAGAACCTATTGAGTTCCATGAGTCCGGCATGGTGACTTTCGGTCTTCTGGGCACAAAGGCTGATAAGGCAGACAAATTGTCTTTTGATCCAGATAAGATCCGCAGACGTGCCATGTTCCCTGAAGTCAGTGAGATATTCAAGGATTATTCCGTGTTTATCGGTGGCACTACGTCTTTCGACATCACTCCGAAGCGGTACAACAAGTTCGATGCTGTGATGTCCTATGCGGAAGAGAAGGGCTACACTATTGATCAGATTCTTTTCGTGGGGGACGATTTTCTGGATGGCGGAAATGACAGCCAGATCCGTCTCGGTGGCATGGATTATATCAGGATCGATGATTATACGCGGCTTCCTGAGAAATTGGAATTTTTGTTCTAAACCGATAAAATTTAAAAAAGTTATTGATTTTAAGAATTGATTTCATAACTTGCGCCATCAAAATTTCAAGATGATGATACTCGAAGCCCACACATACCGACAGCAGCAGTTCCATCAGGGATTTCAGAGCCAGAACGTTCAGGCGCTGAAAACTTTCGTGTGTGCCGGCTTTCCAGCCTGACGGCATTGTTATTACGGAAAAAGGATATTATGATTTAAATATTGAAGGCTGGTCCCTTGTGGATCAGCCTTCTTCCTTTTTTTTGACAGGTAGTTTTGATTAACAATATATAGTTTAAGGAAATACACACCTTTAACAAATAGACAAATTATGAGTATTGACAGATTTGATCTGGTAAGGGAATCCTTCGAGAAGAAGGCTGTTCCAGCTGAGCGCCCAGAGGGCAAGACCTCCGACTACTACGGAGAACTGGTCTTTGACCGTCCGAAGATGCACAAGTACTTGGACGCCAAGACTCTGAATGCGCTGCTTGACTGCATTGACAACGGTAAACCTCTTGACAGAGAAACCGCTGATGGAGTGGCCAGAGGAATGAAAGAATGGGCGATGGAGCACCATGTGACTCATGTGACCCACTGGTTCCAGCCTCTGACTGAGGGCACTGCAGAGAAGCACGACTCTCTGATTGACTATGACGGCAAGGGAGGAGTCATCGAGACTTTTGACGGCAAGTCACTCGCACAGCAGGAACCGGATGCCTCCTCTTTCCCTAACGGAGGAATCCGCGCGACATTTGAGGCCAGAGGCTACACGGCCTGGGATCCGACATCCCCGGTGTTCATCATGGATGACACACTCTGCATCCCGACCGTATTCATTGCCTACACCGGTGAGGCCTTGGACTACAAGACCCCTCTTAAGAAGGCTCTCAAGGCCGTTTCTGATGCGGCCATCCCTATCTGCCGTCTCTTTGATAAGTCTGTCACGAAGGTATATTCATACCTTGGATGGGAGCAGGAATATTTCCTTGTCGATGAATCCCTCTATGCTGCGAGACCTGACCTGATGATCACTGGCCGTACTCTAATGGGACATAGCTCATCCAAGAACCAACAGCTGGACGACCATTATTTCGGAGCCATCCCTACCCGTGTCGCTGAGTTCATGCGTGACCTTGAGATTGCCGGTCACCGCCTTGGAATTCCGCTCAAGACCAGGCACAACGAGGTCGCACCTAACCAGTTCGAACTCGCGCCGATCTTCGGAGAGACCAACCTGGCCAATGATCAGAACCAGATCGTGATGAACCTGATGAACAAGATTGCCCGCAAGCACGGTTTTGTGGTCCTTCTTCACGAGAAGCCTTTCGATGGGGTTAACGGATCCGGCAAGCACAACAACTGGTCGCTGGGAACCGACACAGGCACAATGCTTTTGGCTCCTGGCAAGGATGCGAAGGGGAATCTCCAGTTCGTCACATTCTTCGTTAACGTGCTGGCCGCTGTGCAGAAGCACAACGCCTTGCTCAAGGCTTCCATCGCCACCGCCACCAATGCCCATCGTCTCGGCGCCAACGAGGCTCCGCCTGCAATCGTGTCCGCCTTCCTTGGCAAGACGATGACCGATGTGCTTCACAAACTGCTTGAAGTACCGTCAGACACCCCGATTGAGATTGCCGGCAAGAAAGGCAAGAGCGTCGGTCTGGTTGAGATTCCAGAGATATTCGTGGACAACACAGACCGCAACAGAACCTCTCCGTTCGCCTTCACAGGCAACCGTTTCGAGTTCCGCGCTGTAGGCTCGCTGGCAAACTGCGCTGGTGCCATGACTACTCTCAATTCCGCTGTGGCTGAGCAGCTTATCGCATTCAAGAAAGATCTTGACAAGGAACTTGCCAGCGGTAAGGCCTTGAATGTGGCCATCATGGACACTTTGAAGCCGATAATCGCATCAATCATCAATGTCGTCTGCTTCGATGGCAACGGCTACACCGACGAGTGGAAGGCCGAGGCCAAGCGGCGCGGCCTGGATGTCGAGACCAGCGTTCCGGAGATGATCAAGGTGTTTACCGATCCGGCTTCTGTCAAGATGTTCAAGGAAACGGGAGTATATTCAGAGAAAGAGCTTGAGGCCCGCAATGAGGTGAAGTGGGAGACTTACAGCAAGATGATTCAGATCGAGTCTCGCGTGATGGCGAGGATGGCGATCAACCACATCATTCCCGCTGCCCTTGAATATAAGTCTAAGTTGCTGAAGGAGGTCTCTTTGAGCAAGGACGTCTTCGGTGGAACGGACGAGTGCAAGGAGGAAATTTACCTCATCAAGAGCATCTCCAAATATGTTGACCAGATTCGCGAGAAGGCTACAGCCATGGTCGAGGCCCGCAAGAAGGCCAATGTCCTTGAGGATGAATATGCCAAAGCCGTTGCCTACCACGAGATAGCCGAGAGCTTCACCGCCCTCCGCCGTCCGATCGACAAGCTTGAGGAGATCGTCGACAACCGCACATGGCCTCTCCCTAAGTACCGTGAGCTGCTGTTTATCAGTTAATTCTCCGCTTTCAGAAGTGCCTTCCCCGCTTAGGAGGGCCAAACAAATTCTCCATCCCGAATTTTGGTAACGCGCGAGATTCGGGATGGAGAATTTGTTTTGGTCTTGGCAGCTACAGCAGCGGAGCGAAGAGACGCATTAGGCTTTCGAGGAGGCGGGAGTACCATGGGCGGGCGCTCCATTCCTCCAGTGTCAGTTCGTGGCATTGGCGTAGGTCGTACTGGAATATTCCTTTGTTCATCAGAGCTGTCTGCTCATCGTAGATGTAGGTGTTGACCTCATAGTTGATGGCGAAGCTGCGGAAGTCTAGGTTGGCGGAGCCGATGCTGGAGAGGTAGTCATCGCAGACAAAGGTCTTGGCGTGGATGAACTCTCCTTGGCGCAGGAATATTCTTACACCAGCCTGAAGTGCCTCTTCGTAGTAGGCTCGATTGGCCGGGCGCATCAGAAGGTTGTCAGCTACTTCCGGGAGCATTAAACGGACATCGACTCCGCAGAGTGCAGCTGTCTTGAGAGCATCCATAACCGGTTCAGTCGGAACGAAGTAAGGGGTTTGAAGGTAGATATACCTTTGGGCGTGCTGGAGGGCCCATTCGTAGCTCATCTGCAGGATTTGGAGCGGAAGATCGGGCTCGTCAGGAACAATCTGCACCAACTTGTCTTTTAGGACCGGGTGTGTGGCGTGGAAATCGATCTCATTGGGCACTTCGACGGGCTCAGTCACTTCGATAGGCTCAGTCACTTCGACAGGCTCCGTGACCGAATGTGGTGCCTCAGTGACCGTAGTGGACTTCTTGGCCATTGGATAGAAGTCGATCATAGCCTTGTCAATCGTGCCGCCACCAGTCAGCCACGAGTCTAGGAATGTGTACTGGAGCACGGCCACAGCATCACCTGTGATCCTCATGTGGGTGTCGCGCCAAAGACGGAAATAGTGATCATTGATGTTCATGCCTCCAGTGTAGCCGATCATTCCGTCAATCACCACTATCTTCCTGTGATTCCGGTAGTTGAGTTTCGTCGCTAGATCTAAAACATGCATCCTTGGATTGGTAAATTTGACGACCTCCACCCCTGCTTTCCTCATGTCGTTGTAGTAGGCTGAAGCGATTGGAAAATTGGCGATGTTCTCGTACAGAAAGCGAACTTTGACTCCCTCATGTGCCTTCTGCATAAGAAGTTGTTTGATGGCCTTGCTGCCTTTGTCGTTGCCAAAATGGAAATATTCGATATGAATTGATTCCTTGGCAGCAAGAATATCCTGGCAGAGTAGGTCGAACTTGCGTTGCCCGTTTGTGATGATTTCCAAATCGTTACCGCTAGTGACTGAAGGGTAGCTTTCCGCTCCGAGCAGTCTGGCTAATGGGCGAAATTCTTCGCGGATTTGTGCCTCGTTGTCGTGACCGAAAAGGATTCTGTTTAGTTCAGGTGTGGTCCCGGCTTCGAAGATGTCCCTGTACCTTTGATGCCGTCGGTTGAAGATCCAGTGATGCCTGTAGTTGATGCCGAACATCAGGTAGAGGGCCAAACCGACCACAGGAAGCACAGCGATGACAAGCAACCATGCGAATTTTCTTCCTGAATCTCCGCGGTCAACTAGGATGATAGTGAACACGCTGAGAATCAGGAGTCCGTACAAGACTGTGAGAATCCACTGGAGCATAATTGCTTAGACAATTTCTCCAATAAGAGTAGCGGAGGTGCAGGACTGTACCTTGACATCGACATAGTCTCCAGCCTTGTGCCCTTTGCACGGGAACACACACATCTTGTTGCTTCCGGAGCGTCCACAGAACTCCTCTGGATTTTTCTTGGACGGGCCTTCGACTAGTACCCTGAACACTTTCCCGACATCATTCTGGTTGCTTTTTAGACTCAGTTCGTTCTGGAGTGCAATGATTTCGTTCAACCTTCTGGTCTTGACATCAAGGGGAACATCATCTGGGTAATGCCTTGCGGCCAAAGTGCCGGGGCGTTCGGAGTAGTAGAACATGTAGGCGTAGTCGAATCCTACTTTGCGGAAAAGTGCAAGTGTCTGTCTATGATCCTCCTCAGTTTCAGAGCAGAATCCTGCAATCACATCGGTGGTGATTCCGCAGCCTGGAAGGACTTCTCGAATCTTCGCTATGCGTTCAAGGTACCATTCCGCAGTGTAGCGCCTTCTCATCTTTTCCAGAAGCCTGTCGCTGCCTGATTGTACTGGCAGATGAATATGATTGCAGATGTTTTCGTGCCTTGCCATCGTTTTTATCAAATCATCACTGATGTCTTTCGGATGATTTGTGGCAAAACGCACGCGGAGTTCCGGACTGATTTGTGCAACCATTTCTAGTAATTTTGGGAAGTCACATCCCTCGCCTTCAGACGGCTTCCAATTGTAGGAATCCACATTCTGTCCGAGCAGGGTCACTTCCTTGTAGCCTTTCCTGAAAACATCTCGGGCTTCGTTCACTATTGTCTGCGGATCTCTGCTTCTTTCCGCTCCTCTTGTGTAAGGTACCACGCAGTACGAGCAGACATTGTTGCAGCCTCTCATGATAGAGATAAAGGCTGAGACACCGTTCCTGTCTGTCCTAACAGGCACGATGTCAGCGTAAGTCTCCTCGTGGGAGAGCATCACGTTGATTTGAGGCTTGTCCGGAGCTATGTCCCTGAGCAGGGCCGGAAGGGTCCTGTAGGAATCAGGGCCAGCCACAAGGTCAACCTTGTGAGTGTCAAGCAACTTGTCCTTTAGCCTTTCGGCCATGCATCCAACGATTCCTACAACAACGCTAGGCCGTGATTCTTTTTGTTTATGGAAAACCTCTATTCGTCCCCAAATCCTTTGCTCGGCATTGTCCCTTACTGAGCAGGTGTTGGCGAGGATTACATCAGCCTCATCCATGGACTCAGTCCGATGATAGCCTTCTTTTTCCAGAATGGAGAAAATCACCTCCGAGTCTCCAACATTCATCTGACAACCGTAGGTTTCTATGTATATTCTTTTCATTGCGTATTATTAACTGTCTTGTGCAAAGATATGGATTTTTCACTATCTTTGTAGAAACAGTGTTGACAAAATGAAGATATTCAATAGGAACATATTCATTGTTTTGGCTATTTTGATTGCTAGTGCGGTTTTTTCCGGGTGCTCTGGTTTGAGAAAGGTCAAGGACATAAAAGTTACCTCATGCGGTCTGGAATCATATTCATTGAAGGGGCTTCGCTCTGTTGATGCCGTGCTTGCGGTTGGTATTGATAACCCGACTTTCGCGTTTAAGGTTATGGATGTTAGCGGCACGGTGAAGTACATGGGAGAGGATTTCGCTACCTACACAGCCGACACGATCAGTGTTGACAAAAAATGCTCAAAGGTCTATGACCTGCCTTGTACCGCTACTTTGAGCGATGGAGTAAGTTTGATGAAATTGGTGCAGATAGTGAAAAAAGGAAACCTTGAAGGGTTTACTACAGATGTTACCGCAACCGTGAAGTTGAAGAGTGGGGCAGGGAAGACTTTTAGATTCAAAAACATCGATCTTAATGAAATGGCAAAATAGTCTTATGAATATCATGACAGGCAAACCAGTTGTTGTAATCCTTTTGCTCATTGCTTCATTATCAGTCTCTTTCGCTCAAGAACGGGACTCGGTCGCCTATCGGCAAAGTGCTGCGATGGATTCAACTTTGATAGGCAAGAGCATATTCAATCTTCTTTCCGCAAGGCATGAAAATGGGGAATCCAATGTGACAGTGCATCAGTCGCAACGCATTTTGGACGCCTTTGAGTCTTATTTGACAGCAAATCCATCCAGAACACAAACCGGCTTCAGGGTAAGGATATTCAATGACAACAAGCAGACATCGAGGAACGATTCCGAGACGGCTTTGGAGCGATTTAAAGGGATGTTTCCGGGAGTGTCCGCCTATCGGACGTATTCCAATCCTTTTTTCAAGGTGACGGTGGGAGATTTCCGTACTAGATCCGAAGCCATGCAACTTCTTCAGCAGGTTAAAGGGACATTCCCAACTGCATTCATTGTAAGGGAGGCAATCGGTTATCCTGTTGTTGACCGTTTCCATTCCTATACTGTTGAAAAAATAGTGACAGATAATCAGGATTAAGTTATGCTCAAGCAAGGATTAGAACTCAAACAGACTCAGAAACTTTCCCCTCTCCAGATTCAGACAATCAAGCTTATCGAACTTCCGATTCAGGAGTTGGAGCAGAAGGTGAAATCTGAACTTGAGGACAATCCGGTGCTTGATGATTCTCCGGCACCGGACAAGAATGAGGACAGTGACGAGCCTAAGGACATTTCCATTGACGAGATAGATGAGAATGATCCGATTCCTTCCTACAAGCTACATGTCAATAATTACGGTAAGGATGAACGTCCTCAGTACAACACGTTCTCAGTTAAAGAGAGCTTTACTCAGAGCTTGATGGAACAACTTGGCTACCGTAACCTGTCCAAGCACGATCACGATGTTGCTGCTTTCATCATCGGCAGTTTGGATAGTGACGGGTATCTTCGCAGGGACATTGACAGCATTGTGGATGATTTGGCGTTCAGGGCGAACATAGAGTCTAGTCCTGAGGAGGTCTTGAATATGCTGAAAGTCATTCAGGAGTTTGAGCCGGCCGGGGTTGGAGCAAGGGATTTGCGAGAGTGTCTTTTACTTCAGTTGAAGGCTCAAAAGCAGACAAAGGAAGTGCAGGTCGCTGAGACGATTCTGACGGATTATTTTCAAGAATTTTCAAACAGACATTTCCAGAAAATTATTACTAGGCTTGGCCTTACCGAAGAAGACATGAAGGCTGTCATGGCTAGAATTGTCAAGTTGAATCCTGCTCCTGGTGGGCAGATTGATGATTCGTACAATGATCAGGCTCAGCAGATTGTGCCTGATTTTGTGCTTACGTTGGATAATGGTGAACTTAAGTTGACTATGCCAAGGTTCAACATTCCTGAGATCCGTGTGAATCACAAGTATGCAGAGCTTCTTGCGGAGGCTCAAGGGTCATCGGATAGGCAGAAAAAGGAAGCCGCTACTTTTGTGAAGCAGAAATTGGATTCTGCAAAATGGTTTGTCGAGGCTCTCAAGCAGCGTTACAACACTTTGGAGAGTACCATGAAGGCCATCATAGACTATCAGCATGATTATTTCATGGATGGGGATGAGTCTCATCTTAAGCCGATGGTTCTCAAGGACATAGCGGAGAGAACCGGTTTTGACATTTCAACGATTTCCAGAGTAGTCAACAGTAAGTACATTGAAACGCATTTCGGGATATTCCCTCTTAAGTATTTCTTTTCCGAGGGTCTTGAGAACCAAGATGGCGAGGAAGTTTCTACCCGTGAGCTTAAAAAGGCCCTCCGGGAGTGTGTGGACGCGGAGAACAAACGTAAGCCGTTGACTGACGATCAGTTGGTGGCGGAAATGAACAAAAGGGGCTACAAGGTGGCGCGCCGCACCATTGCCAAGTACCGTGACCAGCTCGACATTCCTAAGGCCCGCCTCCGCAAGGAATTATAATCATTTCTCATCCCTTTCCGCAATTGTAACTCTGTCATCAGCGAAGCTGAAATAGCAATCATCGCAGATGATGATGTGGTCGAGAAGGGCGATGTCGAAAGTGTTCGCCGCCTTTTTCATGCGTTCTGTTTCTGTAAGGTCGCTGTGTCCTGGCCTAGGGTTTCCTGACGGATGGTTGTGCACCATGATCAGTCCGCTCGCTCGTTTGTCAAGGGCTCTCTTTACTACTAGTTTTGGATCCACAACAGTTGAGGATAGGCCACCTCGGCTAATCATCTCCTTGTGAATAATGTAGTTAGCCCTGTTTAGGAAAATAATCCAGAACTCCTCATGATCAAGCCCTTTGAGACGAGGAATCATCATCCTGAACACGATGTCAGCATCGGTGAGAGGGACTCTTTCTATTCCTGGATCTTCAAGGCAGCATCGCTTTCCAAGTTCGAACGCAGCTGCAATCGTGGTGTAGCGGACACTTCCGATTCCTCCGATTTCTTTCATACGCCCAGCATCCATGTCAGCGATCATGGAAAGCTTGCCTTCATTGACGGACAGCAGTCTGTTCGCGACCTCGATCACATTCTCTTTCTGCGTTCCTGAGCCAATCAGAATGGCGAGCAATTCCGCGTTGCTCATCGCGCCTGCTCCTTTGGCGAGCATCTTCTCCCGTGGTCTCTCGTCCACGCACAAGTCTTTCATTTTCATAGTTCACTATCTTTACCGCAGCTGTTTTGGAATATGCCGGTGCACGTGCTGACATATTCTTTTATGACCGCGAGTTTAAGGCCGGCAATATAGGCATAGTAAACAGAAAAAAAGTTAAGAAACGTAAATGTCTCCTAACTTTTTTCTGTTTTTTATAGAAATTTCTGTTTTTTATCGGCTATTTCCTTTCCAGAACCTTTTTTGCAGCTTCAACGATGTGGGCAGCATCCATTCCGTAGGCAGCGAGAAGCTCTGACGGAGTGCCGCTCTGACCGAACTCGTCACGTCCATTGACATATTCAATTGGCTTTGGAGCTGTGGCGGCAAGCACTCCCGCAATCAGTTCGCCAAGACCTCCGGCCATGTTATGTTCTTCTGCAACAACAACGGCTCCGGTTTTGATGGCTGATGAGATAACGGCCTGAGTGTCAAGAGGTTTGATGGTGGCGATGTCGATTACCTCTGCGCAGATTCCCTCTGCTTCCAATGCCTCGGCTGCCTGAAGGGCTTCCCAAACCATGTGACCAGTGGCGAAGAGGGTAACGTCTTTACCCTCGTTCAGCACGTAGGCCTTTCCAATCTCGAACGGAACGTCAGGTGTGAAGTCAGCTACCTTTGGACGTCCGAAGCGTAAGTACACTGGACCATCGTATTTGGCTGCTGCCATTGTAGCGTTCTTCGTCTGGGTCCAATCGCAAGGATTCAGCACAACCATTCCTGGAAGCGCGCGCATGAGGGCGATGTCCTCCATTGTCTGGTGTGTGGCACCATCTTCACCGAGGGTGATGCCAGCGTGTGACGAGGCAATCTTGACGTTTGTCTTGCCGTAGCAGACTTCCATTCTGATTTGGTCATAGACACGTCCGGTGACGAACTCTGCGAATGAACCAGCGAACGGAATCTTGCCAGCAAGGGCCATACCCGATGCGACTCCAATCATGTTTGATTCAGCGATTCCGCATTCGTAGTATCTCTCCGGGAATTCGGCCGCGAAAGCGTCCATCTTGAGTGAGCCCTTGAGGTCGGCAGTCAAAGCCACGACCCTAGAGTCAGCCTTTCCGGCTTCAAGAAGGCCGGCTCCAAAACCACTGCGGGTGTCCTTCTTTCCTTTATCTGTGTATTTTTTCATGATATTCCTGAATTAAAAGTCCCCCAATGTTTCCTCAAGCTGGCTCAGGGCATTCTGGCACTGCTCCTCAGAAGGCACGCTGCCGTGCCATTTGTGGGTGCCCGCCATGAAATCAACCCCGTGTCCCATCTCTGTCTTGAACAGAATCATCTTAGGCTTGCCGTTTCCGGCTCCGGCCTTTGCCTGAGCGAATGCCTCCAGAATCTTGTCCATGTCATGCCCGTCAGCGATGATGACTTCCCATCCGAAAGCCTTCCATTTGGCCTCAAGATCTCCAAGTCCGGCCACTTCCTCTGTGGTACCATCTATCTGCTGGCCGTTCCAGTCAGTCATGGCAATCACATTGTCGGCCTTGTGGTGAGCTGCGAACATCGCTGCTTCCCAGATCTGCCCCTCTTCGGTCTCACCGTCACCGCAGAGAACGAAGACATTGTGAGGATCATTGTTAGCTTTCTTGGCTAGAGCAGCGCCAACCGCAACTGAAAGGCCCTGTCCCAATGAGCCGGCAGCCTGAGCCACTCCAGGAAGTCCTTTTCTTACAGAAGGATGGCCTTGAAGACGGCTTCCGAATTTGCGGAATGTGCCGAGTTCGGATGTAGGGAAATAACCCGATCTTGACAGAATTGAGTAATACATTGGAGTTAGGTGCCCGGCTGAAAGAATGAACATGTCCTGATCCTTTCCTTCGCGTGTCCATGTTGCCGGGTTGTGATCCATGACATTGAAGTACAAAGCTGTCATGAAGTCAGCGCTGCTCATGGAGCCGCCAGGGTGTCCGGATTTGGCCTTTACGACCATTCTGATGATGTCTCTCCTTACCTGAGAGGCTATCTTTTTCAGATCTTCTGTTGACTGCATCTTTTTATTTGATATTTTGAATTTGAAATATGCTAATTCGTTTATAGACTACAAATATAATCCTTTTTTATGTCAGGAAGAAATTTTAACTTTGTGTGTACGAGATGCCGTTTTTGATTTGTTTGACGGAACGGCTTCGAAACTGAAAATTAATAATCATTATAATTAATGGCACACGTAGTTATAATGCCCAGGCAAGGGCAATCCGTAGAAAGTTGTATTGTTACCGAGTTTAAGAAAAAAGTGGGGGACAAAGTTGCTGTGGGTGATGTTCTTTTCAGCTACGAGACTGACAAAGCTTCTTTTGATGAAGATGCGAAGGTCGAAGGCACTGTGCTCGCCTGCTTTTTCAATGATAACGATGAGATACCTTGCCTAACAAATGTCATGGTAATAGGCGAGCCGGGGGAATCGTTCTCTGAATATGCTCCTACGGGGGCGGCGGTCACTGAACCTGCCGAAGTGACCATGGCTCAAAACCAACAGGAAAATGTCGCTTCGGCAGGCTCAGCGACCATTGAAGTGACCGCATCCACGTCACCGGTCGCTTCGGCAAGCTCAGCGACCGGGCCGACCGTCAATGCTCCCGTTTCTCCAAGGGCCCGCAGACTCGCTTCCGAGAAAGGCGTGGACACAGCGCAAATCGCTGGCTCTGGTCCTCACGGGCGCATCATCGAGCGTGATGTGGTCGCTGCTCAGGGCGCACCGAAGTCTGGTCTAGCTAAGGCCATGATGGCGGACGGAGGCCTTCAGGCACCAGCCGCTGGCTCTGGAATAGGCGGAATGGTCAAGGGCTCCGATCTCAAGGTCTGGAAACCAACCCACACCGAGAATCTTGCCGGGGAAGGCGAGGAGTTCAAGGTCGAGAAGATGTCCAACATGCGCAAGCTCATCGCCAAGTCGATGTACAACTCCCTCCAGAACACGGCCCAGCTCACCCACATGCTTGGGGCGGACGCGCGTCGCGTCCAGGCTCTCCGCAAGAAGGCGAAGAAAGCCCTTGAGGAGGGAAGGATCGACGCCAACATCACGATCAACGACTTCGTCTGCTACGCGGTCATCAAGGCTCTGAAGAAATTCCCTAAGGTCAATTCTCACTGCCTCGGGGACGCCATGAGGATATTCAATGTCGTCAACCTTGGCTGTGCGGTTGATACCGAGCGCGGATTGATGGTTCCATGCGTCAAGCATGCAGAGGACTTGAATATCATAGGCTTGAGCAAGGCACTCAAGAAGGTGGCCGAGGATTGCAAGAAGGGATCTATCAATCCTGACCTGCTCTCAGCCGAAGGCGCTTCGTTCACGGTCTCCAACCTTGGAGGCTTCGGAGTGGAGTGGTTCACGCCTGTCATCAACGTGCCTCAGAGCGCGATTCTCGGAGTCGGCACGATCGTTCCTCGTCCGAAGGATCTGGGGGCCGGAGTCTATGCCTTCGTCCCTTATCTCGGCCTGTCCCTGACCTACGACCATAGGGCACTTGACGGTGGAGAGGCCACCCGTTTCCTTAAGCAAGTTGCAGTAGAAATTGAAAATCTTGAAATTGAATTTTAAATATTCACGAATATGTACGATTTAGCGGTAATAGGTGGCGGCCCAGGTGGTTACGTGGCCGCTGAAAGAGCCGGTGCCGCCGGCCTTAAGGTTGTCCTCTTTGAAAGGAAATCACTTGGCGGAGTCTGCCTCAACGAGGGTTGCATCCCTACTAAGACTCTTCTTTACAGTGCGAAGGTCTATAACTATGCCCTCACTGGAGATCACTACGGTGTCTATGTCAAGGAACCTACGTTTGACTATTCCAAGATCGTCGCCCGCAAGAACAAGGTCGTGAAGAAACTTGTCGGTGGGGTCAAGCTGGCGATGAAGTCCAACAATGTAGAGGTTGTTGCCGCTGAGGCCATGATTCAAGGTCGTGATGCGGAAGGCATCAAGATCTCTGCCGCTGACCAAACTTACGTTGCTCGCAACATCCTCATCTGTACCGGTTCAGAGGCCGCTGTGCCTCCGTTCCCAGGCCTTAAGGAAGCTGGTGACGTGATCGTTACAAACCGAGAAATCCTTGCGCTCAATGAGCGTCCTTCGGAGCTCGTTGTCATCGGTGGCGGTGTCATCGGAATGGAGTTCGCTGCTTTCTATAGCACTCTCGGTACGAAAGTGACTGTGGTCGAGATGCTTCCGAAGATTCTCGGACCTCTTGACGATGAGATCAGCGCCATGCTCCAGAAGATCTACGCAAAGCGTGGCGTGAACTTCTGCCTCAAATGCAAGGTCACCGGAATCGAGGGCAACACCGTTGTTTATGAGGATCCGGAGGGTAACACCCAGAGGGTCAGCGGGGACAAGATACTAGTCTCTGTGGGCCGCCGCGCCAACATCAGCGGCTTCGGCCTTGAGAACCTCGGTGTGGAGATGCTCCTGAATCGTGGCGGAAAGCCTTGCGGAATCAAGGTGGACAGCAGGATGCGCACGAATATTCCCGGAGTCTATGCAGCAGGTGATGTCACCGGCTTCTCGATGCTGGCCCACACCGCGAGCAGAGAGGGCGAGGTAGCGGTCAACAATATTCTTGGAAAGGAAGACCACATGCGTTATGACGCCATCCCTGGAATCGTCTACACCAACCCTGAGGTCGCTGGAGTCGGGCTCACCGAAGAGCAGGCCAAGGCTTCCGGGAAGGAATATTCAGTTGTAAAGCTTCCTATGGCCTACGCTGGCCGCTTCGTCGCTGAGAATGAGGGAGGTGAGGGAATATGCAAGATCATTGTCGGCAAGAAGTACCACGAGGTGCTTGGCGTGCACATGCTCGGCAACCCTTGTTCCGAGATAATCCACAGCGCATGCATCGCCATCGAGTCGGAGATGACCTTAGAGCAACTCAAGGAGGTTGTCTTCCCGCACCCGACTGTTTCAGAAATCATAAAGGAGACGGCTTTCGCGCTGAAATAACAGTGTTGTGAAGTGACTGCTACCAAGGAATATCAATAATTAATACTATACTAATATGCCAAAAGCGCTATACATTGATCCGAACGAGACCCTGCGTCCGAAGGATCACGAGCTTGAGCTTCCGAAGATCCCTGTGATGACGTACAACAAGACCGTCAAGGAAGAGCTTGAGGAAGGCAATTTCACAAAGGAGGATCTGCTCCGGATCTACCGCGACATGTCTTACATCCGTGAGTTTGAGACCATGCTCAATCTGGTCAAGACCACGGGTGGTTACAACGGAGTCGCTTACAATAACCCTGGGCCTGCCCACCTTTCAGCTGGTCAGGAGGCCGCTGCTGTCGGTATGGCCTACTGCCTTGACACAGATGATTTTATCTTCGGTTCGCACCGTTCACACGGTGAGATTCTCGCCAAGGGACTGCGTTCCATCCAAATTCTCCCAGATGAGGAACTGAAGAAGGTTATGGAGGAGTTCTGGGGCGGTGCCACCCTGAACGTGGCCAAGAAGGCTTACGAAGGTAAGGATGTCAAGGAACTCGGAATCCGTTTCCTGCTCTACGGAGCGATGGCCGAGATCTTCGCCCGCACGACTGGTTTCAACAAGGGCTTGGGCGGATCGATGCACACGTTCTTCACTCCTTTCGGAATATACCCGAACAACGCCATCGTGGGTGGTTCTGGCTCGATCGCTGTGGGAGCCGCTCTGTATAAGAAAGTTAACCGCAAGAAGGGCATTGTTGTCGCCAACCTCGGTGATGGTGCCATGGCTCGCGGACCTGTCCTTGAGGGCATGACATTCGCCTCGATGGATCAGTTCAACACTCTTTGGGAAGGCGACATGAAGGGCGGGCTACCAGTCCTCTTCAACGTGATGGACAACCAGTATGCGATGGGTGGCCAGACTAAGGGAGAGACGATGGGCTATGTGTTCCCTGCACGCCTTGGTGCCGGATTCAAGGCCGATGCAATGGAGGCGGAAAGGGTTGACGGTTACAATCCTCTCGCTGTCATCGATGCGTTCAATCGCAAGAAGGCCTACCTGCTGGAGAAGAAAGGTCCTGCGCTTCTAGACGTTGTCACCTACCGTTACAGCGGTCACTCGCCGAGCGACCAGTCTTCTTACCGTACCAAGGAGGAGATTGAGGCCTGGGAGAATGAGGACTGCATTTTCGCTTTCGGAGAGAAACTTAAGGAGGCCGGTGTGGCTGATCAGGTCACCCTTGACATGATCCGCAAGGAGGTTGACGCCAACATATTCGATTGCTACAGGCTCGCCATTGACACCGATCTTTCTCCGAGAATGGATCTCGTGAAGGAGAGCGAGCTTCTGGGCGACATGATGTTCTCCAACCAGAGCATCGACTCCCTCAGCGACGCCAAACCTGACGTGAATATGCCTCTGGAGGAGAATCCTCGCGTGAAGCAGATAGCCGGCAAGTCCAGGTTCTACATCGACAAGGACGGCAAACCTGCAAGCAAGATGAAGACCTACAACATCAGGGACGGAATATTCGAGGCTGTCGCTGACCGTTTCTACAAGGATGCCTCTCTGGTGGCTTACGGTGAGGAGAACCGTGAGTGGGGTGGCGCTTTCGCTGTCTACAGAGGTCTGACAGAGGCACTTCCGTATCACCGTCTGTTCAACTCTCCGATCGCCGAGGCCGCGATCATCGGTACTGCCATCGGCTACGCCATGTGCGGAGGCCGTGTGATCCCGGAGATTATGTACTGCGACTTCCTTGGCTGCTGCGGAGACGAGATATTCAATCAGCTTCCTAAGTGGCAGGCTATGTCTGGCAACATCCTGAAGATGCCGGTTGTAGTCCGTGTGTCCGTCGGTTCTAAATACGGTGCTCAGCACTCACAGGACTGGACTTCGCTGTGCTGCCATATTCCTGGACTCAAGGTCTGCTTCCCTGTCACTCCGTATGATGCGAAGGGCTTGATGAACGCTGCGCTTCAGGGGACCGACCCTGTCATATTCTTTGAAAGTCAGAGGATTTACGACAAGGGCGAGATGTTCCACGAAGGTGGTGTGCCTGAGGAATATTATGAGATTCCGATCGGTGAGCCTGATGTCAAGAGAGTTGGTAAGGATGTGACATTCCTTACGATCGGTGCCACTTTGTACCGCGCGCTTGAGGCCGCTGACATACTGAAGGAAAAGTATGGGATGGAGGCGGAGGTCATTGATGCCCGCTCCCTCGTTCCATTCAACTATGAGAAGGTGCTTGAGTCCGTGAAGAAGACCGGCCGCATCATCATCGCTGGCGACGGCTGCGCCCGTGGCTCGTACCTCAATGACATCGCCGCCAACATCACCGAGATGGCCTTCGATGACCTCGACGCCGCTCCTGTGGTGCTCGGTTCCCGCAACTGGATCACCCCTTGCCACGAGCTTGAGGAAGCGTTCTTCCCTCAACCGTCCTGGTTCCTGGATGCCATCAACGAGAAGATCGTCCCCCTGAAGGATTATGTTCCGGTCAGCAACCAGACCACTGCAGAGCAGATCATCCGCGCTAAGAAGGGTGTGTAAAAGGAGACGACCATGCTTACTAAAGCCGTTAGATTATATGGTAAGGAAGACCTTCGTCTCGAGGAGTTCGAACTCCCCGAGATGAAGGAGGACGAAATTCTTGCAAAGGTTGTCAGCGACAGCCTTTGCATGTCTTCCTACAAGTCTTCCCATCAAGGTTCTGACCACAAGAGAGTTCCGGGGGACATCACTGATAATCCCACGATCATCGGCCACGAGTTCGCCGGAGAGATTGTTGAGGTCGGCTCCAAGTGGAAGGATCAGTTCAAGCCGGGTGACAAGTTCTCCATCCAGCCGGCCCTCAACTACGCCGGAGGTCCTGTAGGACTGCTGTCCGCTCCGGGATATTCCTATAGATTCATCGGTGGCGACGCGACCTACATCATCATCCCTTCGGATGTGATGGAGATGGGGTGCCTTCTGCATTACAATGGCCCTGGATTCTATCCAGCGTCATTGAGTGAGCCTCTTGCCTGTGTGATCGGTGCGATGCACGCCTGCTATCACACGCATCCCGGCTCGTATGTTCACCAGATGGAAATCAAGGACGGTGGCAAGATGGCTCTTCTGGCCGGTGTCGGTCCGATGGGTCTAGCAATGATCAATTATGTTCTCCACCGTGAGGACAGGAGACCGGCTCTCTTTGTGGTGACGGACATTGACCAGGCTCGTCTTGACCGCGCGGCGATGCTCTACACCAAGGAGTTCGCCGCTTCCCGCGGAATTGACCTGCGTTATGTGAACACCGGTGCGGTGGAGAATCCGGTCGAGACTCTGCGTGAGATTTCCGGTGGAACAGGCTACGATGAGGTCATCGTGATGGCCCCTGTTCCCGCTGTCGTGGAGCAGGGTGACGACATTCTCGGCCACGATGGCTGCCTGAATTTCTTCTCTGGCCCTGGCCGCTCCGATTTCAAGGCTCCGTTCAATTTCTACAACGTCCACTACGCCTCAACCCACGTGGTCGGCACCAGCGGTGGCAACACCGAGGACATGAAGGAAGCCCTAAAGATGATGGGTGAAGGCCTTGACCCCGCCGGTCTCGTGACCCACATCGGTGGCTTGAATGTGGTCCCTGAAACCACTCTGAACCTACCGTCGATCAAAGGCGGCAAGAAGCTCATTTACACCCACGTGGAGATGCCTCTCGTCGCCATCACCGATTTCGAGGAGAAAGGCAAGACCAACCCGGTCTATGCCGAACTCGACCGCCTATGCAAAGCCCGGGGCGGCCTCTGGAACGTTGAGGCCGAGGAGTATCTCCTCTCGCACGCAGATGAGCTGAGCAAGTAGTGCTCGTCATAGGGTTTGACCCCGCAAAGAATTTCCCCTTGCCGAATTTTTCACGTTACAAAAATTGCGGCAAGGGGAAATTCTTTGTGGGTTGCGGTTATAACCTCGGCTGCTGTTATGGCCTCTCCTACTCTTTTCGTCCGCTGTTCCTATGGCTCTATCCGGTAGCTGAACAAGAGGTTTGACTTGATCACCGAGCTTGTCGAGGTGCACCATCTATCGAAGCACTTGAATGTCTTGGAGGTTTTCTGTAGTTGTTGCTATAGGGTAGATGCTTAGCAGTCAATTAATTATCTTAAAACTTGCGATTTTGTAAAATATATTTTATAAATTTGTAAAACACAATTTATAAAATCACTATGTACCAAAGGCGACATCTGAATATTCTTAAATCCCGAATGGCTGAGCCACGGCGTCGGATGCAGATAGTAATGGGGCCACGTCAGGTTGGTAAATCCACATTGGTTGGACAGTTTACGGAAGGGACTTCGGTTCCGTTTGATTTTTTCGCTGCTGATAGTGTCAACCGTTTTGACACTTCGTGGATTCCGAACAAATGGCAGCAGGCGCGCATGCGGATGGATATTCATTCGGAGCAAGAACATATTCTTATCATTGATGAAGTCCAGAAAATCAAAGGTTGGAGTGAGCAGGTGAAGAAGGAATGGGATGAGGATTCCAGAAGTCACCGTAATTTGAAGGTGATTTTGCTCGGTTCTTCCCGCCTTCTGTTGCAGAAAGGACTTGAGGAATCCCTTGAGGGCCGCTTTGAAACAATAAAGATGGGCTATTGGGATTGGCTGGAAATGCACGAGGCCTTTGGCTTTTCGATGGATGAATATGTTTACTTTGGTGGATTCCCAGGGCTTGCACCGGATATTCAGGATGAAGATAGGTGGCGTAATCTTATGGAAGATTCGATTATATCTCCGATTCTGACCAGAGATATTCTTGAAATTGAGGAGATTCGTAATCCTGCTCTTCTGAGGCAGGTATTTGAACTTGCCTGCACCGAGTCCGCCAAGGAATTATCTCTTACTAAGATGCAAGGAACGATGAACAGCGGTACCGTTCCGACAATCAAAAACTATCTTGATATACTCAGCAAATCTATGACTGTACAGCCTCTTCAGAATTACTTTCCATCGAGGATAAAGGAGAAACAGTCTGTCCCTAAAATGCAGGTGTACAACAATGCGTTCCGTAATAGGTTCGGAAAATTCTCATTTGATGAGGCACGTGTGGATCCGGCAGAGTGGGGACGTCAGGTTGAGTCTGCTGTGGGGGCGCATCTGGCTAACAGGGCGATGACCGATGACTACGAGTTGTTTTATTGGCGAAATGAAAGAAGGCAAGAGTGTGACTATGTCTTGAGAAAGGGACAGGCACTAGTTGCCATAGAAGTCAAAAGTGGCAGCGTTGACAAGACCGTGGGCTTTGAGAAGTTCAAAGAACAATTTGCGGACAAGATCACCGCTGCATTCATCGTTGGCCCTCAGGCTCTGCCTCTTGAGGATTATTTCGTAATGGATCTGAAGTCACTGTTCAAAAGGAAATAGATCAGGTCCTTCACATTGTCCATATTGTGGCCGTCATCCTGCGATCGTCCTACTATCGCAAATTATCTGAATATGCTCTCATCTTTCTCGAACAAATCACCGCAGATTCGCCAGATGGTCTCAGATGCGTAATGTTCCCTGATGGTTTTCTTTGAATATGCCGACCTGTTATCCCTGTCCGCTCCACTGTCTATCAGTAACTTGAAGATCCGTCGGAGGTCTTCTGTCATCTCTGGGGTGATGGGAAGAGAGTCGTACAACCTGCCGGTCACCGGATTCACTATCGGGCAGAGTTTGTTGGCTTCACCGATGGCTTCCATCAGAGAGTTGCGGCCATCGTAGTCGGTTTTGTTCACGTCTGCGCCAAGTTCGATCATTCGTTTCAGAAATCTGAATGACAAATCAGCCTCATCCTTGGAGTGAATCCATCGGAACTCTCCCGTCTGTTGGTCTTGTACATAACGTCTGGTGTTCCGCACAGCAGAGCAGACTGCGTCAAACAGAGCTGGATAACCCACACTGCTCCCGTACAGTTTATATTCAGGCCCGGCCATATAGTTGACATCCGCACCATTCTCCAGCAGAAACCAGGCGATTTCCCTGTGCCATCCAGTGTTGAGCGCCACCTGAAGCGGCGACATCCCCATCGTCTCCGTCGGTTTCTTTGGCGCAATCGCTTTGGCCAGTTCTGGCTGCGCCTCAACCATCCGCTTAATTTTTTCAAAATCATTGCTTTTGATTGCATCGAATATGTCCGTTGCCTTCCCCTTTGTGTTTCTCATCAATATTAATGTGTGGTTTCGTCGAACGTAAAGTTATAAACTATTTCTGAATATCTCGCCAGCCTTGACACATCTATGTCTCTTGACGTTCCACTGGGGCTATTATCAAGCCGTGAAATGTAGTGATTTGATTGTCTGCTGAAAAGCTGTTCCTCTTTGGCCGGTATAAGCTAAAGAGGATCTCTTATGCTATTCGTTATGAGAGGATTATGCCTCACCCGTTGATATAGAGTAGGTTGACATTAACGTGTTGTCTATGATTTTTTTAGAGTGTAACGCTAACCTTTGGGATGCTCATTCTATGAGGAAGATGTGGCGTTCTTGGGCGACGGAAGTGGCCGGAAGTGTTTCCGGAGGGTGCTTAGCAGAGACTTCGGGCGACGATAATGGCCGAAAATGTGGCCGAAGAGTGCGCGAAAACTACACCATTCCGAGGTCGGAGAAGAGGCGGCGGTAGGCAGCGGCTTTCTTTTCGAGGGAGAGGGGATAGGCTCGTGATGAGGATGGCATGCGGTAGAGACGCATTGGACGATTCTCAAAGTGAAATTCTGAATATTCTCCCGTAGTTGGTGCATTAGTCTCGAACGTTTGACAGAGGGTTTCTGTGGCCTTCTCTCCGGTGGTGACAATGGCTTGGCATTGAGGAATTTGCCTTAACAGAGCCGGGATGTCGGTCGGGGTGACGACTTCCAAGAACTTGTCTGAGGCGTTGTCTTTCAGGCGGCGGACGGCTGTGGCGGTATCGTACATCGCTATCCCAGTCTTGGTACAGAAATCCACGATGTCCTTGAGTTTAAACTTCTTGGCGGCAACGTCCACGAAACGGTTCTTGTCTCCAAAGAAAATCAGTCCAATGATCCGCCACATGTCGTTGATGAAGTTCGGGTAGTAGAACTTAATGCTCCAGCGTTTGGCCTGCGGAGGAAAACTGCCGAGCATCAGCACTTTAGCGTTATCCGGCAGGAAAGGCTCGAAAGGATGCCGCTCAACGGGAGGTAAAGAAGCCGCTTCGATAGGTTCAGCGACCGAGGTGGACAGTTCTGAGACCGATGAAGCGACTAAAATTCCTCCGGTCACAGAGCTTGTGGTTCGGCAAGGCTCACCAACCATCGAAGTGACCGGAGGAGTGTTTTTCAAATTCTTATGAATATTCATTACTTGGCGGCGTCGGTGGAGCCTTCGACAAAGGCGACGATCTCACCTTTGGCGACCTTGTCACCCTGCTTGCCGAGAGTCGCCACGATGCGGCCGTCAACGGCAGGATCCAGTTCCTCCATTCCGTAATATGTCTGCACGAATCCGATGCCCTTGCCGGCCTTGACCTCGGTTCCGGCTACCGGTGCTGCGGAATCATCCTCCACATCGACCTGCCAGAGAAGCTGACCTTTGGCTGGAGCCTGGACAGGAACAGCGTGAGGATAACGTTTGGCATATTCCTCGACATCAAACTTCGGCATCTCGACAATCGGACGCACAACCTCGATCGGGGCGTTCGCCTTGGCCTTGAGGTCAGCGAGCTCAGCGTTGAAGCGCTGCTTTGCGATTCCGCTCTTGTAGTCCCTGTACTGACGCTCGTGCATCGCGAACTCGAAGAGCTCCTCCTCGTCCTGGCCTTCGTCCCATCCCTCTTCCATTACTCGAGAAAGTCGAACCATTGAATGGGACAGACTAACTGAGATGCAAATTTGTTGTTGAGGTATCCATTTTCTCAAATCCTCTACAGACCACCGTGTCTGCTAATTCATTTTCAATGAATATTTATAACGCCTTGCCTTTGGTTGGTTCCCGCTAAAGGGAAGATTTAAACTACTGATAAACAAAGTCTTGCCCGCCACTGGCTCTGTATGAGCGAGTAGCGGGCAAGTTATTAATAGAGTGCGACATACACGTCCACCTTCAGCAGGAATCAACCATAGGGAAGAGTCTTGTTTGCAGAGAGTCAACTTATTACGCTTGTCGGTCTGCCAAAGAACCAAATACCACTTTTTGTTCCTGAACGCTATTGGTAACAATCACTTAGACGGACTTGTCGATCTGGAAGTTCTGTGGCCAATGTTCTGGAGCAGGTATTTGAAAGCCATTTGTCCGGCGAAACGCTTGCTCGCCGGACAAACCGGCAGCGAAATGAGTTTTGTCCGGTGTGAGTGGAAATTTTCCGGACAAAATGATACTGAATGAAAGAACTTCTCCGCTCAGGGGTGCAGGTGTCAGGAGGCCACAGTGGCCATTCACCCGGATAGGGCGCGCGAAGCGCGTAGGCCACTGTGGCCTCCTGACACCGGTTTTCCCCTGATCCGAAAAAAACTGATTCCTTGATATTTTTTGATTACTATTTTATGGCTTGTGGAAAATGCCGCCTAAAATCCATTCTTTCGTGCAGGATGCGGACAATCAGGATGTTGCCTTGCGGACGGATTGTGTAGAAGATTATGTGATGCCCACAATGGAGACCATACAGGTCTGGTATGATTTCATCATACTTTTTTGACGTTACGGTGGACTTGGATAACAGAAACAGAAGGTTGCAGGCTGAGATTAACTTGTTGTAATAGTCATCAGCCTGCTTTTCCGACCATGTCATTACCGTGTATCGCCATATCGAGGTCAAGTCCTCTATGGCTTTTCGGGAATATTCCAGCCTCTTAGCCATTTGATCGCTCTGCTTTTAGGGATTTCAGATGTGCCTTAGGGTCAAATTCTTCGTCTACGCCACTGTCAAGTCCTTCGTTGATCGCGGACTTCAGAGCCATAAGTTGGCTCTCGTCCTCTTCCAGCAAGCGAAGGCCTGCCCGAATGACCTCACTGGCGTTGTTGTACCGTCCTTGGGCAATCTGTGCCTTGATAAAGTCTTCGAAATAGTTTCCGAGAGCGATGGATGTAGTTTTCATA
>DBKH01000073.1 GCA_002297815.1 Bacteroidales bacterium UBA755 | reverse complement strand
GTAATGGTGGGAAGGTGGATTTTATCAATCATGATTTTGATGAATCAGTCAAGGACAGACTTCTCGCGGGCCTTTCCGAGCCAAGCGTGGATCTCGCCATACTCCATCATCATGGCTACAACGACATGCAGTTGCTCAACGGATCCCCTTACGTTTCCTCTCCTGAGGGTTGGCTTTCTCTCGCACAAAACTATTTCCGTGTAAAGATGCGTTTCTCTCGCAATCCAGAGAAACTCAAAGCCGATTACATCAAACGTTACGGCATCCCCGCCCAATGGTTAGAAGAAGCCTCCGATCCGAAATTCATCGCTCAAGACAGTCTCTACAGCCGCTCCTTGGACATCTACCCGGAAGACGTTGACGCCCAAAGCATCGCGGCCAAATTCATCATCTTTGACGCATGTTTCAACGGAGCCTTCATCGAGGATGACTACATCGTATCGCATTACCTGTTCTCTGACAAGAACTCCACACTTGCCGCACTCGCTCATTCCGTAAATTCGCTCCAGGATGTCTGGTGCGATGAGATGGTCGGACTTTTCAGCGAAGGCGTCTGCGCTGGAAACATCTACAAGAACATCTGGAATCTGGAAACCCACATATTCGGAGACCCTACTTTCCACTATTCTTCCTTGAGCTCATGGGATGCCGCTGCGGGACGTGGAGAATATTCCGACAGATTTTGGAGAAAGGCCATCGCATCGAAGGAAGTCCATCCTGATGTAAAGGCTCTTGCAATAAGGAAATTGGTAAGACGTGGTTCGATCACGCCAGAGGAACTGATTAATATTCAAAGCAATTCCTCCTCCGGGATTGTAAGGCTAGCGGCATTCGACGGCAACGCAGAGATTGCTCCGGACTACTTCGACAAGGCGATCCTTCTGGCGCTTGACGATGATTACGAGCTTCTCCAAAGGCTCGGAGCCAAATTCGCAAGTTACAATCAGTCTCCGGCTCTTGCCGAGAAAGCCGTGCAATTGTTCCTTGACCCGCTGACCTCAAAGAGGGTGCTTTTCCACATCAAGTCTCTGTTCGTCACAATTGATGGGGAGAAGGCCAAGAGCCTTGTGCTTTCTACTCCGTACTGGAAAGGCGAAGAAGGCAAAGAATCCCTTTGCAAGTACATTGATTCAAATTCGTCCTCCAAGAAAGCAGACATCGACAATCTGTCAAGTGAGTCCATTGACCTAAGGTCGGCAAAACTTTTCATCCGCGCGCAAAGGAACCAATGCCGGACGGATGCGCTTGAACCGATCGCTGAATATTACACGAGATGTTCGGACCCAGACATAAAATTACTTATCGCTGAGACGCTTGGATGGTATCGTTATTCCTATCTCGCACCCCGCGCCCAGAGTCTCTGCCAATCTCTTCTCGAAAAAGAAAGTGATCCGCGTCTGCGGGCCGAACTCACAAAGAGCATCCGAAGAATAAGCGAATAACAAGCTATGTACCGATGAGGAAGGAATTGAAATACATAATTCCGCTACTGTTTCTGTTTTTGCTTCATGGGAACATCGGACATTCAATGCAGAGTGACGGAAAAATCCGGTTGAGCGGCAAGGTGACAACCATGGAAAACGGGAAGCCAGTACCGCTTGAGGCAGCTGTCGTTGTGCTCAATCCGGCAGGCATGTACTCTGTGGTTGACGCGGAAGGCAACTACTCTTTCGATAATTTGGACGAAGGCCAATATGACCTTCACATTGAGATGATCGGCTACGTCACTATCGATTCAACGATAGTACTCAAGCGTTCAGGCAAAGCCGTTTATAATTTCTCTTTGAAACAGAGCTCTTTCCGTCTGAAAGAGGTTCAAGTGGTCGCCCAAAGCAGCAAGGCGGGAGAAGCCACCGCATCCACAATATCCCGTCAGGCCATAGATCATGCCCTGACAAGTTCGCTTGGGGATGTGATGCAGCTGCTGCCTGGCGTCAGTTTGTCAAACCCAAGTCTGTCAAGCGCCCAGAGCCTCAACCTCCGTACAGCCTCCGGCAGTGACATGAACAGCCTTGGAACCGCCATCATCATTGACGGATCACCGGTGTCCAACAATGCGAACATGGAAGGCATCAGCTCCGCCATGAACGGCACGTCCACAACTATCGCGGGTACTTCCACGTTCAATGCCGGTTCGGTTCCTAACTCAGGGGTGGATGTGCGCTCGATTTCCACAGACAACATTGAGTCTATTGAGGTCATAAGAGGAATTCCGTCCGTCCAATACGGAGACTTGACATCCGGAGCCGTCATCATAAACTCCAAAGCAGGAGCCGAGCCTCTGACTGTCAGGCTCAAGACAGACCCGAAAATCTATCAGGCGTCTCTTTCCAAAGGATTCCGGATTTCTCCACAGGCCGGCAGCCTGCACCTCAGTTCGGATTATGCCTACAGCAACTCCAAGACCACTGAGAATTATGCCAACTATCAGAGGGTCAATTTCAAGGCCGTTTACAGCAACACATTCAACAGGCTTTCCAGCACCAGCTCCATTGATCTGAAATTCGGGAAGGACACCAGAAACCCAAATCCTGATGACATGAGGTCTCGTCTCGCGTCAGGAGGGAAGAGTTACGGCTACCGCATCAGCACCAACGGAACTTGGAGCGCGAACACCGGCTGGCTCAAATCCATCAGATACGACCTCTCCAACAGTTTCACGCTGAAAGACTCTTTCAAAGAGCAGATCTGCGCCAACGCCACATCCTTGTACACCAACAACATGGTGGACGGGACAATCGTCAGCAATGTTCCCGGGAAAGACTTTTATGACAGCCACGGCAACAAGATAACGAATTTCAGTCCTGAACAGGTTTCGTCCGGAACATTCGCCACATTCATGCCGGATTCGTACTTCTCACACTATGATTTCTACAGCAGGGAAATGAACAGTTATGCCAAACTCATCGCAAAGCTGTTCAAATCCTGGGGCAATGCCAACGAAACCATCCTTGCCGGTATGGATTTCAAATCCGATGGAAACTTGGGAAAGGGGCTTGTGTTCCCGGAAGGGACTCCACCGCCACACAGCACGAACTCAGATTCCGGCTACCGGGAAAGGCCTCTCGATGACATTCCTTTCGTGAATCAGTTCGGTGTGTTCGCTGAGAGCTCATTCAAGGCGACTATCCTGAACAGAGCACTCAATCTGAGTGCAGGAGTGCGTTACGATATGGTCGGACATCTGGATGCCTTATCCCCAAGAATCAATCTCAGCTATGAGATTATCCCTCGCGTCCTGAATTTAAGGGGTGGCTACGGAATAACGGCGAAGGCTCCTACCGCATCATACCTTCATCCGAACAACGCTTACTGCGACCAGACTCTCTTCAACAACGATGCACAGTCCGCTGAAGATAAAATCGTGATAGCGAGCACAAGAATATTCGACACTTCCAACAGCGAACTGGAAATGGCGAAGAACCGTAAGTTTGAGTTTGGCCTTGATCTGACAATAGCCTCTCGCTACACCCTTAAGATCACATTCTATGATGAATTGATGAAAAACGGGTACACTTTCGGTTCGGATTTTGACACATTCGTCCTGCTTCCTTACCTTACCTACTCCATTGCCGGTACCGATGAATCCGGAGCTCCGGTTTTCGACTTGACCCGAAACGACAAGAAGTTTTTCAGGTATTACAAGCCGATGAACACTCGCTACGAGCACAATCGGGGAATTGAATATGAACTGAACCTCGGTCGTTTCGATGCCATCAGAACTTCATTTTTCCTCAACGGAGCATGGATGACGACCCAAAGCGCCAATTCGGGGTACACTTTTGATTACAGACAACGTTCCGGCAGTTATGTCGGTGCAAACGTGGCAGTCTATGATCCTTTCGTCAGCCGTGTCAATTTCGAGAAATTTCTCACAACGCTGAGGGTGACGCACAATATTCCATCCATTGGGTTCGTGGTCACACTCTCCACTCAGCTGAATGTGTTCACACGCAACTGGACTGACTACAACAACGATGAACTGCCCCAGCTCTTCATAAGCGCAGAAAACGGACACGTGGAGGAATTCACCTCAGCGATGGCATCGGATCCAACCTATAAGTACATGTATGACATCAAATCACCGAGCCGCTTCACAGTGAGTCACACAATCCCTACGGTTGTGTTCAATCTGAACATTTCCAAGGAGATCGGAGATCTGATGACAGCATCTTTCTTTGTCAACAACATATTCAACTCCAGACCTCTGGACCCATCTGAAATAAGCATCGGCACATATTCGGAGCTGAATTCCCCAATGTATTTCGGATTTGAGCTCAAAGTTAAAATTTAGGACAACATCTTAACATTATTGTATATGAAAAGAACAATCATTATCGCTGTTTTGGCCTTAGCCACAGTCTTTTCCTTCACTTCATGCCAAAAGGACAAAGTGAAATTCTACGATTTTGACATCAGTCTGGATGAATCTGGATTCGCAGAAGGCGTCCCTTCACCGGACAGCTATCTTGTCACCTTCACAAACACCAACACAGGTGAGATCACCGAGATCGAGACTTCCGGCAAATCCGTGTCGGTGTCCCAACTTATTGAAGGAGTGTATGATGTCGTGGCAACTGCCCGCTACTCCATCTACAACTACCTCGGAAGCGCGAAGGCTGTTGTCATTGATTCTGAGGACGCTCTGACCTCCATAAAAATCTCCGCGACCAAATCGTCTTCGCTCATATTCAAGGAAATATTTTACTGCGGCAGCAAGACCCCAGCGAAGACTAATTACATGAAAGACAACTATTTTGAGATTTACAACAATGGCAGCGAGCCTGTCTATGTCGATGGACTCTGCATCAGTTCTTCAAGTAACTATTCTTCATCAAGCATAAACTTCGCTGACAATAACGGTCATCTCGTTGCGGCTGACGGATCATCCACAAAGATGGTCGCCAACGACTATGTGGCCGTAAAGGACATCATCTGGCAGATTCCGGGAGACGGAAAGACTTATCTTCTCAACCCGGGTGAATCCTTTATCATCGCATCCTCCGCTACAGATCACACGGCAGCTGACAAGAATCCGAACTCTATAGATTTGTCAAGCGCTGAATTCGAGACAGTCTGCGACAAATACATTGAGAATGGCCAGGTTGACAATCCATCCTCAGACAACATGATCCTGCTCAACCCACAAAATGCCACCATAACCAAACAGTACTTGGTTTCGGTTGCGAATGCCGGTTTGATTCTTTTCGCTCCTTCAAGCCCGATCGCAGAAGCCACACTTATCGCGAATTATAATGGAGGAAAACCATCAGGAACTTATGTTCCTATCCTCCGTTCAGACATCCTTGACGGTGTAAACTGGGTTAAGAATTCCACAACAAACCCTTACCTTCCTGAAAACATTGACGCAGGCAAGACATGGGTAAGCGGCACTTATGTCAAAGAGTCGATCATCAGAAAGGAAGAGGGCAAGTCTTCCGAAGGAAACCCAATCTACCAGGACACCAACAACTCCACAAATGATTTCACGGTAGCCAAAGACCCGACAATCAGAAGGAACTCAAAGAAGGCGTCATGGGCAAAATAGTCCTGAGAATAAATGAAAAGCATTTTTCTTAGAATATTCCCGTTGATTCTTGCGCTCACACCTATTTCCGTGCGGGCGCAGGACAACGGATTATTGAATAAAGAAAGAACCCTTTGGATTGATTCTGGGAACGCGGCCCTGATGGGTAAAAGCAGCCAGAGACCCAACAACACCGCAATCCTCTCATACGACTTCCGCACAGGAGATCACCATCTGTTTCAAGAGCCACAGTCAGCCTCTGATGTTCACTTCAACACGGCAGGTTGCGCTTCAATTGGCAAAATCAAGCTTTGGGGACAGTTTTCTTACGACAACCTCTCTGATTCAGGAACACGCTTCAACACATTGGTCTATGATCCATTTGACGAGCGCTTTATCTACAATGTAGCTGACACCACATTGAGTGACAGGAAAAGACAATCGTACGACATGGAGTTCAAGATGGCGGTTCCTTTGGCAGGACG
>DBKH01000030.1 GCA_002297815.1 Bacteroidales bacterium UBA755 | reverse complement strand
GAGTAACTCCATTGGCCGGGAGCCGCGGCCTCGGCATTATTTAGTGCGGCGTAGGTGAACGGACTGCCGAATTTCAGGCATTCCAGTCTGCTGGCCTTACCGATCTCGCCCATTGAGAAGGCGATAAGCTCGCACGGTCGCTGAGCCTGCCGAAGCGACCCTTGTCCTTCAGAACGGGCAGTCGCTTCGATGGTTGGAGAGCCCGGTCGAACCACAGGCTCAGCGACCGAGTACAGCCCCAGCACCCTGGCGACATCCTCTTTCGAGGCCGCCATAGCCGCGATCTTCACAATCTCCCCACCGAACTTCCGGCACTTCTCCACAGTGCTCCGAAGCACATCATCCGAAGGAGTTCCGGCAAAGAAATGACTGGAGCGGATCATCGTGGTGCCGTATTCAGTGCAAGCCCTGCGGAGCCTTTTGCCTATCTCTTTCGGAGCCTCGATCTCCAGATCCAGAAAAGCCGCTCCGGCCTCCACAGCCGCCGAAAGCTTCTGCTCGGCTTCCTCCCATGTCCCGTTGCCGTCATCGGCCACCCGGCATGTCGCCACCAGCGGCGTGTCCGAGGACGAGAACAGGTACTCGATCTCCTCAATGTCCAGCGGGCATCTGTCCAGCCGTATCTCAGCCATCTGAATCCGTGGCTCGCTGCTTTCCAGCAGGTTCATTATCTCTTCCAGAGTTCGGTTCTGGATTGTTGTGCAGATCATATTCTTAGATTCAAATTATTTCAAAGCCTCCACGGCATCCTCGACCCGAAGTTCCCTTGTCTCGACCCGTCCGATGCCCAGCGGCAGCACAAAGTGGACAAACTCCCCGTCCGCCTTTTTGTCTTTCTTCATCGCATCGGCAAGAATCTCAATGCCGTACGGGCTTTCAACCGGCAGCCCGCAGGCTGTGAAATCAGCTTTCAGACGCTCGGAAAGATCAGTTGTCAGCCCCAGAGATTCGGTCAGTCTGGCCGCCAGAATGATCCCCATAGAGACCGCCTGACCGTGCGAAACAGTCTCCCGGGAATTTTTTTCGATGGCGTGCGCGAAGGTATGCCCCAGATTGAGCAGTCGGCGCTCCCCGCGCTCGTTCGGATCCCTTCCGGCAATGTCCGCCTTTACATTCGCTGCCACCGCGATTAGCTCCCGGAATGTCTGTGAATATTCCCGGACGGCAGCATCAGCGGAGCCTTCCGACGCCCGCTCATGAATATTCACGAGCATATTCACCGCCCTTTCATATTCATTGTTCTTGTTATTGATAATGAATGTTTTAAGTAGTTCGGCTGCTCCAGAGAGAATCTGCTGGTAGGGGAGTGTTTCCAGCGGCTCCGGGCAGATGAATGTCATTTCCGGTTGGCGGATCACCCCGATGATGTTCTTATAGGAGTCGAGATTCACACCGTTCTTCCCACCGATTGCCGCATCAACTTGCGAGAGTAACGTGGTCGGAGCGAACCCGAACTTCACGCCTCGTTTGTAGACCGATGCCGCGAAACCGACCAGATCTGTCGTGATCCCACCACCGACACCCAGCACAAACGCCTCTCTGTCAGCACCTTTCTCCAATAGCCATTCCTCGATCTCAAGCAGAGTGACGAGCGTTTTCCTCTCCTCTGTCGCCTCGATCGGGAATATTCCTTTAGCCTCAATGCCAAGCTTTTCCACGATGCCACAGACATTGCGGTCGTGGATTATGAATATGCTTCCGTAGCCACCGAGGTGTTTTCCGACATCCTCCAGCGGGCAGTCGATGATGTTGATTTTCTCCATCCGGTTATACTTTGCCACTCGCTTTAATGGCACGGTTACAATGTGTAAAGATTCAGCCCAGTCTCCTCATCAAAGTGGCGCCCCACCTTGCAGTTATAGCGTCTGATGAACACCTCGCAGGCCCCGTTGATGGTCGCGGTGAGCAGATGCCCGCCAACAACCGTGTAGTCCGCCCGCCCGAAGTTGGCGTGAAGATGCAGATAGACCTTGCCGTCCTTCTCGGAAATGTTGCCCACGAGACTTGAGATCTCCATCTGTTCCTCGAACGTCTTATCGACATAATGTTTGGTGGCTGGGTTGAGGAATCTCAGAGTGGCGTTGTTCACTGCCCCGATTCCGCTCACCTCTCCAGCCAGAATCCCTTGCTCCTGACAAAACGCTGCAATCGCTCCCATCAGCTCCTGATGGTTGTCAATGCTGACGACAAACCTGTCGCCATCCTGCTTGAATGTGTACATTGCTCAAAATTTTTCGTGAATATACTAATAATCCCTGAAATCCCTATTCGCATAAATCATTATCTTTGCTGCAAATTTTTAGGAATATGAGAAAGGACATCACGAATGTTGTGTTTGATTTCGGCGGGGTGGTCGCTCCGGCGGATCTCGGTACGGTCATCAATAGATTCAAGGCCCTTGGTTTCGATAATGTTGAGGAATATCTCAACCTAGTGCGCCAACAGGGGTTCTTCGGAGACTTTGAGACTGGCCTAATTGATGAGAAAGAGTTTCGTAGCAGGGTTAGCAAAGAGGTTGGCCATGAGGTGACGATGGATGATTGCCGGAATGCCTACATGGGATTCTTTTCTAGCATTCCGAAAAGGAACTTAGAACTCTTCAAGAGGCTTCGCACTGAAGGCTACCGGTTGTCCCTCCTTTCCAACACTAACCCATTCGTTATGGAATGGGCTCTGAGCAAGGCCTTTGACGGCCATGGCCACTCGCTTGACGACTATCTTGACAGCATCTATGCCAGTTACGAGATGAAGGTGATGAAGCCGGACGCGCGGATATTCCGCATGATGCTGGAATCCGAGAGTGTCGCTCCTTCTCAGGTCCTTTTCATTGATGACGGCCCTAAGAATGTAGCTGCCGCCAAGGCCTTAGGTATCAACGCTATCCAAGCCATCAACGGTGAAGACTGGACTGAGGACGTTCTTCGTTTCCTTGCTTGAGAACTTTTCCAGAGGAATCATCAAGATCTCGTGCGTGTAAAAGCCTTTTTTACGAACGAAATGGCAATTGTTCGCAGCTAGTGCGTGAGACCTGCCAATTTACGCACGGAATCTTATGAAGTCAAGAGGCTCTGATAAACATAGAGAAACTTTGGTATAAAGCATAGCAGCCGAAAAATCAAAAGCGGAATTTTGGTAACGTGCAAAATTCCGCTTTTGCCTTTTTTCGGCTGCCTTTACCTATTTCCCCTCCACCTTCTGGATGCGGATGGCGAATCCGCCTGAGCGGGCCAGATGCATCTTCAACTTGGTCTTGGAAGTGACCTTCTTTGTGGTGATTGAATATGTCTGGATGGAATCCTGCTCCTTGACATCGCCAAGGCCATCAGCACCTGGAGCATCAGCATAGATCGTAGCAGTGTACTTCGCACCCTTCTCAAGGAAATCCAATGGGAACTCAAGGTCGCGTTCGTTTTCATCAGTAACTCCACCAATGAACCAATCACCCTCTTTGGCGGAATCCTTTACTTTAGCCTGACGGGCAATCACAAGGAAATCTCCCGGCTCTGCGAGAAGGTACTCGCTCCTTTCCCAGTCAACGGCCACGTCCTTGATGAATTGGAATGCATCCATGTGAGCTTCATAGTGTTCAGGGACATCTGCCGCCATCTGAAGAGGAGAGTACATGGTCACATAGAGAGCCAACTGCTTGCAGATTGTCGAAAGTACCCGCTGGTTGTCCTTAGGATTCATCTTGGACATGTCCATCTCGAATATTCCCGGAGTGTAGTCCATCGGGCCGCCTTGGAGACGGGTGAACGGAAGGATTGTCACGTGATGAGGCATGATCTCGCCACGGTACTCAGTGCCTTTTGCGGATTCGTTGCCAATGAGGTTCGGGTAGGTCCTGCACAGTCCGGTAGGACGGACAGCCTCGTGGGCGTTGACCATAATTTGATGGTCAGCGGCCTTCTTGACGCAAAGCATGTAGTGATTGATCATAGACTGGCTGTAGTGGTGCTCACCGTAAGGAATGATGTCCCCCACGTAACCACTCTTGACAGCATCGTAACCATATTCATTCATAAGATCATAGGCCTTGTCAATCCAACGCTCGTAGTTCTGAGCTGATGCGGAGGTCTCGTGGTGCATGATGAGTTTCACGCCCTTTGAGTGAGCATATTCATTTAGAGCTTTGATGTCGAAGTCAGGGTAAGGGGTGATGAAGTCGAAGACGAAGTCTTTCTGCTTGCCGTACCAATCCTCCCAGCCTTCATTCCAGCCCTCGACCAGAACCGCATCGAATCCGTGCTCGGCAGCGAAATCAATGTACTTGCGCACATTCTCGTTGGTGGCACCATGGCGTCCGTGAGGTTTGGCCTTGGAGTAGTCGGACACTCCGAGTTCGATGGTCGGGAAGTCGCTGGTGTAGGACCAATGTGTCTTGCCTGTGATCATCTCCCACCACACTCCAACGTACTTGACTGGGTGAATCCAAGAGACATCCTCAAGGATGCAAGGGTCGTTGAGGTTGAGAATCAGCCTAGAAGCCAATGCCTTGCGTGCGTCATCCACAACCATGACCGTCCTCCAAGGGGAGTTGTGAGGAGTCTGGATACGACCTTTCCAACCTTCCGCGTCAGGTGTCAGCCATGTGCTGAAAGTCATTGTCTTGTCGTCCAGATTGAGGTTTGTGGTAGGGTAGTCAACCACAGCGGCCTCGTGGATGTTGATGTAGAGTCCGTCATCGGTCTTCATCTGCAGGGCAGTCTGAACTCCGGTAGGGGAGAAGGTTTGCAGCGAGGCATTCCCTTCAACCTTTGAGGCTGAAAGGCTACGAATTTCGGAAAGACGGCTAACTGTGTAGTTATATTCCTGAGTATCATAGTCTCCCGGAATCCACCAAGCTGTGTGGTCACCAGCCATAGCGAACTGGGTCAGCTCCTCTTTGATGACGAAATACCGTAGCCTTTTCTGCTCTGGAAACTCGTAGCGGAAACCGAGACCATCGTTGTAGAGCCTGAAACGGATAACCATGACAGCCTTTGGCCCTTTCTTGTTCACTGGGCCCTGTTCAAGGGTGACAGCCAACTCGTTGTAGTGATTGCGAATGTGGCTTTCCTCGCCCCAGACTGGAGTCCAAGTCTCATCCAAAGAGTCACGTTTGACGTCTGTTAGTTTAAACCCATCGTGGAGGCTCTCAGGTTCAGCATAGACCCTGCCGCACTGCTGCTCAAAGGTGTCTTGCAACCGTTTGCCACGAATCTCAAAACCCAATTCGCTAGGCAGAACCACAGGCTTGCCACCAAAGTTCAAGGAATATGTCGGAGTCCCTTCCGGTGTGAGGACAAATCTGAGTTCTAAATTGCCGTCCGGACTCTTAAGTACTTCGGTGCCAGAAATTTCTGTAACACTAGCATTATGTGCAGCTACCGAAATCGTTGTCATCATGGCAGCCACTGCCACAGTGATGAATTTGAAAAGTTGTTTTTGTTTCATTGGTTATTTCTTCTAAAATTATTGCCGAATCATCGGTGCTTTTTATCCTCCAAAGATAGTTAAGATTGGCGAAATAGGACATAAAATAAATTAATTTGTTGTAAATTAGCGGAGATATTTCTTGAATATGAAGACTTTTAGAGCGCGAACATTCTTGCTTGCCTTTTGCCTGTCCATGATAGTGCATCCACTAGTGTCAAAGGAAAACGCTCCGGTTGTCAAGACTGGCTATTCCTTTGTACCGTTCCCTTTGGCCGGCTTCGATGGGGCTAAAGGGCTCCTTTTCGGTGGCTTGATGAATGTCTATAACTTCGGTGACGGTTCGACTTACCCGAATCCTAAAAGCAGTTCCTATTTTGAGGTTTCAGGCTACACAGGTGGAAGCAAAACATTTGTGGCCTCGTTCGATTCAGGGAGTCTTCTGTCAGGTGTTAGGATGAATCTAGCGGCTAGTTACTGTGCAGACAACGCGATGGAGTTCTTCGGTTTTGGAGGCCGTCAGACGTTGTATGACTCCTCGCTAACAGATGGGTTTTACAAGTACGATAGGGGTACATTCAACGTCAAGGCCGACTTTTCCGGGAAGATTTATGAACATCTGTCTTGGGAAGTAGGCTATCACTTCAACCAATTCAAAGTCAAGGACTATCACCCTCAAGATTCCGAGTTAGAGATGTCCCTGTTCGGCCTTTACAAGGCGTGGGGAATAATCCCGTCTGAGGAGAAATCCAATGAACATTCCTCTGCTCTGCGTCTTGGGCTTGTCTATGACTCCCGTGATTATGAAGGTGTTCCGACTAGAGGCATTCTTGCGAGGGCACACATCACCGCTGCCCCGAAGTTTTTGGGGTCGAGTGATTCCTACCTTAAGGTCCACGCATGCCTACGTCAGTATATTCCAATAATTAAGGAATCCTTGGTGTTGGCTTACCGTCTTGACTATCAGGAATTTCTAGGAGATGCTCCGTGGTACGCCATCCCGTTTTACACTCCGGGAGGCCCTGTCTATGACAACGAGGCCATAGGGGGCTACCGGACAGTTCGTGGCCTTCTTTACAACAGAGTAATAGGTCCCTCTGTGGGTTTCGTGAATGCGGAGTTGCGATGGAAATTCGCAGGATTTACCATTTGGAACCAAGACATCGGCTTGATGCTCAGTGGCTTCTGCGATGGGATCAGTGCCTTGAAATCCTTCGATGTGACCAATCGCACCGGAGTGTTCCCGAAACTTTACGCCAAACTCATCGACACCTCCCGTCCCGACACCTTCCATCTTTCCACCGGTGCCGCCCTGAAATTCATCCTGAACCGCAACTTTGTCCTCAACATTGAATATGCCCGCGCCCTTTCCGCCCAAGATGGCACAGGAGTCATGTACTTCAACACCGGCTTCTATTTTTAGGAATATTCATTTCAAATTCCGCATACTACTATCGGAACCAGAGAGGATTATTCCTTGCTCCATCGATAATAATTTTCTCGGATAATGCTTGTTTTAGTAATAAAATCCGTATATTTGCAGTCCGTTTCCGATTCTGAGGAATTGTGGAACGGGGAACGGTTCCGTAGCTCAGCTGGATAGAGCAACAGATTTCTAATCTGTGGGTCTAGGGTTCGAATCCCTACGGAATCACAAATGGCTGGATCATTCGATCCAGCCATTTGTGATTTGTTGTCATAGGTCAGAAAAATAAAATTTCAAATTTTGGTAACGTGCAAAATTTGGAATTTTCCTTTTTTCTGACCTTTGCACCATGTGCGGTGCGCTTCGACAGGTTCGGTGGTCGAAGCACGACCATGCCGGGTCAGGCTTTGGCGTTCTTGTGGCCGAGCCATTCAAGAGCGACAACAAGGAGTGCGCCTATGGCCATCCAGGCTATGGCGGAGAAGGTTTGCGGATTGATGATCGAGGAGAGGTCTGCTCCGATGTCAACGAGGGCCTCAACCCCTATCCCAGCTTCTTCGGCTGTCTGTCCCTCACGCATCAGTTGCGCTGTCATCACACTGACCTTGTCGCTCCATGGCCAAACTTTTACCAAGGATCCCAAAGTGAAGCCGATCAAGGTGATCAGCGTCGGTCTCTCGTAATGCGCTATCAACCAGTGTAGGAACTTCGAGAATGCGGCAATTCCAACAACGCAGCCGATTCCGAACATGATGAGAACCGGCCAGTTAAGCTCACTGATCGCGCCCATAACATATTCATACTTTCCAAATAGCACCAGAATGAAACTGCCTGAGATGCCAGGAAGGATCATCGTGCAGATTGCGATTGCACCGCAAATCATTATGAACCATTTGGCGTCAGTTGTCTGGGTAGGGGACAGCAGACAAATCACGGCTCCGAGGAAGATCCCAAAGACCAGCCAAAGTCCGTCAGCTACTTTCCAACCTTTAATGTCATAAAGCATGTAAACCCCTGAGACCACAATCAACCCAAAAAAGAAAGCCCAAGTCTGAATCGGATGGTATGCCAGAACATATTCCATCAATTTGGCAAGCGAGAAGACACTCACAATCACACCGACTCCCAACCAAAGCAGGAAAGTTCCATGAATATCCTTCCAGAACTCCTTGACCTTCCCTTGAAGCAGCAGTTTCCATGAGGACACGGACAGCAGAGAGTTCAGTGCCTCGATTAATTCATTGAATATTCCCGTAAGAAGTGCGATGGTGCCTCCAGACACTCCAGGGATAACATTAGCCGCTCCCATGGCGAAACCCTTGAGAGCGACAACAGCGTTTTTGACAACGTTAGACATGTTTGGATATTATTGAATTTTAGTCAGATAACTCTTGATTGCAGAAAAACTGTCAAGCTGGGAAACTTCTTTCCCCTCAGGATCGCTTATGACGAGATCGAACAGGTTGCCACTCATTTGCTGACGCCCTATCTTGAAACGCGCCTTTGAGGTTCGTGCCATATATTCAATTGAAAAATCAGGGTTCTTAATCAGCGAGATGAACAGATCCGGAGCTTGTTCTTCAAGTACATTCATCTTGTAGCGGGACGGTCTGCCGAGCCAGTCTAGATCCTTCTTTGTGATGGTGGTCTGGATGCTGGTGATCAACCTGTCCTCGCTGCCAATCTTCCTGAAATCCTGAAAGAAAACGCAGCCTTTGATGTCGTGTGCCCTGAAAAAGTTCATTATCGCAGTCTTGCAGACATCGAAAGTTGACTCTTCCGCATCGATGATTGCAACGTATGAATGAATCTTACCCAAAGGGAGAATCTCCGTGGGAATTGTACTGGAATGCTTGCGCAGGCTTCTTTTTCTGAATATGTTTTTGGCGAAATCGAACATAATTTACTGATTTACAGAGGCTATCAGCTCGCGAATCTCGCGCTTGGCGTCCTTCCATCTCGGAACGTCGATCTTGGTGCCGATAACTTCGACGACCTTTGCAGCAATTATTGAGCCTATTTCTCCGCAAACTTTAAGCGGCATTCCGAGCGAGTGGGCGTAGAGGAATCCGGCAGCGTAGGTGTCTCCGGCTCCGGTTGCATCAATCGTGGCTGCTGGCCAAGCTTCTATGTAGTGATATTCATCACCTTGCTTGACCATGGATCCGTCTTTACCGACTTTTACCACTGCGATTTCGCATTGGCTTGCCAAAGTGTCCAAAGCCTCACGCGGCTCCTGTTTTGTGAAAGCCCTGGCTTCGCTCTCATTGGCGAAGACGATGTCAACGTAGCGCTCAACAAGATTGTGGAAGAAAGCTTCATTCGACTCTACCACGTTGTAGGAAGCCATGTCAATCGAAATCTTGCATCCAGCATCCTTGGCCATTTGCACGGCTTTGCGTATAAGGTCTTGATTCTGTACCAGATACCCTTCGATGTGGAAATAGTCATAGCCTTTGAAATAGTCTGGTTTTAGATCTTCTGGCACAAGCTCCAATGCAGCACCCATGTAGTCAGCGAAAGTCCTTTCCGAGTTCGCACCTGTGATGAAGCACATCGCTCGTCCCGATCCTTTGGTCCCACTCAGCAGAGTCGTCTTTACTCCATACTGCTCAAGTGTGCTCTTGTACAGATGGCCCAACTCATCGTTGCCAATCTTCCCGATGAAGCCAGAAGGCATCCCGAATATGGACGTGCATGTGATCGTGTTGGCCGCTGAGCCACCGGGCACATACTTCACACCGAACTCCTTCAGCTTGGACCAGATACGATCACCGGTCTCAAGGTCAACATGTTGCATGCTTCCCGGAGGGAGGTGGTACTCGCGGAGCATAGTTTCGTCAGGAAACACAGCCAGAATGTCCGTCAGGGCGTTTCCAATTCCTAAAATTGATTTCATATAATAATATTTATCATTATCTAAAGTAGGTCAACTTACAAAGTTAAGGAATATTTGATTAAATTTGTAAGCTATGAATAAGAAGGTCGGGAATATTCTTAAATACAGCGTGTCCATCTCACTCGCGGTTGTGCTGCTATACTGCTCCTTCAAAGGAGTGGACTGGCAGGACTTTCTCGAAGGGGTGAAGGCTTGCAATTGGGAATATGTCATCTTGTCCATGCTTTTCGGATTGCTCGCTTTCTATCTTAGAGCCCTTCGTTGGAGAGAACTTTTGCTCCCGATTGATTCATCCACTTCTCGTTTGACTTGCTTTAATGCAATCAACATCAGCTATTTGGTTAACATTGCCTTGCCACGTGTCGGAGAGTTTGTCCGTTGCGGCTACATCACAGCCCATTCACCCAAAGAGCATGGTCCCGGTGGGTCCAGCCATCGCGTTGCTTCTTACGACAAGGTTCTTGGCACCGCTGCCCTCGAACGCTCGGTAGATGTGATTGCAATGTTTGGCATCTTGGCCATATTCCTGATTTTCACTTGGGAACGGTTCGGAGGATTCTTTTCAGAGAAGATTCTCGGAGCGGCATCTGGTGGTTTCAGCGTTGGCAAAATCGTGATAATGGTTTCTGCGATTGTGGCTGTAATTGCTTTCATAACATGCGCAATCCTTTTCGCAGATAAGTGGGCCCCGCTTAGGAAAATCAGCGGTTTCTGCAAAGGCGTGTGGGAGGGATTTCTGAGCTGCCTGAAGATGAAAGGAGCATGGAAATTCCTGACTTTAACCGCAGGAGTGTGGTTTTGCTATTGGATGATGAGTGCCACGATTCTTTGGGCTCTTCAAGGAATATCTCCGGATTCCGTCAGCCCGGAACTCGCTTCCGCAGTGGATGCCATCCAGAGCCTGAATTTGACGGATGCTCTCTTCCTGATGATTGCCGGAAGTCTGTCCTCTATCATCCCAGTGCCGGGAGGATTCGGGGCGTTCCATTTCATAGTCTCCTCTGCGATTGCTTATGTCTATGGCATACCGATTCAGTTCGGAATGGTCTTCGCGACCCTATCCCATGAGTCCCAGGCCGTGAACCAGATCCTATGGGGAGGCATTTCCTGGATAAGTGAATCTTTACGAAAAACAAATAATCAATAAACAAAAAGAATTATGAAGATTAAAAATTTGTTCCTGATTGCGGTGGGCGTCCTTATGATGTCGTCCTCATTCACCGCGACCGCTGCGAAACTCCCTAAAGAGGTCAAGATGACCAAGGAGGTTCTCATAGACAAGATCAAGGGCGGCTGGGCCGGAAAGGTCATCGGATGTTCTTACGGTGGACCTACCGAGTTTAAGTACTCTGGGTTTATCAACGATGAGGTTGAGATTCCGTGGCACGACCACATGATCAAATGGTGGTTCGACAAGTTCCCTGGATTGTACGATGATGTCTATATGGATCTTACATTCGTGGAGGTTTTCCAGAAGGAAGGCCTCGACGCTCCGATCGAGTCTTTTGCAAAGGCGTTCGCCAACGCTCCGTACCCGCTCTGGCACGCCAATCAGCTCGGACGCTACAACATCCTCAACGGTGTGATGCCTCCTGAGTCCGGCCACTGGCACAACAACCCGCACGCTGATGACATCGACTTCCAGATAGAAGCCGACTACGCTGGTCTGATGGCTCCGGGAATGATCAACACCTCCTCGTTCTATTGTGACGAGATCGGCCACATGATGAACTATGGTGACGGCTGGTACGGTGGCGTCTATGTTGCTGCGATGCTTTCTCTCGCGTTCGTAAGCGATGACATGAACTTCGTTGTCAACGAGGCCCTTAAGGCCATTCCAGCGCAGAGCAACTACTACAAGGCCATGGCTGATGTCATCAAATGGCACAAGCAGTACCCTAAGGACTGGCACATCACTTGGGCTCTCTTCAACAAGCACTACGGCTACGACATCGGCTGCCCTGACGGAGTTGACAACCAGTTCAACATTGACGCTGTCATCAACAGCGGCTACATCCTCATCGGTCTTCTCTACGGTGACAAGAATTTCTACCGCACCATTGACATCTCTACCCGCTGCGGTCAGGACTCTGACTGCAACCCTTCGTCAGCCGCTGGAATCCTCGGAGTAATGATGGGGTACAAGAATATTCCTGAATATTGGAGAAAGCCTTGCGAGGAGGTTGAGGACATTCCTTTCGTTTATACCGACATCTCTCTTAACAAAGCCACTGAATATTCCCTCAGCCAGGCTCTCCAGGTGATTGAGCGCAACGGTGGTTCGATTGACGGTGACAACGTCACCATCAAGGTCCAGAAGCCTGAGGCTGTTCGCTACGAGAAAGCTTTCGAGGGCCACTATCCTCAGGGTAAGGTCAACGTCAAGAAGACCATCACGAATGTCGGCCAGATCAAGTTCAAGGGCAACGGAATCGTTGTCAAGAGCCACTACTACAAGGGAGCCGGCTACGATGACAACACAGGTTATGTAGGTGAAGTCGAGATCTACCTTGACGGCAAGCTCTCCGCTGTGGCCAAGAACCCAATTAAGGGTAACGGAGCCGCTCCGGACCTCTACTGGAAGTACGATCTTCCTGAGGGCGAGCACACTCTGACATTCAAGTTCCTCAACAAGCAGGACAACATGAACATCGTCATTGACAACTACCTGGTATATTCCAGCAAGCCGAAGGTCGTGAACCACGTTGACGAGTAAAACATGAAGATATTCAGATTTTTGGCGGCTGTCGCAGTCGCTTTGGTCTCCTTGGTTGCCGTCCCGTCCGAGTCATCGGCCAGGACGACAACCAAGGATCTTTACAAACAGTTCCAGAATCCGGACAACCGCTACCGTCCTTTCGTGCGCTGGTGGTGGAACGGAGACCGTGTCGAGGCCGAGGAACTTGTCCGGGAGCTTCACATCCTCAAGGATGCGGGCATCGGAGGAGTCGAGATCAATCCGATTGCCTTTCCGTACGGTGCTGATGCAATGGGCACTAAGCCTCTCAGATGGCTGAGTGACGAGTGGATAGACATGCTCAAGGTCGTTTTTGATGAAGCCGAGCGCATCGGGATGACCTGCGACCTGATCATTGGGTCCGGTTGGCCTTTCGGTGCTGAAACTCTTCCGCGTGACGAGAGGGCGTCCGTGATGCTGACCTACGCCCAGAAGGTGACGGGCGGTGAGAGGTTCGAGATGTCCAAGTTCAACATATTCAAGAACATCGATCCGGGTGTGACTAAGGTCAACACCAGCCGTACTCCTGAACTGGTGTCAGTCTATCTCGCTCCGGATCCGATCAATGATCTCAGTGAGGCGATTGATTTGTCGAGCAACATCGATGGCGATGTGATCACCGTGGATGTGCCGAAGGGCAACTGGCAGTTCTACGCGATGGTGAAATATGAGTCGTTTGCCTGCGTGATCAACGGTGCTCCAGGGGCTGCCGGCTCAATCCTGAATCACATGGACGCAGCGGCTGTCCGCAAGTACCTTGACCACATGACCGACACGATCGAGGCGCGGATCGGACCTCTTTCCAAGCATCTCAGGGCTTTCTTTGTGGACAGTATGGAACTTGAGGGCTGCAACTGGACCGGTGATTTTCCTGAGGAGTTCAAAACCCGCAGGGGCTACGATCTGATGCCTTGGCTTCCATTCACGATGTTCAAGGTGGGAAGGCTCGGCAATGTGGAGAGCTTCGACTATGGCTCGAAGAAAGGCGAGAAGTTCCAGGATCAGGTCAACCGTGTGCGTTTCGATTTCGAACTCACGAAGGCTGAACTTCTTAACGAGCGGTACATGAACACATTCCTCTCCTGGTGCAAGGAAAAGGGTGTCAAGTCTCGCTCCCAGGCCTACGGCAACGGATTCTTCATCGAGGAGTCTTCCCTTGGCCAGGACATCCCAGAAGGTGAGTCTTGGACGACCAACTGGCTCAAACACAGAATCGGAGAGGAGATGGGCGATGAGGACTACCGTCGCGGGCGCGCCTACACGATGATCAATAAATATGTCTCATCGGCTGCTCACCTAACAGGAAAGCGCGTTGTCAGTGCTGAGGAGATGACCAACACCTACAAGGTGTTCACGACAAGTCTAGAGTTCCTGAAGGTAGGCTCGGACATGAGTGCGATCTCCGGCACGACCCATTCGGTGTGGCACGGTTTCAACTATTCACCGATCGAGGCCGAGTTCCCTGGCTGGGTACAGTACGGAAACTTCCTCAACGAGAGGAATACTTGGTGGCCTTACATGAACAAGTTGAATGACTATCGCGCGAGGCTCGCAAGCCAGCTTCAGAACGCTGACATGTACACAGACATCGCCATCCTGCCCGCCAACTACGACATGTGGAGCACGATGGGTGTGCAGACCGAGCCGTTCCCTGTGGCCTTGAATATTCCTTACACCTCCCTGATTTGGGAGGCCATCCACAAGAACGGTGGCGGAGCTGACTACGTTAGTGAGATCATCCTTCGTGATGCCACTGTGCGCAATGGCAAGATTTGCTACGGGCCTAAGGAATATGGCACCCTCTTTCTCGTTGAGGTGACCAGCACGACCCCAGAGACTCTCGCCAAGCTGGAGGAGTTCGTGAAAGGTGGCGGCAGGGTTTTCTGCATCGGGAAATATCCTGAGAAGTCCCTTGGTCTCAAGGATTTTGAGGCTCGCGACAAGCAGATCACCGAGGCTGTGGCACGCCTGAAGGAGTACAAGGACAATTTCATACTACTTGAGAAACCGGCTGACGGAAAGTACCTCGAGTGGTATGCTGGAGTGATGGAGAAGTACAACCTTCCTCACACTCTGACGATCAGCAATCCGGACAGATTCCTGCTTCAGAACCAATATGTCACCGATGACGGAAGCGATATGTTCCTTTTCGTGAACGCTCACATGAGTGAGGCTAGGGAGACGGACATAATATTCCCGAAATCCGTGACCGCAAGGAAGCACGCGTGGCTGTATGATCCTGCGACCGGCAGGAGGTACGCCCTTCCGGTTGGTAAGGATGGTAAGATGCACTTCCGCTTCGGACCTTCGGAGACGTATCTCTTCGTGTTCAACAAGATGGGCGGCAGCGCTCCGGCTTGGAAGACTCTTCCGCTTGAGGGTTCTGACGAGATTCAGTTGGCAGGCTCTTGGGATCTTAAGATGCACCATACCTGGCCAGATTCCACATGGACAGTCAAATTGGACGCTCTTCAGGATTTCAAGGACATGAAGGACACTACTTTCAAGAACTTCATGGGCGAGGTGACTTACACCAAGACCGTGTCGTTGTCAGGAAAACTTCCTAAGTACCTGAATCTTGGCAAGGTGGCTGACATCTGCGAGGTCTGGGTCAACGGCAAGCCGGCCGGTGTGAAGTGGTTCGGTGAGCGCGTCTATGACGTGACCGGCCTGCTTCGTCAAGGCGACAACACAATCGAGGTGAAAGTCACGACCCTCATGGGCAATTATATTCAGACCCTCAAGGACAACAAGGTGGCGCAGCGTTTCGTTTTGAAGCGCAAGCAGCCTTACGTCAGTGCGGGACTGATCGGACCAGTGAAATTATATTAATAAAACATTACTGATGAGAAATTTACTTAGAACAGCGGCTGCTGTGGCTTTGCTTCTCTCCGGGTCAGCCTTGACCCTTGGGGCCACTGATTTTTTCGCCCGTGATTTCGGTGCGAAACCGGACGGAGTGACTCTGAACACAGCCAGCATCCAGGCCGCGATTGATTTCGCTTCCTCACGCGGAGGCGGACGTGT
>DBKH01000061.1:55375-55533 GCA_002297815.1 Bacteroidales bacterium UBA755 | reverse complement strand
ATCTCAAGCCAACGTCCCTGGGCTGCTGACCACAACTCGAAATCGTAGGTGATGGCTGAGGTGAAGCTCAGGTCGCCACCGCAAAGACGGAGGATCCTGTACTTCAGACCGAGCTTGTTGACGATACCCTCAACGTGGGCAACCATCTCGTCCAGAGC
>DBKH01000061.1:0-55342 GCA_002297815.1 Bacteroidales bacterium UBA755 | reverse complement strand
CCCCTCACGTCCTTGCCATAGGAACCGGCCTCGCGGCGGAAGCACGGAGTGTAGGCGGTCATCTTCTGCGGGAAGTCATCATTGCCGAGAATGACATCTCTGAATATGTTGGTGACAGGCACCTCAGCTGTAGGAATGAGATAGAAGTCGTCAAGTCCCACATAGTACATCTGGGCCTCCTTGTCAGGCAGCTGGCCGGTACCGAAACCTGAGGCAGCGTTGACCATGATCGGTGGCTCGACCTCCTTGTAGCCGGCGGCTGTGTTGATGTCGAGGAAGAAGTTGATGAGGGCTCTCTGGAGTTTAGCACCCTTGCCTTTATAGACAGGGAATCCGGCTCCAGTGAGCTTCACACCAAGGTCAAAGTCAATGATGTCGTATTTCTTGGCAAGTTCCCAGTGAGGAAGAGCGTGCTCAGGAAGGTTGACCTCAGGGCCACCCATCTTCACTACCTGATTATCCTCGGCGCCCTTTCCAGGGATCACAAGGTCGCAAGGCATATTCGGAAGGAGTACCAACTGTTCGTTGAGTTCCTTGTTGTTCTCATCAGCCTTCGCGAGGAGTTCGGAGGATTTAGCCTTAAGCTCGGCCACTTCCTTCTTGACCTCTTCGGCCTCTGCCTTCTTGCCGTCCTTCATCAGGCCACCGATCTGCTTGGTGAGCTGATTCTGCTTGGCCACGATGGCATCGCTCTCTGTCTGGAGAGCCCTTCTGTTGGTGTCCAGTTCGAGGACTTTTTCCACGATGGCCCTCGCATCGAAATTCTTTACTGCCAGCTTCTCGATCACGTGCTGCGGATCGTCACGAAGCGTCTTGAGTGTAAGCATAGTATATGAATAGTTTAATTACAAACAAAAAAGAGGACAGGCACGATAACTCGAAGCCAGCCCTCTTTCATTATCAATCCTCCGAGTCTTAGTTCTCAAAAGGGATAACCGAGACGTAGGATTTGTCCTCTCTCTTCCTTGTGAACTTAACCGTTCCGTCAACGAGAGCGTAGAGAGTGTGATCCTTGCCCATTCCGACATTCTTGTCAGGATTGTGGACAGTGCCTCTCTGCCTTACGATGATGTTGCCGGCCTTTACGACCTCACCGCCGAATTTCTTGAGTCCAAGCCTTTTGGAATGAGACTCACGACCGTTCTTTGAACTTGATTGTCCTTTCTTGTGTGCCATAATCTGTTACTCTTTAGAAATTAAGCGATTTCATCGATACGGATCTTGGAAAGCTTCTGGCGGTGGCCATTGAGCTTCTGGAATCCCTTGCGACGGATCTTCTTGAACACGAGCACCTTGTCAGCCTTAGCCTCGTCATCGAGAACGGTGGCCTTCACGACTGCGCCCTTTACATAAGGATTACCGAGCTTGATCTGCCCTTCGGAGTCAACGAGCAGTACCTTGTCGAACTCAACTGAAGAATCCTTGGCCGCTGCGAGACGGTTAACAAAGATCTCTTTTCCAGCCTCAACCTTGAACTGCTGTCCTGCAATGTCAACAATTGCGTACATAAAAAAACAAAACTTTAATAAGTTTCAGCCGCAAGCGCCCGTACCCTCGGCACGGAACTTCTGGAGCTCCACGACCATCAAACAGACCGCAAATTTACGCAAAATCCCCCAATCCGCAAAATATTTCGCAAAAGGTCTTATTGGTCTTATTGTAAAAAAACCGAGGGAATAGAGTAGAGCGCCACAAGGGCACAAAGCCAGTCGCCGGGCTAACGATGTGACCTTCCCTGAGAATGGTTGACACTTTAGAGAATGTTTAACTGATGTACTTTACAATATCTCTGAACTGGTTTATCTTGACAAAAAGACATATAAAGATATTCGTCATGAAGGGCACCGGTGCTGAGAGGTCTTGGCAGCCATTCACCCGGATAGGGCGTGCGAAGCACGTAGGCCGCCAAGACCTCTCAGCACCGGTACAACCAGAACTGATATGGAGATCCAAGCGAAGTAGCCCAATGATGTTAAGAAGCAAAAACCGAAAAAAATGAAAAATCGGCTTCAGTGCGAAACTGAGGCCGATTCAACAACAGATTCTTAAAACAATCTTTAGTTCCGGGCAGTACCTTTTCGCCAGAGGCGGGACATGTCCTCGAGGGTCTTGCCTTTGGTCTCAGGAACCAGGCGCCAAACGAAGATGGCAGCGATGACGCAGATGGTGCCGTAGAGGCCGTAGGTGAACCAGTGGCCGAAATCATCACCAGCGGAGAGGTGCATGTTGAACATAGGCACGAAAGTCGAGCTGACAATGAAGTTGAAGATCCACTGGAAGGCGACAGCGATGGCGACAGCAGCGCCACGGATGGTGTTCGGGAATATCTCGGCGATGAGCACCCAGCAGATCGGGCCCCAGCTGAACATGAAGGAAGCACTGTAGACCATGATGCTGATCATCGTGATGAAACTCAAGGCTTCGTTGCCGAAAGTCAAGGCAACACCGAAAGCACCGATGGCCATTCCGATTGACCCCCAGATCAGAAGCGGACGACGGCCCCACTTCTCAACGGTGAACACAGCGAGAAGGGTGAACGCGATGTTCACGACTCCCATGATCACAGTCTGCACCATAGGGTTGCTCATCCCCATGTCCTGGAATATTCTCGGAGCATAGTAAAGAACCGCATTGATGCCGACAGCCTGCTGGAAGACGCTGAGCATGATGCCGATGAATATGCACATGAAGCCATAGGAGAAGAGTTTCTCCTTCTTTTCGGTGAGCGTTCCCTGAATGTCAGCGAGGATCTCCTTCGCGGTGCCGAGACCGTTGATCTTAGACAGGACAGAAAGAGCCTTTTCCTGCTTCCCAGTCATCACAAGATAACGCGGAGTCTCAGGAACCAAACAAATCAGCACAGTGAACAAAGCCGCAGGAACGCACTCGGAACCGAACATATAACGCCATCCGCTCTCGATTGTCCACTGAGCATCCAAAGCATTGGCGATAGCTCCCGCCGCATCATAAATAGGATTGGCGTGACTGCCGAGAATCAGCAAGTTAACGAAATAGACCACCAACTGTCCGAAGATGATCGCAAACTGATTCCAGCTCACGAGCATTCCACGGATGCCACTCGGAGCCACCTCACCGATGTACATCGGACAGATGGCGGAAGCTATTCCCACTCCTATTCCTCCAAGGACTCTGTAAAAATTGAATACCCAAAGAAGGGTTAGGGATGGCTTGCCCACTGGCAGGATTCCGTACATTTCAGGGCACATGCTCCCCCACGCTGAGATGAAGAAACATATTCCCGCAATGATGAGAGAACGCTTGCGTCCGAATCTTGTGGCAAACAATCCGGAAAGGGCACTTCCTATAACACAACCAATCAGGGCACTGGATGATGTGAGCCCGTGAAAGAAATTCGTGTAGGTGAAGTCTGAGGCACCTCTGAAGAACGCCTCCAAACCTTTCTCCGCACCGGAGATGACCGCTGTGTCGTAACCGAACAGCAGCCCTCCCAGCACGGCGACCAATACAATTGAAAACAGATAGGCACGGCTGCCTTTTTCAGGACAGTCCATCGCTTACTTGCTGTAGATGTTGACCAAAGTCTCGTAGAGCTCCTGCTGACCGCTTGTCTGCTTAGGCTCTCCGTGCTCCTTGGCATAGGAAACGAGCTCCTCAAGGGACATGTTCCCTTCCTCAAAACGCTTGCCCTCTCCTGAATCGAAAGAAGCATAACGTTCCTTAACCATTTCAGGGATAGGAGATTCCTCAACAATAGCAGCAGCGTTCAGAAGTGCGCGAGCCATAGAATCCATTCCGCAGATGTGAGCAATGAATATGTCCTCCGAGTTGGTGGAATTTCTTCTCAGCTTGGCATCGAAGTTCGAGCCTCCGTTGCCAAGACCTCCATTACGGATGATCTGGAGCATAGCCTGGGTGAGTTCAAACACGTCAACCGGGAACTGGTCGGTGTCCCAACCGTTCTGCGCATCGCCTCTGTTCGCGTCGATGGAGCCAAGCATTCCGTTGTCAACAGCCACCGCGAGTTCATGCTCGAAAGTGTGGCCGGCAAGGGTGGCGTGATTCACCTCGATGTTGACCTTGAAGTCCTTGTCAAGTCCGTGGGCGCGGAGGAAACCGATAACGGTCTCGGTGTCCACATCGTACTGATGCTTGGTCGGCTCCATAGGCTTAGGCTCGATGAGGAACGTGCCTTTGAAACCGTGGGCGCGGGCATAGTCACGGGCAGCCTTGAGCATCTGTGCGAGATGGTCTTTCTCTCTCTGCATCTGAGTGTTGAGAAGACTCATGTAGCCCTCGCGGCCTCCCCAGAAGACGTAATTCGTTCCTCCAAGCTTGATAGTCGCATCAATGGCGTTCTTGATCTGCACAGCGGCACGGGCGACAACATCGAAGTCAGGATTGGTCGCGGCACCGTTCATGTACCTTCTGTGACCGAACACGTTGGCGGTTCCCCAAAGAAGCTTGATGCCGGTACCCTTCATCTTCTCAAGGGCATAGTCAGTGATGGCCTTCATGCGGGCTTCATATTCATCAATAGTCGGAGCCTCGTCAACAAGATCCACATCGTGGAAGCAGAAGTACTCGATGCCCAGCTTGTTCATGATCTCGAAGCCGGCGTCCATCTTGTCCTTCGCCCTCTGGATAGGATCCGAAGCCTTGTCCCACTCGTAGTCTCTGGTCTGGCCACCGAACTGGTCACCGCTCGCCTGACCGAGTGTGTGCCACCAAGCCATGGCGAATTTGAGCCAATCCTTCATCTTCTTTCCGAGAACTACTCTCTCAGGGTCATAATAATGAAACGCCAGTGGGTTCTTGCTCTCCACGCCCTCGAACGGAATCTTACCGATTTGAGGGAAATATTCTTTTACCATAATACTATAATTATTAATAAGTTATTACTTTATTAAGCTCTTCCTTCCAACGCCCGTAAGCCTCCTGATAGGCTTCATGATCCGTTGGTTCTACCACGGCCAGACGCTCTAGGGTAGAAAAGGCTTCATCGTTGTTTTTGAATATTCCCACGCCCATTCCCGCTCCTTTGGCAGCGCCTACCGAGCCATCAGTGTCGTGAAGCTCAATCGTTGCTCCTGTCACCCCGGCAAGTGTGTTCCTAAACACCGGACTTAGGAACATGTTGGCATTCCCCGCATGAATCACGTTGACTTTCATGCCCATTTCGGACATGATGTCCATTCCGTACCTGAATGAGAATGCCACGCCTTCCTGGGCAGCCCTGACGACATGCCTCCAGTTGTGGACATTGAAATTAATCCCGGACAAGCGGCAGCCTATCTCCTTATTGCCAAACATTCTTTCCGCTCCGTTTCCGAAAGGAGAAATCAGCACGCCTTCGCTTCCGATTGGAATCCGGGCAGCGATGTCGTTCATCTCAGCGTAAGAAAGGTCCTGAGGAATTGCATTCCTGCGAATCCATGAGTTAAGGATTCCTGTCCCGTTGACACAAAGAAGGATTCCAAGCCGAGGCGCCTCGGCTGTGTGATTCACATGGGCGAAGGTGTTCACCCTTGATTGAGGATCATAGCCATATTCCCCGTTCACGCCATAGACAACTCCGGACGTGCCCGCTGTCGCAGCCACATCTCCCGGATTGAAAACATTCAGGGACAACGCGTTGTTCGGCTGGTCTCCAGCTCTGTACGATACCGGGATTCCAACTTTGAGACCTAATTCCGCAGCCGCCGATGCAGTCAGCCTCCCCTGCTCCGAAAAAGTGGGAACGATCTTAGGAAGAATATCCTCCTTAAACCCGAACCAGTCCATCAGGAAAGAGGCCGGGCGATTCTCCTTGAAATCCCAGAACATTCCTTCGGACAGGCCTCCGATTGTCGTGCAAGCCTCACCGGTCAATTTCAACGCGATGTAATCTCCAGGAAGCATTATCTTGTCAATCCTTTCGAATATTTCAGGTTCATTTTCCTTCACCCAAGCCAGCTTGGAGGCGGTGAAGTTACCGGGAGAGTTCAGAAGATGGCTCAGGCACTTCTCCGGACCTATTCCCTTAAAAGCGGCCTCACCATAAGGCACAGCCCTTGAGTCACACCAGATTATGGCATCCCGAAGAGGCTCTCCGTCCTTGTCCACGCACACCAGCCCGTGCATCTGGTAGGATATTCCTATGGCACGGATGTCTGCATTCCCGACTTTGGAGAATATTTCCGAAGTGGCGAGTTTCAGGAAATCCCACCACATATTCGGATCCTGTTCCGCCCAGCCTATCCTTTTTGACGTAATAGGGGCTTCACTTTTCGGATAGTGAGCACTGGCCACGCACTTTCCTGTGGCCACATCCACAAGGCTGGCCTTGACAGACGAGCTTCCTACATCGTAGCCAAGCAGGCAATCGGCAAATCCATTCATATTCTTGTCTTTTTAAATATCTTTGAATCAAAGCGATAGAATCTCGCAGCCCTATGAGCCACGCCTTTTTCCTTTTCCACAAGCGGCACGACATAGGGCATCACCGCCAATTTCTTGTAGAAATTCCTGGCGTCTATTTCATTGCCGGTAACGAACTGATAGACCTTCCGGAGCTGAGGAATCGTGAACTTTCTCGGCAGAAGCTTGAACATGCACTGAGGCTCACCAATAGCGTACATTCCCATGTATTTCACAGCATCCCGTATGATAATGTTATGGTCAAACGCAAGCACCGGCACTTCGTCAAGCGGCATCCAGCACGCCTCATACCCATCCAAAACCTCAAGAGCCCTGTCGATTCTGACAAGCGCGACATAAGCCACAGTGACAATCCTCTCAACTACCTGATTTTCGGTCATCTTTATCCAATGCAAATCCTTTGGATCTTTCGTTCTATCCTTAGAGCCAAAAGCCTTGAATTGCAGTAGAGGAATATTCTTTAGCCCTGTCAATTCTCCAAGCACCCTCGCAGCCGCCTCGTCAAGATCCTCATCCATGTAAATGATGTTCCCAGGAAGTTTCATGTCGTGAAATTCCTGTCCGTTCTCTTCTCCACATCGCTTGATCAAGAGCACATTCAATCTCTCACCATCAAATCCGAAAACCACACAATCCACCGAGATGTGATTGTTAGCTCTTGGCTTCGTGCCAGCATGTACTGTAGGCATTATATTATCGTTCATGTTATCAATTATGTTTTGCAAATATAAATAATATCAATCAAAATTACAAAATAACCTGAAAGATAAATAATAAATATGCTATATATCAATGTTTTACAAATCATATTTTTTATGATTTCATGTTCGTCCTTATCATAATATGTATGATATGATTTTGATTAGATAAAAAAATACTGTATCTTTACAAGCCATAGTTAACACTAAACTTGAGACAGTTTTTGTTGTGAGAAGAATTGCTACCATCATCATAATAATTGTTGCCGCCACCCTGACGGCAACAGCCCAAAATTATGAATACGGACTCCACTTCAATTCGTACCCTTTGGCTTCCGAGCGAATTACAAGTCTGGTACTGGACAATGGGAAGCTTATACCAACAAGCGGAAAGACAGTGAAGATGAGTTTTACGATCCGCAACAGACCGGAGAACATTTTCGGAACTATTTTTCGCATTATCACAGATAGTGGAGAGAACATCGACTTAATGTACTCAATTGACAGAAAAGACGTTCATTACCCAATCCTTGTCACTGGAGAGAATGTCACCAAAATTGAATCTGAGTTGGTGACCGAGGAGTGGTTCCCAGTCTCAATCTCATTGAATCCAAAGGACGGGGGCATCGTAATTGACTTCAACGGAACTGTCACCACCTTGAAGGATGCGGGGACTAAAGGGGCATCGGGATTCCGGATAGCATTCGGCAAATGTCCTTTGTCTGGCTACACTCTTGACGATGTTGCCTCCATTGACATAAAAGACATAATACTCTACCGCAACAACAAGAAAATCCGTCATTGGCCTCTTTCTCTTCACGAAGGTGAGGATTGTCTGGATCTAATTCACCAAAGCAGGGCAAGCGGAACGAACACTTCTTGGATCATCGACCAGTACATCACGTGGAAACCGGTGACAGAAATCGAGTTTCAAAACTGCCCATCAGTCGCTTTCGACCCTGACGGAGTGTTCTACCTTACGACAGATGGCAAGGAGCTGAAGATTTTCGACACAAGGAGAGACTCATTGTCTGAAATTGCTGGAATAAGTGGCGGATATCCAGGAAACGCACCGAACCAACTGACCTACGACAAGACAAAGGGAAAGTTAATCGCCTATAATCTTGATGAAGGCACGGGAGCAACCTTGAATCTTGAGCAAAAAAGATGGGAAGGTGGCAAAGATGCTACCAAAGATCATGACTTCTGGAACAACACCTCATGCTATGACCCGAAAAACGAGAGAGTCGTCAGTTTCGGGGGATATGGCCATTACCACTACAACAATCGCTTTGTTGTTCTCAATCCATTCGGCAATTCGGTCAACTCAGCTAGAATCATTGAGGACATCACCCCAAGATACGGCTCCGCATCCGTGATTATTGATTCATTGATGTACATCTTCGGGGGAAGGGGAAACATGTCTGGGAAACAGGAATTGTCTCCAAGATACTATTTTGAGTTATATTCAATCAATTTAAATAACTTCACAGTCGAGAAACTCTGGAGCAGAAAGGATTTTACAATTGATTTCGTCTGTGGAGAAAACATGATTTATGACAGAAAGGAGGACTGCTTCTATGTCATGGCCAATAGAGGTGGTGGTGTCCTGATAAGAATAAAAAGGACAGCACCAACGATGGACTTTATGTCTTTGGACTGCAATGTTAACTACAATTCCCAGTACTATTGGGCAAACCTGTACCTAAACAGAGAAGAGAATAAGTTATATTCGGTTATAACCAAGTCCCAGGTTGACGGGTCTTCAAGAGTTCATATTTTCGAAATGAATTATCCTCCTATTCCTGTTAATTCATTGCACCAGGCCATGGCACGGAGCGAAAAAACATCCAAAGACATTGGGGGCAGATTCTTGAGCATCGGTGGATTGACATTGATATTTTTGTCATTCGGGATTTCTTGTTCTTTGGCAATAGTGGTGTGGAAAAGACGCAGAGGAGAATCATTAAAGACTGGCGCTATTGCGGAAGCGGGAAATGAGGAATATGTTCCCGAAACTGTTTACTACGATCTCAGCCGAAGCTGCATCTGCTTCTTTGGTGGGTTCAAGGTGATGGACAAAGACGGCAATGACATCACCCTTCAGTTCACTCCGACCCTTAAAGCCCTGCTTGTTCTTCTGATCTTGTTCACAGTCAAGGAGAGCAACGGCATCATCAGTGGGAAACTGAACCATCTGCTTTGGTCCTACAAGCCGGAAGACTCAGCCAACAATAACAGGAATGTGTACATCAGCAAACTCAGATCTGTCTTGGAGCAAGTTGGAGACATCAAGATTCTGAATCAGAACAAATTCTGGAGCATATCATTCGGAGATGGGACATTCTGCGATTACTGTGAGGCCATGAGACTTTACGATGAACCGGATAACGTGGATTCCGCCCAAAGGCTTCTGGAGCTTCTTCTCAAAGGGCAGATGCTGCCTAATCTCGAACTGGACTGGATGGACGATTTCAAGAGCGAATTCTCCAACAAAACCATTGATTTCCTATGCCAGCAGCTTAAGAGAAAGGATCTGCCTGACAAAGTGCTGCTTTGCGCCACCGACACGATTTTTCAGTACGACTTCCTGAACGAAGAGGCGTTGAAGGTCAAATGCGCAATCCTCTACAGGCAAGGTAAAGCTGGCTTGGCGAAGTCGATTTACGACACATTCCTAAAAGACTACAGGACATCTCTCGGCATTGAATATCCCGTGACATTCAAAGAGTTAATAGATGGACAAAAATGAATATGGCTAGCCTTACCACGGGCAGCCATATTCAAACGAACCTATTGCGAGTCATCACTTTAGCCGTGCTGCGGCCTCACCGGCAAGGCGAAGGTACAGATCAGGCTCCACACCTTCATCCAACGGAACGAAACGGCTTCCGCCCTGTTGTTTAGGCAATTTCTTGGCAAGTTTGTAAATCGCTGTGCCTTCATCAATCTCATCGAACATTGCCACATAGATCATCTTGGCACCAGCATGCAGGAGATAGTCTAGTTGCATGCTGAAAAAACTGCCGCCATTGCGAGGAATCGTGCTACCAGTCTGAGGATAGATCATGTTCTCCCACGAGAATCCTGGGAAGGCCAAGGGAGCATAGTCGATATCATGTTCCTTAGCCCACGCCAAATCCTTATCAATCAACGGACAGAATCGTCTATAGTTCTGTTGATTATAGCGACCAACGAACCAAGGCATGACAATATCACATTTTAGGATCAAATCATGAAGATTTGGATCATCGACCGCGTCAACTTTCCTTTCACGCCATCTGGCCGGAACTCCAATCATGACGCTGAATCCTCTGTCCTTCAAGCCATCTATGATTTCAGCGGCCTCATCGTAACCGTATTTACGATTGTCATTGAAGCCTATTCCCCAGACAGCGACAAGCGGCTTGCCGTTATGGTAAAGATAGGACGGATTGTCACTGTGGTTAAAAAGGTGATACTTTTCCGCGAGATCATCAACATCGTCAAGCAATGTCTTAGGTCCTTTGGATGGTGACATCCCTGACAGATCATACATCACACAGATTGCCCTATCGTACTTGTTCGCTGCGGTCATAGCGTTGGACAGCACTGTGTTGAAATGACTTAGGCCAGACCGATGAGAGATCTCTCCCACGAAACGCTGCATAAAGACTCCGTCTATTCCATATTCCTTCATCCAACGGAAATGCGTATCGACAGTTGAATAATCTCTGGAAGAGTACAGATAGGCAGGAGTACCGTCTTCGTAGGAAAATTCAGTCTTATAAAGTTTTTGGTACTCAGAGACATCGGGCCATAAGTCTATAGAACACGATCCTGGCCGGAAGCCATTGCGTCCCCGATAGTGGTACCATCCTCTGTCTGCCCCATCACTGGGAGCGTTGAACCAGCCTTGATAACCAGCCATAAGAAGCCCCTCATAAGACTCATAAGTAACACCTCCAGAATATATTCCATCACCGGCCACGGCTAGAGCAGCCGGCAACAGAAATCTTATCAAAACTAACACTATTCTTTTCATAGGCATTTTCTACTCCATTCCTATTATGATGTCCACCTTTCTTGATTCCGGAAAAACCTTCATTTGCGTTACCTTGCCATCTCTAACACTGCATTCGATGGTAGTGTTGTATGGTGCATGTAACTTAAAATCAGCATTCCATTCCTTAGGCCATGCAGGAATAATCCGGATAGTACGGCCTTCCGCCTGCATGAGCATGAGTTGGAGAGTCATCGAGCCAGTGCCGCCATTATCCATGTCAGGAGAGTAGTCAGCCACTTTGGCCCAGAACCAAGGGAAGCGCTGTTTCCCGTAAGTTGTAAAAGCATGTACCGCTGCATTACGGGCAACATCAGTAATGCCAAGCAAAGCGGCTTGCATCCCGTCCTGTCCCCAGCAGTTGTCAAACGGGAAAAGACGAGCGTCAAATGTGTCGCGTGCAAGATCAAGCCCCGGCTTGCCAAGACAGTAATTGCGGTATGGGAACACCGGATAAAGTTCCGGATTCTCTCCGTTGTCGATTCTGCCATATTTCAAGGCAGGGAGGATTCCCTTCTTCCCGCTTTTTAGGGTTCCCATAGGGATTTCCGGCAAATCTCGCTCTAGACTTGTCAAAAGTTCGAGCATCTCTGCGTCCAATAATTCCGTTGGGATATTCCTGAACCTTCCGACCAGAGACCATAGGCCAGCGATGTCAGGAGTTGCATTGACCACGTCATATTGGTAAACCTCGATGGATTGAATCGGATCAAAAAGAATCTTACCGTCCTCGCCACGGCTCCAGTGCTCATTGTAGTAAGTCATTACGGCCTTGGAGAAAGGCAGGATCGCGGATGCAAAATATTTCTTGTCCAAAGTGTTATCGTAGTAGTCAAGCATCTGATAGACAATCTCCAAAGCACCTTGAGTGTGATACCTCATGTAACGGCTCTGCGGATACTTGTCAGGATTGTTCCAACCAAAGTCCATAAGATTTGGAAGCCCCCAGAAATGCATGGTTTCAATGTAAGAGGCTCCTGAGTGGCCGAAATATTCACGAACCTTGTCGGTGGCAAGGGGAAGGGAATTGGTGTAAAGGTTCAGCCAAGGCATCAACATGTCATAGTCTCCAGAGGCCACAAGAGGGTAATACATGTGCCTAGTGTTCTGGTGCCAATAGCATGAGCCCCAATCCCTAAAATCAGGATCATGAACCAAAGTCGAAGGCACTGCCCCTTCCGGCAGTTCATGCCCGACTGTGAATATGCTCCCGTTGAACTTCATCGGGAACTCGCCCCTTCCTGCGCACGCAGTGAGGTAGCGGTTGACGGTGTAGCCCTGATAAACCTGTCTGGCGGAGTAGTCCCCACTCACATAGACCCAGCTACGGCCCCAGAAATTCTTCCACCAATTGATGTGTGCCTTGAGAGCTTTGGATCTACTGATTTTCTCAATTTTACGAATATCCTCGTTTAGGTCAGAAAGCCACCCCTGCTGTGAGTCAGCGAAGGATGTCTTAACATAGACATTAATCGAGTTTTTCTTGGAAGAAGACACAGACTCCATAGTGACATCGTCAGAGGGAGCAAGTCCTGTACCCCTGACTTCAGCACCGTAACACCTATGAAGAAGAGGATCCTGATACTTACCGATTAAATCACCGAGATGCTCCTGAAGAAGGACCTTAGGGTAACGGCTCGAACTGTTGAAATGGCACCATGCGGTTCCATCAGAAGTCGAAGGAAGGACGGTGTCCGCTAGGAAGTCAACGCCATCTGGATCGCTGCGCCACTCCCAAAAATTAAACACATTCTCATTAACTTGTTCTTGGGTAAGGTGATAGTCTTTTTTCCTCCAAAGCTCATTCGTCACCTTTACCTTGACCGGATTCTCAGTCCTCGAATCCACCCTGACTACAGGGTTATTGGCGTCTATCCAAACATCGACTTCATTCTTACCTGACTTCAATGTCAGCACTCCAGTGGCAATAGAGAGAGTCTGTGTGAAATCATCCTTGCCCACGAACGGGTTAGGAACAAGGCTGACGCGCACCTTACCAATCTTCTGAAGTTGAGCATTTTCGCTCCATGAGTCAGTCTTAGAAATCAGAATAAGCACATCTCCGTTCGTCTCGGTCCACACATTAGCGGCCACATCACCATTACCAAGAGGCATGGACCAATTCTCATCCTCTCCAAGCCCTCTCCACGTGATGTCAAACTGAGGGACGCCTTTGACAGGAGCCTTGTCTCCTCCTGCAACCATGGCATCAACAAAATGAAAATCAGATTGTGCTGATGCCGAAAAAAGCATACAGAAAGCCGCTGTGGCCAACGACATGAGTTTTTTGAACATGTTGGTTTTCATTTAGTCTCAACCTACTTAGTCTGAATCACTTCCTTAATTGTCCCGTCTTCGTTGAAATAGAGTTTGTCCACACAGATGCTGCGCAGATTGCCCCTACCGGAGATGGAACAATTGTGATAGAAGAGATACCACTGGCCTTTGTACTTCACAATAGAGCCATGACTGGTGTCGCAATCGGTAGGCTTCAGGATAATGCCTTTGTAGTCCCAAGGGCCAAGAGGGCTCTTGCTTACGGCATACCTGAGTTGATTAGCTCCGCCTCTACCCGGTTCCTGATGGTTGTCTGCGTACATTAGGTAGTAGAGATCGTTGCGACGGAACACCCACGGACCTTCGTGATAGTCCTTTAGTCCCTGGATATTCACAATTTCTCCGTCAATTTCGGTCATGTTGTCCTTTAGCTTGGCTCCGATGATGCGGCCACCTCCCCCATAGTAGAAGTAGGCGCTCCCGTCATTGTCAACAAAGACACAAGGGTCAATCATGGCAAAGGCATCCCCTAGGCCTTCAATGTAGCCCTGAACCATGAAGTCACGGTCCGGGTACTTGCTCGTGGCAATCCCGACTTTCCATGTGCTGTTCCAGTCCGAGCCTGAAGGATGAGGAAAATAGAAGTAATACGTTCCGTTCTTGTAGGCGCAGTCCGGTGCCCACATGAATCCACCTTCCTCACGCCCCCAAGGCACTTGAGAGGAATTCAGAATCTCACCATGGTCAGTCCAGTTAACCATGTCGGTTGTGGAATAGACATGGTAGCGATCCATCAGGTCACAGCCTCTTGGAGGGTCAACGTCATGGGATGGATAGACATAAAGCCTGCCGTCCTCCCAGACATGAGCCGAAGGATCCGCAAGGTACAAATCTGTGATAAAAGGGTTCTTTGGCATTTGGAGTTCAACCACCTCTTCTTTAGAGTCTTTGGCCTGTTTAGAGCAACCGCAAGAAACCAAAGAAGCAACTCCAATAGTGATGATGGCAGTTCCCATAATTATTTTATTAATATTCATATTCATTTGATCATTTTCTTAAAGGAATTGAAGATTCGAGCGGAATCTCACCCCGCAGCATAGCCCTCGACTGTCCTACCAACCAAAGGTAGTAGTCTGATGCAAGGTCATCCTCAATCCCGACAAAGCCGATGTTAAGGTCATTGACCTTTGTGCACCACTCACCCTTGGATTCGTCAACCTCAGCCGGAGTGGAACGTTTGTAATAGTTGCCGCCACGGTAAATCACATAGTAATCCTCCTGTGCGACATTACTTGGAACGTCTTTCTGGTTCAAGCATTTGAAGATTGCAGTACCTTCATCAATTTCATCGAACATCGCGATGTATAGCATCTTGGCACCCTTAGAGATGGCATAATAGGCTTGTTTCCAGTAGAACTCTCCCTTGAAGCGCCCTACAATACCGTTGTTCGGATGCATGTTCCTGTCGGATGAACCGACATAGCACAAAGGGGCATAGCCGACATTGTTGGTTTTGCACCATGAGATGTCCGAAGGGATGATGTTTGTCTTGAATGAGTCAAAATTCGTGTTGTCGTAACGTCCGACAAACCAAGGCATGATCACATCGACCTTCTTGATCAGATTTTTGAGTGCCATGCCGCTTTCGGTGTCACCGCCACCGGCCCGCCAATAAGTAGGAACACCCAACATCACACTGAAACCCATCTCCTTCAAGCCGTCCACAAGTTCAGAAACCATGGCAGTCGTGTAGACCCTTTTGTCCGAGAAACCCACACCCCAAAGAGATACTAGAGGCTTACCATTTTGGTAAAGGTAGTATTTCTGTCCTGCGTTGCGGTCAAACAGATTGTACTTGTCAGCAATCGACTTGATGTCCTTTAATACGAGATCTTTATTGTTCGTCGCAGAAAAGCCTCCAAGGTCATACATCACACAGATTGCCCTCTGGTACTGATTCGATCCTTTCATCGCGGACTCAAGCACTTTGTTGAAGTGATCCGCACCGTCCGGATTGTTAATCACCTCTCCGACAAACCGCTGCATGAAAACACCATCAATGCCATATTCCTTCATCCATTTGAAATGAAGAAGGACGCTGGACTCATCGTAGGAACTGAAGACATGGGCCTTTTTGCCGTTCGGAAGAGTGAACTCCGTCTCGTAAGTCTTCTCGTACTCCGACACATCCGGCCAGAAATCAATTGAGTTTTGCAGAACTCCCGGCTTGAAAACATCATTCTCACGGTAGTGGTACCACTTTGTGTTCTCATGCTTCGAGTGGCTGCATCCGTCTCCTGGCGCACCAAACCATCCTTGGTAGCCGGCCATGACAAGACCCTCATAAGTGTCATACGGTTCACCATCCTTGTGAGGAGTGAAGCCCAGATCATTGTAAGTCTTTTCTGGAGTAGGCGGATCTGGTTTTACTACTGGTTCTGGGATAACCTCCTCCTTTTTGCAGGAGAAAGTTATCGCAACCAGAAACGATGAAATCAAAATACTTGTTCGCTTCATAGAAATGATTCAGCTATTGCTTAGGTATTTCGACCTTGATAATTTCGGAATAATTCCAGTTTTTGAAGGTGTTGTTGACCTGAACACCCATACGGCACCAATAAGTGTAGCCAGCCTTGACCGGAAGAGTGACCGAATAGGTCTCGAAACCTTCACCCGAAGCATCGCCCAACTTATTCCAAAGTTTGCGGATACCTATTTTGTAGTTGTCGGTGTAGTAATAGTCAATGTGGTTGGCAGCACCACAGAACTGATTGAGACTGAGGAACGGACGAATTTCCACTACCTGAGGGAGATTCTCTGTCACAGGTGCTTGAAGTCGGCAGCTGAGAGTAAGATTCAGCCCATCAAGTTCAGTTTTAAAGTCAACTACATGGAGATAAGGAACAACCTCGAAATCCACTGTCGTGCCCTTCTTGCCGATCTTCACATTGAAGGTCGTGTCACAAGGCCAGTAGGCTCCATCGTAAGGAAGCATGTCATAAGTACCTGAAAACAACCTTGTGTTGTTATAGGTTCCGTCCATCTTGACAGCCAACCCTTGCGGAGTAGGATTTGTGCTGTAGCTCTTCTCCCAAATGCGGATGTGAGTGTCGCCTTGATCAACCAACATGTTCTGCCCGGTGGTCTTGTCGATGATCCTGCCGTTGATTTTTGCAGAAGGAGCATCGAAGTTGTCAATCTTCATGCAAGACACAGCTGCAATGCCGAGAAGTAGCACAATCAGAATCCTTGAAATGTTAATATTCTTCATTTTTGTTCTGTTCTTATTGAAGTTCAACTATCTACTAATAACCATCGTTACGAACAAGATTAGGATTCTTGTTAATCTCTCCGCCAGGGATGTTCTCGTAGTAACGGATCTTGTCGTAGGTAAGACTCCTACCGAACACCTCTGTCTCATTGAGGAAAATGTACTTGTTCTCATCAAGAACCTTGTACCCGAAGAGCACCTTTGGATAGTAGTTGTTGTAAATGGCATGGGATATTCTCCAACGACGCTGGTCAAACTCACCCTGATTCTCGAAGCAGAGTTCCCTCTTGCGCTCATCGCGGATGTACTTGAGATTCTCATCAAGCGGAAATCCGTAAAGTTCCTCTCCGATGTCAGCGGGAGAAGCTACCATCTCATGAGGATGAGCACCGGCCCTGTTTCTAATCTCATTGACATGCTCGAAAGCCTCTTTCTTGAGATTCTCGTCACCTGTCTCAAGGCCAAGCTCATAAGCAGCCTCAGCCCAGTTGCAGAGGATTTCACCGTAACGGAAAACCTTCCAAGGCTGCGTGCTGCCAAAGAGTACACGAAGGGCAGGATCTATGTTGTAGTCAACATATTTCTGAATGAAAACACCTGTGGTGCTGTAGCCTTCATCTCCAGTACCTGTAGCGTAACCGTTGGCTCCGTTGATCTTGACATCGCCATAATCACCGACTTTCTGCACAGTACCCGGCTGGCTGCCTCTGATGCGGTATTTCTGAGTGTAGTCAGTCTCGACATTAGTGTCAGGGCATCCGTCCTTGGCTGTACCAGGATAGGAAGTGTAAACTCCAGCCTGAATGTCAAGAACAGTCTTGGACACCGGCTCTGTCATTCCAGAGAAGAAGAAGTTAGCCTTGCAGCGTGGCTCCATCACATCATTGTCCCAGAAGTCTTTAAGCTCGTTGAAACGAACTGGATTGCCATTCTCGTCCACAACGGCAGGAGTCTCGTAAAGGCCTACAAGATCCCACACTGGATGAAGGGCAGCGCCAACATCATTAGCCATGTTGGTTCCCTTTGGAAGAACCATAGTGTCCCAGCAGTGGAAAAGTGACATGTTCCAACCGGTAGTAGCCTTAGGACCATAAATCTTTACGAATATGTCCTCGTCGGAACAGAGCTCAACAAAAGTCTGCTTGTAGGCAGCTACCTTGTCACTACCATCGTGAAGAGTGTAGCCACCGTCCTTGATGAATTTACAAGCATCATAAGCGTACTTGAAGAACTCAGCTGCCACAGATGGAACCATTCCCATGAGTCCGGCCTCTGTAGCCTTGCCAGTCACTCCAGTGTACTGGTTGTACTTCGCAACACTACCGGCATAAAGCATGGCTTTTGACATCAAGGCAGCAGCTGCGTACCTGTTTGCACGTCCTGGGACAGACTTGTCAGCTGTCATGTTCTCCATAGCAAACTCAAGATCGTCATGGATGAACTTCCAGCAGTCATATTCCGTGCTTCTAGGAAGTCTGAGTGACTCAAGTTCCGCTGTAGGATCAAGAACCTCTTTGACGAGAGGAACTCCACCATAACGCTTCACCATTCCGAAGTAGAAGAAAGCCCTAAGGAAATACGCCTCTCCAAGGTGCTCATTGTAAGCCTGCTCAGTAAAGTTGTCTTTGTAGTCAGGGAAATTCTGGATAAAGTTGTTGATGAGACGGATGTCACCATAAGGCCAATAGCCCCAAGCGCCAGACATGTCTCCGTTACCACGTCCGGTAGCCTCAGCGCAAAGCACTGAACCTGAACCCTTCTGAGCCTGCCAAACGTTTCCGTTGTGGGAGCCAGCGGCATTTGACACTGAATATCCTTTCTCATCATCCGAGGCTTTATAGTTGAAGTCCTCGATAGGGAGCTCATTGTAGATACCAGCGAAATATTTCTTGATACCGTAGTCCGACTTGAACAGAGTACCCTCATCGATGATACCCTTAGGTTCAAGATCCATGTCGTTACATGAAACAGCAGCAATCGCTACCACAGCTACGCAAAGAATGAATTTGTATGCTTTCATAATCCTTTAACTGTTTAGAACTTAAGTGTCGCACCGATGTTGTAGGTTTTGTTGACCGGATAGTTATAGAACGCAACATTACCACCTACTCCACCGGACGCTCCTGGACGCTCCGGATCGATGTCCTTCATTCCACAGAAAGTCAAGAGGTTATAGCCACTGAAATAGATTCGGGCATCCTTAACCTTGAAAGCCTTAAGAAGCCTTTCTGGGAGAGTATAACCAACCTCAAGAGTCTTAAGACGCATGTAGGATGTGTTTTTGATACCAGTTGTACCTTCCTTGAAGCTATGGCTTGTGGCCGGATAGTACCCTTTAACCCACTCTGTGTTAGGATTCCAAGGATCATCATCGACATTTACGGTGTGCCAACGATCCTTGTAGATGTCAAGCACTGCTCCTCCGTTGAATGGGCCGACCTCAGTAAACACCTCATCATAAAGGTTGTAGATACCAGCCGCACCTGCGAAGTTTGCGGAGACGTCAATGCCTTTCCACTGAGCACCGAGAGTGATACCATAGTTAAATACTGGCATATTGTAAGTTGCTACAGGATGGTTGTCGTTGCCGTCAACGATTCCGTCACCATTCCAGTCTTTGTACCAATAGTCACCAGGAAGGGTTCCTTGGCCATAGTTGGTTCCTGTGGTTCCGTGATTCTGGATCTGCTCGTAGTTCTCGAAACGGCCTCCTTCCTCAATAGAGAACCAGATGTCCTTGTTACGTCCTGAGACTGCTCCTCTGTACCAATTCTCCATAGAGTTCCCAGCCTGAGAATCAAGATGGTAAATCCAACGATTCTTTGTAGCGGAGAGCTGAGCCGAAGCCCAGTAGTTCACATCACCGATCTTGTTGCGGTGAGTAAGCTGGATTTCCCAACCGAAAGTCATGTCACTTTCGAGGTTCTCCTGAGGCATAGAAGCGCCTACAATTCCAGGGAGAACGACTGATGATGTGGCCAAAAGGCCGTGACGGCGACGCTCAAACACCTCGAATGTAGCGCCCAATTTCTGATTCCACAAATCCAAATCAACACCAAGGTTGTAGGTGTCAGACGTGTACCATGTCAGGTTCGGATTAGGAATAGATGTTGGAGACACTCCGACCATGAGAGAAGAATCGTAGTACCAACCGAGTCTGTTCTTTTCAATGTTGTAGCCAACGACTGTCGGAGGATAGGTACCTGCGCTTGCATCGTCTCCAAGACGTCCCCAAGAACCTCTAATCTTGAAATTGTTAACCCAAGTAAGATTATTCTTGATAAACGGCTCCTCACTCAGACGCCATGCAGCTGAAACAGAAGGGAAGAGTCCCCAACGGTTAGCTTTCGGGAATCTAGACGAAGCATCGTAACGGGCAGCGAAATCGATGATGTACTTGCCTTTGTAGTCATAGCTGAGGCGTCCGATCCATGCACGGCGGCTGATGTCACCGAGTCCGTCCATTGAACCGACCTGATTCTCATCTTCGCCTGCGAAAAGATATTCACTGTCAAGGAACATCTCTCTTTTCGCGTAGAAATTGTCCCACTTGTTGTACTGTTCCTCGTAAAGGACCATAGCACTGACGTTGTGGGTGTCAAGGAATTTATGGCTGTAGTTGAGAGACAACTGCATCACTGTTCCGAAATTCGGATTTGTGCTTCTTTGGACAGTACCAGGGCTGTTTCTTACAAACTGCTGGAGATTTCCATCACTGTCAAGGTCGTACAGATTGTAGGTACGGAGATATTCAGAATTGTCGGTGGTGTAGTAGTCGTAGCTGTAGAAAGCTTTGGCGTTCAGACCATCAACGCCTGGGATGTCATAAGTGAGAGACATGTTACCGTTGAAGTTATAGCGCTTCTCCTTTCGGTATCCTGCGAACCTGCTGTCGGTCGCTGCCACTGGATTCTCAGACTCAAGCATTTCAGAGTCATAAGCGGGAAGCTCGTGATCACCGTTGATCCATGCCTGGGAAGTAGGCCTGTAGGTCCAAGCCTTCTTATAGACAGCCCAAATGGTTGTGTTAGGCTGATTCTTCTCATCGGCATAGCCACTGAGCTGAATCGTAGAGCGAAGCCTCTTGGTGATTCTTGCATCGACGGTGCTACGGAAATTCCATCTGTTGTAGTTGAGGGAGTGACTCTTGTACGAGCCCATCTGCTCCATGTAACCCACATTGAAGAAGTAGTCAATCTTGTCAGAGGTTCCGTTCACACTCATGTTGTACTGAGACTGCGGAGAAACATCATCGAACAGTTCCGCTGTCCAGTTTGTACCCTGTTTCTCACCAGAGGAATATGCAAGGATCTCATCCCAAGTGTATTTAGGCGTTGCCCTGATTGGGTAGTTGCTGTTAAATCCGTTGGCCTGCTTCTCGTTGATGATGAGCATGTGGGTCGCAGCGTCAGCAGTGGAAGGAAGGTAAAGGAATCTCTGCCATCCGTAGTTACCACTGAAAGTAATGTCAAACTTACCGTTTGTCGCTGAAGAACCATGTTTTGTGGTCACGAGAATGACACCGTTGGCAGCACGCACACCATAAATGGCAGCAGACGCATCCTTAAGGACGGAAACATTGTCAATTTCGTTGGAGTCCATACGTGAGAAATAAGCTTGATCACGTGGAATACCATCAACGATGATGAGCGGTGTTCCCATACCTCGGATGTCGATGTTGTTGTTGAACTCGCCTGGCTGGGATGAGTTCTGGGTGATTCTCACACCTGGAATCTTACCAGAAAGCATGTTCACAACGTTTTCGTTCTTGGTGACAGCAATCTCTTTGTTGTTCACTGCTGAGATGGCACCAGTGACGGTAGCCTTCTTTCTAGCACCGTAACCAACTACAATAGTCTCTTCGATGAAATTCGAGTCAGGCTGAAGCACGACCCTCAAATTAGTCGAAGTCGCCTCAACGATGACATCCTGGAAGCCTAGAAAGCTCACGACCAGCTTGTCCTTAGGAGAAGCCTGGAGGAAAAACTTTCCATCCACGTCAGTGGTAGCGCCCGTATGGGTTCCCTGCACCACGACTCCCGCTCCGATGAGGGGTTCTCCCAGGTTGTCCAGAACCACACCCTGCACCAAACGTTGCTGGGCATAGGCTGACAACGGGAGGACCATCATCAGAACCACTATTAATATTGAAAATCTAAATTTCATAGAATATTCTGTACAAGATTATTACCTTGAAGCCGGATCTTTGAGCCCTTCAGGACAAACACGACGGTTGAACCACACGAATGCTGTCCAGTAATTGCCGATCTCTACCTCACCATAGTCGTACTGGAACTTAGGTCCCATAGCAACACGGCAGGCATGGCCCTGGTACTTGTCAGTAAAGACTATCTTACCATCTTCGGAAACACTGATACCATAGGCAGCCATGTCTTCTCCAGAGATTCCGTCCCAACCTCCGATGATCTCTCCATTGCATTCTGAACCTGCGAAAGCTTTCTTCTCATCATCTGTCATGGTCCAGTTCTGGCGTTGGCTGGCAGCGATGGAAGTCTGTCCAGGAACCCAATAGATGCCCTTTGAGAATTTGCAGAACTTCTTGCCCGCGTCTCCGGCCTTGAGGTAACCATCCTCAACAAAGACAACATCCTCTCCGTCAAGGGTCACGGAATAACCACACCAAGCCTCGCAGAATTTTACGGCATCGCCATGTCCAAAGTACTTTTCACCTTTGACATCCGGATCAAAGTTCTCATAGTCACCGAACATCTTCTGGAAGTCGAATGAAAGGCTTGCTCCAGCAGGAACAACCGGGCCATACTCGAAATGCTGTCCGTTAGGACTGAGAGTGCTCTTCTTCCAATCAACGTTTGCGAGAGGGTCGTTCACAATCACACGGAACTTGCACCTTGTCGCGTTATCTACCTTAAGAGTAAAGAGGATCCCTTCTGGGAAAGCAGCACCTGGCCTGCTTGCGCACTTCCACTTGCTGTCGCTAAGGCAAGACCGAATCCAAGCCAGTTTCTCAGCAGCGGTACCAGTCTGGGCAGCAGCAAGACCGAACTTAGCAGCACCGGCAGGCTTTTCTGCGAACAGGTTATTCAAGTCGAACTCACCAAGGAAGTCAAAATCTCCGGAAAGAGTAATGTTCCATGAACCATCCTCCTGAAGCTGAGGGTTAACAGCGTCAACGAACTTGCAGCCAGAAAGATCCTCATTGAGAGTGATCCCCTCAGGTACAATAAGTGTGAAATAATTAGAGCTGATCTCAGCATTCTTGACGCTCATCTTGACAGCAACTGTAAAAGTCTTGCCGGAAGCCTTCTCATCAGCGATGCCAAGGTTGAGCACCACTCGGCCATCCTCAATAGTGGCACCGTTAACCTCGAACAAGCCTGCATCAGAACGCGTCTTAAGCTCTCTGGCGTCAGCTACGGTGAACTTTGCCGATGCTAATTCGTCAGCAGAGATGCCCGGAGTCACAAGGAAAGCAACATTGGCGGAACCATTAGCATTCATCAGGACATTGTTATCTGAATATTCTGGGCAATAGACCATAGTATAGCTTCCACCACCGAGTGGGAGGACATATTCTTTGTCTCCAACCTTAATTACAACCTCAGAATCTCTTTGCTCGACGGTAATGTCAGCTCCACCACCCGTAGAAGGGTTGATTGTGATTGTTTTTCCATCGCTAAGACTCAAAGTCCAGACACCATTAGCATCCTGAGAAGAGCTTAGAATTGTGGATCCTGTCACGATAGCTTTCTGAAGATCCTCCTCTAAGGAGCGGATCATACCTTCAAGCACTGTAACTCTTGTTTCAAGATCGCTGTTGTCGTCTCCGCAAGAGACCGCGAGCACAGGGCACAGTGTGATAGCACTGATTGCAAGCACCCTGAAAAAGTGTTTATTCATAATGATGATAAAATAAAGTGTTATTAAAAATATAAAAAATCAATGGTCTGTCATCATTCGTTCACATTCATCGAATGACACCGCTAAGTAAATTGAAGTGGGTTAAAAAACGAACGAAATGAGACTTAATATTTGGATTAATTGTCATTTTAATGCTTTTTTAATTTTCACACACACTCCGATTATTTGCGTGGAACATCGCAATGATCCCTTTGCTCCACTTTACGGATGGTTCCGTCTTCGTTGTAGTAGAGCTTGTCCACACAGATACTGCGAAGGTTGCCACGATGCGAAAGAGCGCAGTTGTGGTAGAACACGTACCACTGGCCTTTGTAGCAAGCAACGCTTCCGTGCATCGTGTCACAATCGGTACGGTCAAGGAATATTCCCTTGTGGTCCCAAGGTCCAAGCGGGCTGTCGCTCATCGCGTAATGCATTCTGTTGTACTGGACTCCATTCTCAATGTAATTATCTGGATAAACCAGATAGTACTTACCGTTGTACTTATGAACCCAGGTTCCTTCATGGAAATCCTCAAGGCCCTGCATCTCAGTCATCGGGCCATCAAGCTCCATCATGTTTTTCTTCAGTTTTCCTCCGAAGCAATGCCCACTTCCGCCATTGTAAAGATAGGCCTGACCATCATCATCCACAAACACGCAAGGATCGATGTAAGGAGGAACATCCTTTATCCATCCTTTCACCTTGAATCCCCTGTCAGGATGACGGCTCACAGCGACTCCTATCCTCCAACTGTGATCGGTGATCGTTTCAGAAGGATGAGGGAAGTAGAAATAGTACTTGCCGTTCCTATAGGCACAGTCTGGAGCCCACATGAAACCACCTTCCTTACGTCCCCAAGGCACGTCATCAGCACAGAGAATCTCACCATGATCAGCCCAGTTCACCATGTCATCTGTCGAGAACACATGATACTTGTCCATCAGGTCGCATCCGCGAGGAGGTGCGATGTCATGCGAGGCATAGATGTACAGACGACCGTCCTTCCAAACTCTCGCGGAGGGATCGGCAGTGTACATGTGCCTGATGAAAGGATTCGCAGGCATGTCACCATTCATCGGGATGGTGTAGGTGCTGTCTGGTGTGGTTATTGTCGCGACCTGTTGAGCGTACGAGGACGCGCCAAAGAAAGCCACGCAGAAAATTATTATCAAACGTTTCATCTTCATTTAGTTAGTAGATATTAATTGATTCAGTAATAGCTTCTGTGGTTGACGGGATGACGGTTTGGCTACCTTGGCAGCCACCGACAGAGATTTCGACCTTACCCTTCATCGGAATGGTCTCCCCGGTAGAACCAGTCAAAGTCAAATCTTCCTTTGTGAGTACAAACTCGACCTCATGGGACTCCCCCGCCTTAAGGAATATTCTTTCGAAACCTTTAAGGGAACGAAGCGGGGTGACGAAATTACGTTTGTTGGAAACATACATCTGAACGACTTCATCGCCATCCATCTGTCCCTTGTTGGTCACGACAGCCGTAACGTGCAGCCTACCCTCAGCATCAACATTGATTCTAAGATTCGAGTACCCGAACGAGGTGTAACTCAAGCCGTAGCCGAAAGGATAGACAGGAGTGCCACGGAAATAGCGATAGGTTCTGTCCTGCATGCTATAGTTCTGATAGTCAGGGATGTCTTCAACGCTTCTGTAGAATGTCAAAGGCAGTTTTCCAGATGGATTGTAGTCTCCGAACAAGATGTCACAGATTGCCTGGCCACCTGCCTGCCCTCCGTACCATGCGTTGAGGATTGCATTCAGATTAGAGTTCTCCCACTCAAGTCCTATCGCACTTCCAGTCATCATCACGAAAATCACTGGTTTACCTGTGTCCTTAAGGGCTTTTAGCATGTTTTTCTGGACTTTCGGGAGCTCGATTGTGGTCCGGTCTCCGCCACGGAACCCTTCGATTTCCACAGGCATTTGCTCTCCCTCTACCATAGAGGAGATTCCTCCAGCGAATAGGATGAGGTCAGCATCTTTTACTTCGTCAGCGGTACGAGCATAATCAGCATGCTCCAAAGAGCCAAAATCGAAAAGAATCTCAGCGTTATCTGAACCTTGGGTGTAATGAATCTCAATCTCGTAAGATTTTCCCTTCACAGCGTCAAGCTGATAATATTTATTGACAAGTCCAACTTTTTCTGGAGCCTTGCCGTCTATCAAGAGTTCCGCCCAGTCGTCAGCCCTAAGTTCAAAGCAGACACGTCCGCTTTCGCGCGGCTTGAATGTCGTCTTCCACACAGCGGACATCCTAGTCGCCACAACTCCAGGGGCGATGTCCTGACCGTCTCCCCAGCAATGATCAGGACGCGATTCCACGCGCGTCAGGACAGGGGCACCCTCGCGCCTCATGTTAGTCCAATACTCGGCCTTAAATCCAGGTTTCCCGTTAATCTTGAACAGTTTATCATCATCATGCGAGGTAAACACATAGTCATCCACCAGGTTGACACCTTTCTTGTAGATCAATTCCACATCATCGCCCAATTTGTTCTTAAGAGCCTGATGTAGAGTTGTTTTCTGAGAAGGATAGCCATAATAATTGGCGAGGAACACCTTCCATTCATCAGCATTAGGCCCAACTAGGGCAACCTTCTTCACCTTGTTCCTGTCAATCGGAAGGATGCCATCATTTTTCAAAAGGACCATCGACTCACGCGCCATCTTCAAGGCATGAGCTTTATGCTCAGGGCTTTCCAAGACAGAAATAGGAATCTTTGAATATGGATTCTTCTCATCCGGGTCGAACATTCCGAGCCTGAAACGGATTCTGAACAACCGCTTAAGAGACTCGTCAATTTGTTCCTCGGAGATTAGCCCTTCAGCAACCGCTTGGCTTAGAGCCGAATATGATCCGCCACATTCGCAGTCCGTTCCATGGAGCACGGCATCAGCGGATGATGAAGCAGCATCATCAAAGAGTTTATGAGTCTTGTAGAAATCATCAATGGCTCCGCAGTCAGAAGTGACGTAGCCTGAGAAATGCCATTGATTTTTAAGAATATCCATCATCAAGACATCATTACCGCAGCATGCCTGCCCAAGAAAAGCGTTGTAGGCACACATCACTCCAGTGACACCAGCCTCTGTCACAAGCTTTTTGAACGCGGGGAGATAGGTGTCCCACAAATCTTGATTGCTAACCTGAGCGTTGAACGTGTGACGGTTCCACTCCGGGCCACTATGAACAGCGTAGTGCTTAGCGCAAGCGGAAGCTTTCAGATAACGCGGATCATCCCCTTGGATTCCTCTAACGAAGGCAGTTCCCATCTCTCCCGTCAGATACGGATCCTCACCATAAGTTTCCTGACCACGTCCCCAACGAGGGTCCCTGAATATGTTGATGTTAGGGCTCCAGTAAGTCAGGCCTTTGAATATTCCCGGCTTACCCAGACGCTTGGAATCATTGAATATCGCCCTGCCCTCATCGGAAGCATATTCACCCATCAAGTTGATGGCGTCACGGTCCCAGGTCGCGGCCATAGCTATGGCCTGAGGGAAGGATGTCGTGTTGTAAGGACTTCGGGCCACCCCGTGAAGGCACTCATTCCACCAGTTGTAGGCAGGAATCCCAAGCCTGTCGATTGCGGGAGCATTGTTCATCATCTGGCCGATTTTCTCGTCCAGAGTCATCCTTCCCACAAGGTCCTCCACCCTTTCGTCAATCGGAAGATTCGGATTCCAGTACTTCTCCTTCTGACCAAAAGACGTGACACAGCTGACCAGCAGGCATATTCCTGCGATAATGTTTTTTCTCATATTACCTTCCCCATTCTTTATTAGGTAAGTTGTTCATTTCCAAGACAAGAGTACCGCCATTCATCACGATCTCGTGTGAGAGCCAAGGCGTGTTCAACGGTTTGCCGTTCAAAGTGGCACTCTGAATATATTTGTTGTCATCCGAGACATTGTGCGCTATCACCTTGAATGTCTTTCCGTTGGAGAGCTTCAACTCTGACTCTTCAAACAAAGGGCTTCCGATTGTATAGACAGGATCTCCCGGAGTCACCGGATAAAGGCCAACGGAAGAGAACACCACGAATGATGTCAGGCCACCACCGTCCTCGTCACCTGGGACACCCATCAGATCATTGCGGAACCATGTACGAAGCATCTGACGAATCCTCTTCTGAGTCTTCCATGGTGCTCCTGCATAGTTGTAAAGGTAAGGAATATGCAAGGACGGCTCATTTGCCATGGAGAACTGTCCAACATTGCCGGTATGGTCTGGCAACTTGGCGAAAAACTCGAATTTGGACCTTCCGAGAGGTTTTGTGAAGGTGTAATCCAAATTGGCGATGAATTTCTCAGAGCCACCCATCAGAGCAATGAGGTCAGGAATATTATGCTGGACATCCCAGCGATAAACCCAGGCATTGTTCTCATCGTAATACTCCCTCGCCCCCATTCCGCCAGGGAAGTCATAGTCCAATGGCTCGATCCAATTCCCATCCTTGTCCTTTGGATGGAAGAATGATGTCTTGTCATTGAACAGTTTACGGTAATTAAGCGACTGCTCAAGGAAATATTCTGCGTCCTCTTTCCGACCAATCGACTCCGCGATTTTGCTGATGCACCAACAGTCGTAGGCGGTTCCGAGGGAGACTGCCACTGGCTGCCTTTTCTCAAAACGGTGCACATTCGGATCGGTCTCCTTCTCACCTTCTTTCAAGGCCGGGACGTAGCCGTTTTTCCAGTAAAACTCATCAATCCATCCAGCAGCGTTACCGCACCACGGAGCCAAAGTCTTCTCTTTGAGGCCCTTATAGCTAGCCTCAAAAGCTTTTTCTTTGTCCACATTCAATCCTTTCGCAATCGCGTCAGCAAAGGTAGGGATGGCATGGTTGCTGTTCATGCGCCTTGAATCCCCGTTGACCTCAGGGAATGTCGGCATCCACATGTTCCCCATCTGCTCTGCCATTCTGAGGTACGATGCCAGGATGTCCTCTTCTTTCGTCATGTCCACAAGAGTCCTCAACGGATGTGCCGCACGATAAGTGTCCCAAATCCAATCATCTGTGTAGAACGGAGTTCCGTTGTCATCATGGACTTTACCATCGAAAGCACTCCAGTAGCGCCCACCTTCGCTCATGCAAATTGGACGTTCGAAAGTTCTGTAGTAGGAGGTGTAGAAGACAGTCTTGTCATCCTCGCTGCCACCTTTAATTTTTATCTTGGACAGAGCCTCGTTCCAAATCTTGCGCCCCCTTGAGGCCACTGCATCGACATTGAAATCTTTTATTTCTCCTTCGAGATTGGCCTTAGCCTGCTCAATACTGATGAACGAAACTCCATAGCGTATGCTGACCGTCTCTGACGCGAATTTCAACGCCCCACAGACCATCCGTCCTTCAGCAGAAACCTGACCGCCTATCTTGCCATCGGCCAAAATGCCCTCGGATTGAGGAGCCATGTCAAAAATCATATAAACATAAACCGTTGTCCTCTCGTCAAGTTTCTGGCTAGCGGACACAGTGCTGCCCTCAACTTTCACGCTGCCATTTATCGAAGTCAGCAGCACAGTGACTGGACCTGCCTGATTGAAACGAATCCGGTAGGCAGCCGAATGCTCGGCCACGGCAAAACGAACCCCAGCGGCTCCGTCAGCAACATCAACATCGAATGAATATGGTGTCAGGTGTTCATTGTCATAAGTCATCGGAATCACAGGCTTGAGTTCATCACCTTGCGTTACAGAAAGCCTGAATGCAGAGCGCTCACGGTGGTTTGTAACCAAAACCGGGAGTCCTTCAAGCAGTTCCGATGTGTAATCGGCTCTTACAGGGTAAACCCTCAGCATCGAGTTCGGGAGCTGAATTGTAGGGAATGTCGGAACCAGAAGGTGGCTGATGTTGCCGATGTAAGGATTGACATAATCCACCGGTTCCTTAACCTTTTCCTTGGCGAAGGAAAAGGTGGGGGCGCTAGCAAGAAGCGCCAGCGCGATTGTTATCAGATTTTTGTGTTTCATTATGGCTGATTATTAATTATTTCACTGGTTTGGTAAGCAATCCAGGCAGTTCTCCCTCATTGAACCTTCCTTCTTTGGAAACAGTGCTCCCTTCACGTGGAATCCCAGCGTTGTCAAGCATCTTTGACAAGGCCGCGACCCCTTCCGGTGACGAGGCAAAATCCTTCAACGTGCTGATGTACAGATTGCCGTACTTGACAAAGACCGCATCCGCCTTCGGAGCCTCTCTTTCGCTTCTAAGCAAGGCAGCTGTCTTCATGTCTTCCGCCCGACGGTTCCATTTGCGCCAATCAGCACGGCAAGCCCGAAGCAGAACTTCACCTTCATCAACAGCCTTTCCAGAAAGGCTCCAAGCACTTGCATCTTGATTTTGAGACTCACAGAAATAGAAATCCTTAGCCGTCATACCACGCGTCCACGACCTGTTTTCAGGGACATACGAGGATCGTCTGAACGGCACCATCTCCACACAGTCCAACTGCCCGAAATCAGGAGTCAGACCACACAGCCACACATCCGCACCTGCTTGAGGAGTAAAACTCTGAGCCTCGGACGCATCCACTATCACGATAGTGCGGACCGGCTTTTTCGCAGCCTTTTTCACTGAGCTTTCAGAGAATCTTACACCCTGAGCATCAAGAGTTTTCCTTAGTTCAGAGTCTGGACGACCAACGAAGAGTACCCTTTCATATTCAAGGGCAGGGGAGGTCTCCGTGCCCTCTGTCTTGAGCACATTCTCCCATGGGGACCATGCTGGTCCGTCCGGAGCGTTGGCAGCTCTCATCGCATCGAACAGTGGCCAAGGCTCGTACAGCGGCAGTGCGGGATCATATCCAGGGTTAAATGTCGTGGAATATGGCCCTAGTCTCTCAGGCTGAACACCCGGCACTCCTTCGACATATTCCCCGAAGAATATTCCGTCTTCTTCCAAGGAAGGGACCGTGGTCAAGTCTTTCTTACCCAAAGAAAGCGGTTTCAAGGCGTACCATGCCATGTTGAAAACCGTTGAATATGAAGCCCCTGCCCTACGCTGGTCCGCAAGCAGATGCCAACACTCATTAGCCAGCCCCTCCATTCTGCCCTCGGCAGACTCAAAAGCTCTGGCTCCGTTGTACTTCGACACCTCTTTAGGAGTTCCGTAATACGCCATGCTATGCTCGCCTATTCCCCAAGGCTTTCCGATTGATTTCCAATGTTCCAACGATGAAGCATCGCCATAGTGTCCAACTGTGACCGGCAGGATCCCCTCACCATCGTCCTCTCCATCGGATGAAATCCACGGACGAGTCGGATCTGTCTCCATCACGATCTCTTTCCAGTCCTTCCATGCCTGAACCTGACCTGGCATCAGATCCGGACGTTTGTGAACATAGAGGATGACAGGCTTGTTCTCATTGCTGATGCTCCAGCCAAAGACACCGGGATGATTCCTGTCCCTCAAGACAAACCTTCTGAGATGATCCTTGGAGGCCTCCCAGAATTTGTCCGAGTCAAGCTTCGGGCCTCCATCACTGGCCCAGTTCGCGGTCTCGTCAAGCACGCATATTCCCATCTCGTCCGCAAGGTCCATGTAAAACCTAGGATAGACTTGAGCATGCAGACGCACAGCGTTGGCGTTCATGTCCTTTATCGCTGTGTACCAAGCCCATGCGTAACGTCTTGTCATCTGAGGAATCCCCATAAAGTGCCACGAGTCTCCTCTGAGCGGGTATGGTTTCCCATTCAGGCATTGCTTGTCCCCGACAAGAGTCCATTCTCTCCAGCCAAAACGCTCGTACTTAAGGTCAATCTCTTTCTTTCCAGACTTGACGTTCAGAAGAAGAGCGTAGAGTGAAGGATGCTCCGGACTCCAGAAGTCCAATGTTCCGTCCTCTACAGGAGCTGAAAGGGTCACGACAGACTTTCCCCCAGCAGGAACCATCACCTGAACTGGGGCGACCGTCATCGTCTGCTGTCCGAGCTTCCATTCCGGGACGGGCGCACCAATAACATCTTTGGCCGCCATGTTGACCCACTCCTTCACATCACCTCCCACGCTGACTTTCACATCTTTGCGGGAGTCGTTTCTCAATATCACCTCAACTTCAAGAGTTTTCTTAGAGACTAATGGCTTGACGAACACATCTGCCACACGTACCTGTGGCAGAGCCATCAGATAGACATCCTGCCAAATGCCGCTGATGTGAGTGCCCCACATTGAGCCAGCCGGAATCACCCTCCTTCCGATCGTGGAGTTGTCGTCAAAGAGACTGAGACTGCGGACTCCGACAAGAATTTCCGCCTCTTTTCCGGGGACGAGATAATCTGTGATGTCGGCCTCAAAAGATAGAAAATTGTCGAAGTTTTCAGCTACCTTGTGTCCGTTCACATAAACCTCAGCAAATCCAGCAACTGCCTCAAAATGAAGAATCAGCCTCTGTCCGCTCCAGTCCTGAGGCACAGTCACAGTCTTTCGCATCCAAGCCATCCGGACATTGTCCCAAGACTGAGGGTAGGACGGAAAGTCCCTGTGGTCAGGTCCCTCTAGATTGTGCTTGGCGAAACTGTTAGCATTCCAAGGGGAAGGGATTCTTATCAAGGTCTTGTCCCACCCTTCCGGTGACGGCATGGCCAGTTCTGGAGGATTACCTTTTCCATATTCCCAACCATCAGGTACAGGCATTGCCTGGAATTGCCAGTGCCCGTTAAGGCAAATCTCCTGTCTGTGCTCTTTTTCAAGACGGTTCACAAACCCTTCCGATGGAGCGAAAGGATGGGTGAAAACAGTCAAAGCTAAAAGTAAAGAAGAAAGTAGTGATGTCATAATGCGGCTATTTTTTTGCGCAAAATTAGCAGCCACACTATAATTATGAGATAATTCTCAATTAGCGGTGGTTAACACCGGGGTTAAAAATAACTTAAAACGCCTTTTCAAGCAGTTCACAGAACGTTTTCATGCCTTTTGTGGCAACCTCGCGGATGTGGGTGATGCGAGGATCATGAATGGCCACATCTTCTGGATCGATAAGGTAGATTGGGGCTTCGTTCGGAGCGTAGCGGTAGAGCCCTGCGGCTGGATAGACATTAAGAGAAGTACCGACTATCAGCATCAAATCCGCCTCGGAAACTATGTCAATGGCCTTTTCGATGTTCGGCACAGCTTCACCAAAAAAGACGATGTGCGGACGCAACTGACTCCCGTTCGGAGCCTTATCCCCTAGATGAACCTCTTCGTAGCCAATGTCAATCACTTCTTTTTCTGAATATGTACGATCATATTCACCTTCCTCCGGACGAACTTTAGTAGCCTCGCCATGAAGGTGCAACACCCTCGTGCTTCCGGCCCTTTCGTGCAGATTGTCAACGTTCTGCGTAATGACAGTCACGGAATATTCCTTCTCTAGTTCAGCGATGGCATAGTGTGCAGCATTAGGCTTCACCTCACTTAGCCTCTTACGCAATCCATTGTAGAAATCCAAAACCAGTGCCCTATTGCGGTACCACCCTTGGATGGACGCAACCTCTTCGGGATCATATTCACCCCAAAGACCGTTGTTGCCCCTGAATGTACTGAGCCCGCTCTCGGCACTCACTCCAGCACCCGTCAAGACGGCTATCTTCTTTTTAGCTGAGTTCATCTTTCATCCTCCATTTCCTCTTGCCTGCACACATCGAACAAACGCGGCCAGCGGCAAGATAAAATATTCGTAAATTATTGATTTTTCCTAAAATAGTAGTTCCTAAGCCAGTACTCGAAGAGCGGGTCAAGAATCACCGGCTTGCTGTCCTCTCCGACAAAAGTAAGGATTTCCTTCTTCATCAGAGCATCCTTCAGACGACGCACATTGGCAGATGAATTGAGTGAATATTTCCTAATCACTTCCGCTGTGCTGAATTTCGTGTAACCGTCAATGACCGCCTTAAGCAGACTCACCTGAAAAGTGGTCAGATCATTCATCATTGCGATGAAGCGACCTCGGTTGATCGCAATCACGGCAGAAAGTGCCTCCAACAGCACAGGTTCCATTATGTAGCCCTTTGAGAGAGAGTCGCACACCGAAGTGAAGTGATTGATGTAAAATAAGTTGCACTTAAACAGCCGGCATGCGCCACTGATCATGTCCCTATCCACAACCTTACCACTCGCCAAAAAGCCCTTTATCACATGTTCCACAATTTCACGTTCCTCAACCCCACTCAACTTCAAACGAGTCGCCCTACGGTAGAAGAAATGGCGTTTTATGAATATGTCCTCCATCGCGTTGACCTGAGAACCAATGAATATGTAAGAGAAGATTCTCAGCCCTTCGGCTCGCACCTCATCCATCACTTCTTCCATCAGTTTGAAGATGTGCTCTCCATCATCAGCCAAATCCACATTCTGAAACTCATCAACTATCATGTACAACTTTTCTCCTTTCTCCGCGGCAAGAGCGTAAGGCAGCCTGAGAACTGCTTTCAAATCATTGTCATCCAGCTCCCAGTTTGTAGAAAGGATCGTGTCCATGTCCGAGAAAGCCTTGCGGTCGAAAACCCAATGGGTCCCTTCAAGATGGCCTGTAACTATCTTCTCGTACTCATCCGGAGTCGAAGCCACCAGACGGATGACGGCAGCACCAAGTCTCTTGACGAAAGCTTCTCCCTGACGTATGTCCAAAGCCGTCATCTCCCCGACTGTGAGAGACTCTCCGTTGACTTTAAGTTTTGTAAACACCTGATGAACAAGAGACTTCTTGCCGGTACCAAAAGGTTCCCAAATCACGACATTCTCATTCTGAATCAGCAAGTTGGTCAAAATCGAGCAATCCTCCTTACGGCCTATGAAATGCTGACCAGTCACATATCTGTTGTACAAAAACGGACTATCCATCGAAATAACATTTTTGTTTACACAAAATTAACATTTTTTTCTTATCTTTGCACCCGCTTTAGAAAGCGCTTGGAATTTTATCGGTAAAAGATTGCCGGATCATTCCCAAGTTTTAGAAAAAAGGAGGTGGTAACAGCATTATGATCATAGTTCCTATCAAGGAAGGCGAGAACATCGAAAGGGCTCTGAAGAAATTCAAGAGGAAATTCGAGAAGACCGGTGCCATCCGCGAGCTTCGCGCCCGCAAGAACTTCGAGAAGCCTTCTGTAAAGAGAAGAGCTGCGAAGATGAAAGCTATCTACGTTCAGCACCTCCAGTTGCTTGACGAGCAGTAATTTCTTTCGAAATAAAGGCAGACCCAACGGTCTGCCTTTTTCCATTTCTACCCGTTTCCCCCGACTACCGGATCCGGGGTCGCTGAGCCTGTCGAAGCGACCTTTTGATAACAAAAAAGGCAGCCTCAAACGAGACTCCCCCCTTTGTTCGGTAGTCCACAAAACTTCATAGCGGAATGTTCTAGCTATCGTGACTGCTCAGAACATTCCGCTAATATCCGAATTAATTATGTGCCGGCTCCTACTTCGTCATGTCGATGTTCATGCGGTACATCTTGCCCGGTTCAAGGGTGATGTCGGAAGTGAGAGTTTTGGTTTTTGTATATTGAGACATATTGTCAATAGAGACAGTAAGTGTCTGGCCAGACGTAAGGTTAAGCGAACATGCAGTGTATCCCACCAGATAGGCCGTGATAGAGTCATCAATTGGAAAACCAGTACCCATTTGTGTGTCTTCTGCAAGCTCCTTTCCGAGTCCAATTGAGATAGTATTAGCTGTATTACCATTGCGTATTCCAAAGTTGGATTTAGCATAAGTCCAACCATAGTGGCTGATAGTAGCTGAGGCTTTTAACGTGATTTGCTGAGCGTTTGAGAAAGTTGAAGGCATTTTGATATTCATCTTGATCACATAGCAGCAGTTCTTGATAGTGGCGCTGGCCTTGCCTGACACGAGACTTGTGATGTCGCTGACCTCTCCTCTCATTACTACCATATTTTTTAGGAATGACGGGTCTGCATTTTTAGGCTGAAGCTGAGATGCGCTTCCCCAACTTATAACATTATTATTTTTTTTTGAGGTCGTATAAAGTACCGAAAGATTGATTCGAATCGTAAAATTTCGAGTGCCAAGGTGTTGATTCGGTTCCCTCCCCTTCGGTGAGGGCAGGGTAGAAGACGGCTACGGAGGCGGCTTGGTCAGGGTTTGAATAACTGCCGGAGAACTGTGTTGAGGATCCGCTGCCCGTTGCCGAGAAAACATCATTGGAGAGGACATCCCCACTTCTGTCAAGTGCTACGAGAGATATCTGGTCGTCCTTTTCCCAGGCGGCTTTCAGCACATTGCTTTCTTCCGTGTAGCTGACCTTCGTGCCAGCCCCCCCCTTAATGGATGCCGTGAGTGTGAGGTCTATCGGGTTGTACTTTATCTCGGTGCTAGCTAGAATAGTGTCATTCTTTTGACAAGATGTGGCTGCAGTCAGGGCTGCTGCGATGATGAGAAAAAACTTTTTCATTGCTCTTCAAATTAGGTTTAACAGATTTCTCCTCCGTCTTCAAAGTCGTTCAGCTGAAAGCTGGCGTTCAGTACGGTACTTTCGAGATTGAGTGCCCTCTCTTCGCACAATGGCGGGATGTAATTGTCCTTGTTCTTCATGATAATGGATTTATTTTGATTGTATTATGATTACTGCTTCTGCAGTGCGACAAATGTAAGGCTTTTGCTCCACCAATAATATGGTAAAAGGGGCATTTTGTGCCCCTTTAGCCATATTTCAGAGATTATAGCCCTGCTGCCTAACTATTTTCCTTGCGAAGTTGTGCAGGAATTTGCGCCACGGCTTTGATGTCCTAGATCTTCGCGATACTCTTCAGCTCCTGAAAAAGATAAGGATTTACGTTACGTCAGGTACCACTTCCTTGATGTCATAGCGTCTTCACTTCACGCACCCGGCACGTGACTCAGCAGCCTCTTCGCTTCACGCACCCTGTCCGAGTGAATGGCCGACATTCTTAGACTATAATGTCGTTCAAAACCGACAAATGGAGGGGTTCGACGACACTTCGCGGCAATATTGTCGTTCAACCACTCAACTCTTAGTCATTTCCCTAATAGGAGGTCGATGATGCGGCTCAATGTCTAGCCACAAGCAGGAAGGGTTTCCTGAGCGAGATTCGTAAATCATTGTTAATAAATAGTTTAGCCATAAGTCTTTAGCGGTTTAACACTTAAGACAAAGCACTAACTATCTAATAATTAACACATTCTCCACCACTCGTTGATACTGAACGTGTTGCGTTTAGACATTGCTTTACCTAGCGTTGGCCCCATTGCTTGGAGGACATGGCGGCCCTTTACCCGGATAGGGCGCGCGAAGCGCGTAGGCCGCCATGTCCTCCAAGCAACGGGGCTCCTGACCGAAAATATCCCTGTGGCGGCCACCAGCAACGCTATGCTTTGCAAGGAATCTTAGCCGCTTTGGTTCACCAATACCACGCTCAACAAAAAAAAGCCTCTTGATCTGTCGATTAGGAGGTGTTTCGTGTGCGGAATCGTGGAAGATTATCGAACTTTTGTGGAGGATTTCAAGATGGTGTTGGAGTTTGTGGAGTGGTTGGAAGAGGTGGATTAACGCAGATTTCGTAAAATTGGGTCGGATTTTCTTGATTATTTGAAAATTATGGCTAAATTTGCAATAATTCTAAGGAATTAAGTGAGTTAAAAAGCAAGTGTTCTTTCCCTAAAGGGAACACTTGCTTTTTTGTTGTTTTACCGAGGGGGTACTACGAAAGGGTCTCTTGTTCTTTCACTCACTTATGACATTATAGTTAATCCTTAGAATTATGGGAGCAAAGAACCACTTTGTGATAGTCGCCATTGAGGTGGAGATTATCAGACTTGTCAAAGTGCGAGCTTACAAGCGAGTACGTTTCAGCAAGGTTGAGAGAGTGCGCAGCCATTACAGACGTTATTAGGGTAATGTCTGCACCTAGCTGTCACTCTGAGCCCTAAGGCTCTCTGTTTACCCCTCGGTTTTTATTTGCTCTGCAATATCCGAACGGAATATTTTGGGACAAGAAAAACCGCATTTATCGAACCGGAAACCGGAACTCTGTTTTCGATTTATTGGATGGATTCTCAGTGGGTTATGGGAATGAAAAAAGGACAGCCTCAAACGAGGCTGTCCACTTGTGCGGGTGAAGGGACTCGAACCCATACGCTTGCGCACCAGATCCTAAGTCTGGCTTGTCTACCAATTTCAACACACCCGCAAGGCCTTCCGGTGGGGAATCTAGATGATGAAAGGGATTCCGCAGGGAGTCCGGGCAATTGGAAGCTGTCCTCGCTCCGAGTCCGAAAGGACTACAAAGATAGTTGAAATCTGTTAATATTCAAATAATATTTTTGTTTCATCATTATTTTGAATCCGAGCCCGCAGCCTTTTCTAGAGCCTGAAGGGTTTTCTTTTCCTCTGTGGAGAGGTCCTCGGTCAGGGCTGAGGAGTAGGCCATCTTCCGTTTCTTGGATTCAATAACTTTTTGTGACAGTTGATTTTGCCGGATAGCCTGTTCGACACCTTTATCGAATATGTTCCGGATGGCGTTGACGAGATTTAACCTCATGCGTTCAACCTGAGTGTCAAACAATGGGATGTTCCGACTCTTGTACTTAGTCTTGCCAAGTTTCCATCGCCAGTCATCGAAAGAGCCATCAAGATTTATCCCGAACTTGAACGGGACTGGTGATTTCAAAGCGGAAAGATGGTACTTAAACTTCTGATCGAAACGTTGAAGTCCGCTGGCAGCAATTGAGTAGCGATCTATGTTCAGAAGGAAGGGAAAAACTTCCAATTGATTGTCCTTGATGATTCCACGAATTGAGATAGACTCGATGTGGCTAGAGTCTTTGTCTCTGAACATCAGCGTTCTGCGCAGCTTGTTAAGTTCGTCACTTTCTGCTAAAGACAAATCTCGTCCGTCAACTCTGACTACCCCGCTTAATGTAGGAAGAACAATATTCATAGCAGTGTCGATCTCGGTTGTCGCTGCTACTTCGCAATCAAGAAGCCCCTTGAACGCTTTCAGCATCGGCACGATGCTATCAACCGCAGGAAACAATTGTATGACTCTCTCAGCAGTGATTCCGTCTAGCCTAAGATCAAATCCAGCCTTGAGATCTTTTTTTGTCTTAGTAGAATAGAAACCTTCAATTGAGACATCGCCCATATTTGTCGTAGCCATGGTCTTTGTCAACTGGAGGCAGCGCTCTTTCATCTCTAGATTTGAGGACATCTTGCTAGCAAGTAAGTCAGAATATCTTATTGTGTTAGCTTGTAGGCTTACTTTAGCGTTCAAGTTGGACGGCAGGACAATCAATGTAGATGTGATTGTTGTGTCGGAGGAGGCCTGTTCCTTGACAGAGTTCAAGTAGTCATCGTCATCAATTCCGGTAAGTGCCGTGTTGCGACCCGGAGGAGTGAATCTTTTACCGGAGTTGAGAGCCAGAAGAATCTCGTTCACATCTATGACTTCGGAGTTGATTCCAAGATCAAGATTGAGACGTCCCCTGCCGGAGGTCATAAATCTTCTCATTCCGGACAAGTGGCCGTTGGCCGAAATGTCTGAGGTCCCAGCCTTAAGAGAAAGTTTCTTAATGTCTATGGTATTGTTAGTGATAGTACCTTGGAATCCAGTGATTCTGTTCTCCAAAGGGAAGTACGGGGTGATGACAAGTCCTTCCGCCACAGTGATTTCACCGCTGATGTCCCAATCCTTCACATAACCAGCCAGGGACTCTCCGAGCTGAATCCTGATGTCATTTTTTTCAAAATCCTTTTCGGACAGAAAATCAGGCAACTTGGCTCCTACCCTTTTTCGGAACGCTTCTTTGAAAAGTGAATCTCGCTTTACGTTTGGATATTCCCGTTGAAGTGAGTCAAGAAAATGCTTCCGTCTAATCTGCCTTTCAACGGAATTAGGATGAGCCGCGATGGCAAATTTTGCGTCCTTGACAGAAAAACGGTTGACTCCCTCTCGTACCGCGATTCTGTTGTTGTGACTGGACAAGCTCAGGAACGGAACAATGTGCCGGTTGATAACATTCTGAGTCAACACAAAAGTGTTTGCCGACCTTAGAGCACCCACAAAACATGAATCAAGGTCCATCATCCCGATTGAGGAAATGTCAAGATGACCGTGGATTGGGTGGCGTCCAATGTCTCCACCCATACTCTCTTCGGCATTGTGGGCCGATAGCTCCAGGCCAGTCCCACGGATGAATGTTGTGGAACCATATTCAGCAAACAGGCTGTCGATTTTCGCACTGAGGCCAGTGTGACGGTGATGATGCTCGCTTTCAGTCTCTTGCCCATCCTCATCGTGGCTGAATGGTCCGAGGCTGATTTCTGTTTCCCCCAAGTACGCAACTAGGGTATCCTTGGGCACGTTTACCTTTATTCCGTTGCTTTTAAGAGTACCGTTCAAGCCAATTTCAGAGAAATTGTACGGATCTAATTGAGACAGCCGGAAATCCCCTTTGATGGAACCGTCCAAATTACCACGTACAGTGATTCCAAGACTATCTGGCAGATAGTTCACCAAAGAGTCCAACAGGAAATGTATGTCACTATTAATGTTGAATAGAGGGTCGTTACCCAGCAAATCATCAGCCGTTCCGCTCAAAGAAACTTTCATCCCATCTACGCTGAGACAGAAATCCGGAATCTCAGCAGTCAATTTGCCGCCCTCACTTTTCGCAGTGATGTCAAGATCGAAACGTCCTTCTCCATCTATCCCTTCCCAACCTATACGCGAGTCAGGCACCTGCATCTGCACAGAAAGTGGCGGCAGGCTCCCTGAGTCCCTATCATAGTAGCCATTACAAGATGCGTTGAGGGTTAGTAGAGCATCGGTGCGCAACTTTTTCAAAACGGGAAAGTTGGACCCGAAATATTCAACTAGCTCGTTGACGGACGCTTTTTCAATGTTCGCAGCGGCTTTGATGTGAATATTCCTCCCCGAAAAGTCAGCTTCCCCATCCGCGCTAAGTCCGATGGTCGCTATCCGGGCCGTCATCCTCTCCACGCTAATTTTCTTCTTGTCAAGTTCCGGGAATATGTCTCCGCTGATTTCCACAGGAAGCGACATTCTTCCAGACGATTTCAGACCGAGGAAAAGACGTGAAGCCATGCTGACATCAAAATGCCCAGCCCTCTCTTTAATGTTAAGACGCTCTAGCCCGAACGCAACAGTGTCCGCAGGCAGACGCCCAGCAGCGAACAGTGAATCCAAAGTTACACTGACATTCTCAATCTTCCCCCTCTTAGCATCAAAATGTCCTCTGGCAGTGAGGCTTTTAAGGAATATGCAACCGAATATTGTGTCCGAAGAATTGGTATAGACCACGAATGGCCGTCCGTCAAGATTTACCTTACCGATAGAGATCGGTGGCAGGGTAGAGGCTGTTGTGTCTCCCCCATCTTTGACGGACCCGTCTCCGAACATATTCCAATTACATTGTGTTGAATCGTACTGGTGGGCAAAGATTCTAGGATGCTCCAGAGAGGCTTTCCGGATCCGAATCCTGCCGGTTGCCGCGGCCAGGTAATTCACAGAGACTGATAGCTTGTCAAAATGAGCCAGAGTGTCGGCCAAGGTCCCACAACCAGCCTTAAGCAGATGATTTTCAGATGTTTCAAGGGAATCAAACGCAGCAAACCTATCGTGAGGATAGGTTATGGAGAAGTTGTCTATCGTGACGTTTAGGTTTGGGAAACTTCTGAACATCGAGGCCTTTATGCCAGAGAAGGAGACGCTCCCATCGACATATTCATCAGCAGCCTTTTCCACGATGCGTGTAAGCACCGCAGAGTTTAGCACCACTTGCAGGACGATCACTATGACCGCCCATATTCCTAAAAGCGCCCAAAGCAACGGCCTCAGTCGATGCCATGCGGCATGCTTGCACTTCTCATTTCCCATGACCTACAAATATAATCAAAAATGTGAGCGGGCGATGAAATAAGCGATAATTTCAAATGATCAAATCAGCCGCTATTCCAGTACTACAAAAACAAAAAAGGAGCCATACAGAAGTTTGGCACGATAATGGCATAATGCTTCTTCGACATAAATATTTTTACTCATAAACCAAAAACTGACTCAATAGTTATTTCATAAGTATTGAATAAGATAAGCCGAAGCCGGGTGAGAACCTCGCTTCGGTTTTTATTGGGATTCGGACCCACATCCGTGAGTGGGACACAGTCATTCACTCACGGGAGCAGGCCTAGAATATCTCTGGTGCGCAGAAGCCAAAGATTGACGCACGGATATTACTCAGAATAAAGCAGATACGGGGCGCGGAGGGCTTTGAAGGCTTCGACATCGGGAGCCCAGCGGGCAGAAATCTCAGCGACTGATGCACCGGACTCTATCATCGAACGGAACCAATCGACTCCTGCTAGAAGCTCAAAAAAGTTGTTCTTACCAAAGAACTTATCGCCCATATCCAAATTCCGGTAGGCATCGATGACATATTCAAGATTAATCTTTTCGCTCCAGAGGCAGTCTAGTGGTATGCCACGAAGATCCCTTCCATAACAGTCCTCATCTAAAAACTGCGGATTCTTCGCTCCCGGAATGCTACGAGGAATGAATGAGAATGAATATCCCATCATTGAAGGATGGCCATAAACCTCAAATGGGAACTGCGTGCCACGACCGAGGCTGACCACCGTGCCCTCGAAGTAGCATGTTGATGAATATAGGTACACAGCCCTCATGTCCTTGATGTTCGGTGACGGGGGCAGGATGAGACTGTAGCGGGTCTGATGCGTGTAATTAAGGCACGGAATCACAGTCAAGTCGCAGGGGCCGTTCTCCAGCCAATTCTCTCCGTTGATCATCTTCGCCAACTCACCAAGCGTCATACCATGGACAGTAGTGATTGGAAGCCAGCCGACACCAGACTTGAATTTCATGTCTAGAACAGGTCCATCAACATAGAAGCCGTTAGGGTTCGGTCGATCAAGGATGACTACCTGCTTCCCGTCACGGGCACAGGCTTCCATCAGATGATGCATTGTGATGTAATAGGTATAATACCTCAAACCAACATCTTGAATGTCAACAACAAGAACGTCAAATTTATCTGTTTTTTCCTTGCTCGGAATCCGAGAACCTTTCTCATAAAGCGACAGAATTTCAACACCTGTCTTCTCGTCAACGCTACTGCTCACATGCTCTCCAGCATCAGCATTACCTCTAAAGCCATGTTCCGGAGAAAAGATCGCCTTAACATCCACACCTTTCTCTATCAATGCATCAACTATGTGCTGGCCAAATTCAATCTTGCCATCTGGAACAGAAGGCTCATCGAACGGAATAAGCGAGACCTCTACGAATTTTTTGGAAAAGTCTCTGGACGGGTTGTTCTGAACAGGAAAGCATCCGCCATATTCAGAAAGCGCGTCAGCAAGTTTTGAGCCGGTCACCTTGTCTCCGACTATTCCCGACTGATTGCTGAACACCGCAACACGTTTTCCTTTCAGCAGCGGTAGGTACTCCTCAAACCTCTCATCCCCCAGGACCACTCTTTCCGAATATGCCCGCGCGAAAGACGCATTAGACCCCAATATCACTACAGCGCTAATAATAAAACACTTAATAAAATTTCTCATGATCATAAACCTTTTCACCGTCCAAGATACAAAATTCGGGAATAACACACAATAATTGAAATAATCAGACTTGTTCGAGTGAAAGCGAACAACGCATCCGCTTAGGCAAAGTTGAAAGAGTACGATGCTACTGCAAGGAGCCACCGACGAGGTCGAGGATCTCGGAGGTGATTTTTTGTTGGCGACCTTTGTTGTACTCAAGGGTGAGTTCCTGAAGGAGGTCGTTGCCGTTGTCGGTCGCTAGTTGCATCGCGACGGTACGGGCGGCATGCTCAGCGGCTGCGCTATCTAGAAGAGTTGTGAAAATGCGAAGACGGACAACCTTCGGGAGAAGAACTTGAACGAGGGCTTCTGGAGAGGGCTCTATGATCATGTTAGGGGCTTCCGCAGACCCAGTCGCTTCGACTAGCTCAGCGGCCGGTTGGTAAGCTTGTCGAACCATCGAGTCAGACGCTTCGATGGTTGGTGAGCCCAGTCGAACCACAGGCTCAGCGACCTTACCGGCATGAAGGTCGGTGGTGGCATCGGCAAGGGACAGAGGTAGATAGGTCTGGCGGATAGTAGGCTGAGAGGAGGTGGATTTATAGTGATTATAAACCAGTTCCACCTTGTCAAACCTACCGGACACAAAATTGTCCAACAGTTCCTGCGCCAAGACCGAAGCTACCTCATAGGATGGAGAATCCGACATCTTTGTGAAATCCGAAGGACTTGGAAAGCCCAGTATCTTCATCGCCTCTGCCATCTTACGACCAACGGAATAGACAACGATGTCAGCATCCCGAAGACCAGCGGCACGATATTCATTGATCACTGCCGCTACCTCTCGGATGGCGTTGGAATTGAACGCACCGCACAGCGAGGAGTTGGAGGCGAATGCGACGATTGCCACCTTATGCACCTCACGCTGAGCCATTAATGAATATGCTCCCTCCGCACCGTCAGGTTGGTTCGACAGGCTCACCAACCGTGGTTCGGCTGGGCTCACCAACCGTTGGTCGCTGAGCTTGTCGAAGCGACTTCCCGTCACATCAGAGCTTTCTCTAATACATTCTTCAGAAGCTGGAGCGGAAATATTCACAGACCCCATCAAGTCGATGAGCATACCATGCAGACACTTCTCGTACGGAAGCATATTCCCGATCGCCTGCTGCGCCTTGTGCAACTTGGCGGACGCGACCATCTTCATCGCGGAAGTGATCTTAAGCGTGCCGCTCACCGAAGCGATCCTATCCTTTATTTCCTTTAGAGACGCCATCTGATTCCATGAATATTATGCCTTGCGGGACTGTGCCAGAATCGATTTCACCACTGCAGCAGCCTCATCCTCAATGATGCTCGTGACTGTCTCGTCAATCTTCCCCTGAGACAACGGCTCAAGGACATCCTTCTGATGCGCGGACCTCATTCTGGTCAAGAAGTCGGACTGAAACTCTGGCACCTGATCAATGGCAATTTCGCTCATCAGAGCGTGGATGCCACAGTAAAGAATCGCCACCTGCTCCCCTACCGGCATCGGTGAATATTGCTGCTGAATCAGCAACTTGTTGTTCTTGCGGCCCTTGTCCAAAGCCATAGTCGTCACCTTGTCCATGTCCGAAGAGAACTTAGAAAATGATTCCAACTCATTGAACTGGGCCTGGTCAATCTTAAGTGTTCCAGCGACTTTCTTCATGGACTTCACCTGCGCAGCTCCACCGACACGAGACACCGAAATTCCGACATTGATAGCTGGGCGCTGGCCTTCGTTGAACAAACCGGACTCCAAATAGATCTGACCATCAGTGATAGAAATCACATTTGTAGGAATGTAAGCCGACACGTCACCTGCCTGAGTCTCGATGATAGGCAGAGCTGTTAGCGAGCCTCCAGCCTTGACCTTCCCTTTGAGTGAATCTGGAAGATCGTTCATCTTCTCCGCAACTTCCTGTTGGTCAATAATCTTAGCAGCCCTTTCAAGAAGCCTTGAGTGGAGGTAGAACACATCTCCAGGGTAGGCCTCACGTCCGGAAGGACGGCGAAGGATCAGAGAAACCTCACGATAAGCCACGGCCTGCTTGGAAAGGTCGTCATAGACAACAAGGGCGTGACGGCCTGTGTCACGGAAATATTCCCCAACAGCGGCTCCAGCAAACGGTGCGAAATATTGCAGGGCTGCGGGATCGGCGGCGGTGGCAGCAATGACAACCGTGTAGTCCATAGCCCCTTTGGCACGCAGGGTCTCAACGATGTTTGCCACTGTGGATCCCTTCTGGCCTATAGCCACATAGATGCAGTAAACAGGCTTTCCAGCTTCGTAATTGGAACGTTGGTTGATGATTGTGTCGATGGCGATAGCGGTCTTTCCGGTCTGACGATCACCGATAATGAGTTCCCTCTGACCTCGTCCGATAGGGATCATCGCATCAATCGCCTTTAGACCTGTCTGGAGAGGTTCCGTCACAGGCTGGCGGAAGATAACGCCCGGAGCCTTGCGTTCAAGCGGCATTTCCGTAAGATCACCTTCAATCTTTCCAAGTCCGTCAAGAGGCACGCCAAGCGGATCGACGACCCTTCCGAGCATCTTCTCACCGACCTTGATGGATGCGATACGGCCGGTCCTGCGGACTGTCATTCCTTCCTTGATCTCGTCAGTGGGACCTAGAAGCACCGCACCGACATTATCCTGTTCAAGATTCATCACCACGCCTTTGACTCCGCTTTCGAATTCGAGCAGTTCTCCAGCCTCAGCGTTGGTCAGGCCATACATTCTGGCCACACCATCACTGACCTGCAAGACTTTGCCTATTTCCTCGAACTGGAGGGATGTGTTAATGTCTTTCAGTTGCTCAAGAAGGACCTGCGACACTTCGCTTGGTTTTATATTGTCCATACTAAACTATTCTTCTATTCATTTCTTTTAATTGATGCCTAATAACATCTAACTGACGCACTACACTGGCATCCAAAACGGTGTCTTCAACTTCGAACACAAAGCCACCTATGAGAGAGGGATCAACTTTTGTTTTTAGAATCAGCCGGTCACCGGTTTCTTTTTCAATCAATGCGCGCAGACGGGACTCAAGGGTCGGTGCATCGACAGGCTCAGCGGTTAGCAGCGTAGGATCGGCAACCACAAGCGTGGCACGCATGATGTGACGCGAATGGTAATACTCATTGATGAAAGTCGTAAGCACGCGGTGTGCATAGCCAATGCGGCCATTTCTAATCAGCAATTTCACGAACTTATGCAGTTCAGGTGCCATCTTTCCATCCAGAGACGCATCAAACAATCCGAGCTTTCGTGCAGAAGGGATTGACGGATTGTCAATGTCACGCTGAAATTCTGGGATTTCCGATAGAACCCTGCAAATGGTCTCGACCTGTGACGCAATTGCCTCTCCTGAGCCAGTCTCATCGACCAACTTCAGAAGAGCAGTAGCGTAACGTGAAGCGATGATTCCTACGTTCATTTGTTAACTTTTCAAGTCCTTTTTAGAGGGAACTTCATCCATAAGCCGATCCACTAGACTAGCCTGCTCACTTGAATCAGCAAGGCTCTTCTTCAGCACCCTCTCAGCCACGCTGACAGCGACCATCGCGACATCCTTGCGAACATCCCGCAAAGCACTCTCCTTCTCAGCGGCTATCTGGGTCTGGGCCTGTTCCAGAATCCTTGCCGCCTCTTCACGCGCCTGCACCTTGGCTTGCTCGACAATTCTATCCCTCGAAGTCTCTGCCTCTTTCAGAATCCTACTCTGCTCCTGCCTGGTCTTCTCAATCATCCGAGACTGTTCCTCGGCAAGATTACGGAGTTTCTCCTCCGCCTCCTTGGCCGCCTTGATGGAATCATTGATCCTTTGCGCCCTCTTCTCAACCGAGCCTGTGATCATAGGGAACCCCCACTTGGCTAGTACAAAGAAGACGATGCCGAAGATCAGCGTCATCCAGACAAGCAATCCGAAATCAGGAGTGATGAGTGACATTTGCTATTTCGCGATAAGACAAACAACGATGGCAAACAGACATGCTCCCTCGATGAGGGCACTGACAATGATGGCCGTCATTCTGTAGTGGTCAGCCTTCTCCGGCTGACGGGCACCAGCCTCAAGGGACGCCGTACCAATCTTACCGATACCGAAAGCAGCCGCGAAAGCAGCCAAACCAGCACCAAGAGCCGCACCTACTCTACCAAGAGAAAGGGCCTGAAGCAACATTGTAGAAAGTAACATAATTCTATGATTTTAAATTAACTATTCTGAATATTCCAAATTATTCCGATGTTTCCGGTTTCTGCCGCGACAGCCCGATGAAGACCGCTGACAGCATAGTGAACACGTAGGCCTGAATGAAAGCCACAAGCAGTTCCAGACAATCCATGAACACACCCAAAAGAACCGCCACGACCGTAAGGCTGCCGTTCAGAGCAGCTCCCAACTCAGCGGTAAGGAAAATTACGGCCACAACTCCAAGGATCATGAAGTGACCAGCAAGGATGTTGGCGAAAAGCCTGACCATCAAGCTGAAAGGCTTTGTGAATATGCCGATTAACTCTATCGCTGGCATCAGAGGCAGAGGCACTTTCAGCCACGTCGGCACATCAGGCCAAAGGATGTCCTTCCAGTAATGCTTGTTACCGAATATGTTGACGATGAAGAATGTAAACAATGCCAGCACAAGCGTCACAGCGATGTTGCCAGTGATGTTCGCCCCACCGGGGAAGAACGGCACGATTCCCATCAGATTGTTTATGAATATGAAGAAGAACGCTGTCAGCAGGTAAGGCGAGTATCTCTTGTAGTCCTCCCCCACGCAGCTTTTGATGACATCGTCCTCAATCATCGTTACAAGCATCTCCATGAGGCCAACACCGCCTTTCGGGGCTTCCTCACGGGCATCATGTTTCCTGTACCACCTGGCGGTACCGAGCACAATGAACAACAGCAGGGCACAGTTGATCATCAGACCGAACACGTTCTTGGTGATGGAAAAGTCCCAAGGCCTTACCTCAGAACCGTCCGCGGCCCGCTCGACTATCTTGTTCTCGAACTTGCTGCCGGAGGGGGCGATGTAGAAACCTTCATATTCCCCGTGCTCCAAATGCTTGGAACTGAAGATGTGGAAGCCGTTCCCAGTCTTGCTTGCTACTATCACCGGCAGCGGGATGCTCACAGGATGCCCTTTCACCGTGGTGATGTGCCACTCGTAGGAGTCGCGGACATGGCCGTAGAGATATTCATCCATGTCGAAGGCACTAGAGGTTGGTGAGCTTTGTCGAACCACCGGTGCTTCGACAAGCTCAGTGTCCGGAGAAGAAGGCACCGCGGCCAAAGACAACGGAAGCAAAAGGCAAATGAATATGTAAATCCACTTTCTCATCACAGTTCCACGCAAGCGACAACGTGATTGTCATTGATTTCCACAAATCCAGAGGTGATACCCACGCTTTCAACCTTCTCGCCAGCACGGTAATTAACACGTCCTTTTTCTAGCGAGGAGATCAGTGCAGCGTGGTTCCTAAGAACCTCGAAACGGCCTTTAGTGCCTGGAAGCTCCACGGAATCCACCACAGCATGTACTAGCGTCCTTTCAGGGGAAATGACATCCAAAACCAACTCTGAAGTTTTCTCTGACATGTTCTTACTTTAGTATATTCCTACTTCGCCTGAGCGAGGATAGCCTCGCCCTTCTTTATCGCATCTTCCAAGGTCCCGACATTGAGGAACGCCTGCTCCGGCAGGTAATCGACCTCTCCGTCAAGGATTCTGCGGAAGCCGTCGATCGTGTCCTGAATGTCCACCATCACGCCAGGCACGCCCGTAAACTGCTCTGCCACAGCGAACGGCTGCGACAGGAACCTCTGCACACGACGAGCACGGTTCACGGTCAATTTGTCCTCGTCAGAAAGTTCGTCCATACCGAGGATTGCGATGATGTCCTGAAGTTCCTTGTTCCTCTGAAGGATCTGCTTGACCCGCTGAGCGATGTCGTAATGATCCTGCCCAACGATGTTCGGATCGAGGATTCGGGACGTTGACTCCAACGGATCCACAGCTGGGTATATTCCTAATTCAGTTATTTTTCTACTGAGCACCGTCGTTGCGTCAAGGTGCGAGAAAGTGGTTGCAGGAGCCGGGTCGGTCAAGTCGTCAGCCGGCACATAAACCGCCTGAACCGAGGTGATTGAGCCGTTCTTCGTCGAAGTGATGCGCTCCTGCATCTGGCCCATCTCCGTGGCAAGCGTCGGCTGATAACCCACAGCGGAAGGCATTCGGCCCAAAAGAGCGGACACCTCGGAACCAGCCTGAGTGAACCTGAATATGTTGTCGATGAAGAACAAGATATCCTTCGGGCTGTCACTATTGTCGCTATCTCGGAATGATTCCGCGAGAGTCAGTCCGGAAAGAGCCACGGACGCACGCGCTCCCGGTGGTTCGTTCATCTGACCGAACACCATAGAGACCTGAGACTTCTCAAGTTCCTTGCGATCTACCTTGGAAAGATCCCAATGGCCTTCCTCCATCGACTTCACGAATTCGTCTCCGTACTTGATAACCCCGGACTCAATCATTTCACGGAGCAGATCGTTGCCCTCTCTAGTACGCTCCCCCACTCCAGCAAAGATGGAGAATCCGTTGTGTTTTTTGGCAATATTATTAATCAATTCCTTGATAAGCACAGTTTTGCCCACACCGGCACCACCGAAAAGACCAATTTTTCCTCCCTTCAGATAAGGTTCCAGAAGGTCAATGACCTTGATTCCTGTGTAGAGAACTTCCTGTGAGGTTTTCAGATCCTCGAATTTAGGAGGTTCGCGATGAATCGGCAATGAGTTAGCCTCGCTCAGATTGCCTAGACCATCAATGGAATCCCCGACAACGTTCATAACACGGCCTCTAATCTGTGCCCCTGTCGGCATTGAAATCGGAGCATGTGTGTTGACAGCCTTCATGCCACGTCTCAGACCATCCGTTGAATCCATCGCAACACACCTTACGGTGTCCTCACCGATGTGCTGTTGAACCTCAATGATCAAAGGCTTTTTGCCCTCACCTCTATCAACATCAAGTGCATCATGAATGCGAGGAAGCTGTACTTCCTCGTCTGTCACATCGAAATGGACATCCACGACAGGCCCGATGACCTGGGCGATGTATCCTATGTTTTCTTTTTCTGCCATTTTGAATATGGTTGTTAACATGCCGCTCACGCAACGAAAATTTACTGCTGAAAATTTTGAGCCAAATTTACTGAAATTTCCCTTGATGACAAAAAAGCGAGCCGATTTTAACATCAGCTCGCTTTAATTCAGACTTTTTGATATATTCGCTAGAACATATTCATAAACTACTTGAGTTTCTTATAGCCATATTGTGCTGTCTCTCCAAGTTCAATCTCGATCTTCATGAGCCTGTTGTACTTAGCGATACGGTCGGTGCGGCTGAGGGAACCGGTCTTGATCTGGCCACTGTTGGTAGCAACAGCGATGTCAGCAATTGTAGTGTCCTCGGTCTCGCCTGAACGGTGAGAGGTGACAGTGGTGTAGCCGTGACGGTGAGCCATCTCGATGGCATCGAGAGTCTCGGTCAAGGAACCAATCTGGTTAACCTTGATGAGGATAGAGTTAGCCGCGCCCATCTTAATACCCTTCTCCAGGTACTTGGTGTTGGTCACGAAGAGGTCGTCACCTACGAGCTGGCACTTGCCACCGATAGCAGCGGTGAGCTTAACCCAACCTTCCCAGTCTTCCTCGCTGAGACCGTCCTCGATGGAGTCGATAGGGTACTTGGTGATGAGTTCCTCAAGGTAAGCGATCTGCTCCTCGGTAGAGAGTTTCTTACCTTCTGGATCCTTGGCAAGACCTGTCTTGAGCTGCTTGTAGTCGTAGAAGAACCTGTCTCCCTCTTTGAAGCAGAACTCAGAAGCAGCGCAATCCATTGCAATGGTAACATCAGCACCTGGCTTGTAACCGGCCTTCTCGATGGCCTGCATGATGCAGTCAAGAGCGTCATTGATGCCGTTAAGAGCAGGAGCGAAACCACCTTCGTCACCAACTGCGGTTGAAAGTCCGCGGCCCTTAAGGACCTTCTGAAGAGCATGGAACACCTCAGCACCCATTCTTACGCCCTCAGCGATGCTCTTGGCACCTACAGGACGAATCATGAACTCCTGGAATGCGATTGGAGCGTCTGAGTGAGCACCTCCGTTGATGATGTTCATCATAGGAACAGGAAGGACATGGCCGTTGGTTCCACCGATGTAACGGTAAAGAGGAATGTCAAGATAGTTGGCGGCAGCGTGAGCGACTGCAAGGGAAACGCCAAGGATGGCATTAGCACCAAGATTGCTCTTTGTTGCGGTGCCATCGAGCTTAATCATAGCCTGGTCGATAGCCCTCTGCTCAAGGCAAGACATACCGATGATTTCTGGGGCGATCTTCTCGTTGATGTTGGCGACAGCCTTGAGGACGCCCTTTCCACCGTAGCGCTTAGGATCGCCATCACGGAGCTCAAGAGCCTCATTCTCACCGGTAGAAGCACCAGATGGAACGGAAGCGACACCGATAATGCCTGATTCGAGTTCTACTTCACACTCAATTGTAGGGTTTCCTCTGGAATCAAGGATTTCCCTGCCTGTAACACGTACAATTCTCATAATAAATAGTAATTATTAACTAACTGATTTTATTCTCAAAAAAAGGCCGGGGTTTGAAACCCAGCCTTTATAGGTATCTTCAATTACCGCGCCACAATTATTTAACGAGGCAGACAGCAACACGGTTCTCCTCAGGAGTCTCGAAAGGATTGACGGTGTCACCGAAGTACTCTGTGATGATCCTATCCTTGTCGATACCAGCATTGACGATGGCCTCAGAGACAACCTCGGCTCTCTTCTGAGAGAGGAACTTGTTTCTCTTGGCGGTACCGGTGGCTTTGTCAGCGTAACCTGAAACGCGAACCTTGGTGTCAGGGTTAGCTTTGAGAGCCTCAACAACCTCATCAATCTTAAGCTGCTCGCTGTCGCGGATGTCCCACTTGTTAATGATGAAGAGGACATTGCGGGTAAGAGACTCGAAAGCAGGAACAACTGCAACTGGTTCTGGTTCCGGTTCTGGTTCTGGTTCTGGCTTAACAACTGGAGCAGGAGCCGGTGCTGGCAGCGGAGCTGGAGCTGGCTTTGCTTTACCGAAGCTGAAAGTAAGACCGGCAAGAGCCTTGATCTGGAAGTCAGCCTTTGAACCTTCCTTAGAGTTGAAGTGGTCGTCAATGAAACTGCAATTGCCTTCAAGGTTAAGGGCAAGAGCGTCAGTGAGTCTGATGTTAAGACCGAGACCAGCTCTTCCAGCGATCATGGCCTTGCCACCATCCCAAAGGTACTTTGCTCCGTCAGGGAATCTGCTCTTAAGGTCGTTAGCCTCGTCATTGCCGAAGCCGTAGTTCAAACCCACACCACCGAAGAGATAAGGATTGAGAGTACGGTCAAACTTATAGCCTCCGAAGATGGATGCGATGTCAACCATGAGGTCAAGCCCACCTTCAACATAGTTGTATTTATAAACCGTGGTCGGTCCAGTAATGGCACCTTTACCCTGCCATCCGTTCACATTGAGTCTTGCACCGAAAACTGGGGAGAACTGATAGCCAAGGGAAACAGCGGCTGAAGGAGAGATAAGATCACCGAAGGAAGTCTCACCAACAGTGTGAGCAGCGCCCCCCTGAATTTGCATAAACCAATAAGGATCAAAGTCTTTCTTCTGCGCATTCGCTACCGACAGAGAAGCGACAAGCGCTAAGCTTGCAATAATAGTTAATATACGTTTCATAACATTAATGAATTAATTGCACAATTAGCGATGCTAAATTACGACATTTTTTCCAAACTGCAAAATATATCACAAAAGCGAGTGTCCGGTGAATGTCCCTGAGGCTCCTTCATTTAAGATTTCGTTCATTCCCTCCGGCTTCTAATGAGTAAATCGCTGCTGGGCTATAGGAATCAATAATAGGGAGATAACTACCAAAAGATCGGTCGCTTCGACAGGCTCAGCGACCGATAACGATGGGTTGCGATGGAAAGCAACGGGTAGCGACTAGCAGCGACTGGCCTAATGAGAAGTTATTCTTACTCAATTTATGTGCTGATCAATCTTTCAGACAACCTAGAGGAATGATTTTGACTCCATCGGGTCTTGTGTAGGCCATTTGACCACCTGTAATGATTATAAGCAAATCCGGTTCTCTCAGAGGGTTCTGTGTTTCAGATTCGTTATGTTTCTTTATCAGTTGTTTGAGTTCAAGAAGATGTTCGGCTCCGTCCTCAATCTCACGGCTACCGAGTTTGCATTCGATCAAGGCATAGCGTCCGTCAGAAAGATGCAGCACAACATCGGCTTCTAGTCCGTACCTGTCACGGTAGTATAAGAGGTGACTATCTTGATCCATTGTGTAGGCACGAAGGTCACGGATACTCATTTGCTCGAACAGGAAGCCAAAGGTTTTCAGTTGTGTCATCAGTATATTCGGAGACAGCCCCAAGGCCGCAACAGAGACAGAAGGGTCACAGAATGACCTTTTTGGAGTACTTCTGATGTTCGATTTACTTCTTATAGCAGGGCACCAAGCATCAAGATCTTGAATGACAAACAATCTTTCCAAAGCCTTGACATAATCATCAAATGTGTCGGAAGAGCAACTTACCTCTCCGGAAGAAGTGACATCAGAGAGCATAGATGTCTTTTTGACAATAGTTGAAATGTTACGCGCATAGGAACGCATAATCATCGCTGCCGTCTTTTCATCACGCAGAACTCCATCTATTCTGGAAATGTCTTCCGAGCACACACTTTTAAAATAGTTCTTGGCCACAAGCAACCGAGCCCTGTCTTTAGCTGGGATAAGCGATGCCGGCCATCCTCCACGACAAGCCGCGAGTATCAATTCTTCAACTGACAACTTTGATATTTTTCCGTCAATATCATATTCTGGATTATCAAATAACTCTTTGACTGACACAGCCCCTGTTGACTCTTTCGACTCCCATAAACTCATAGGAAGCATCTTTATCTTAGCAATTCTACCTGTCCCAGAATGTCTAGTTTCTTCCTTTTTTACCCTATTGGAGCCAGTAAGGATAAACTGGCCTGGCACACCTCCTCTTTTATCACATACTGTACGCACAGCATCCCAAATCACTGGTGCATCCTGCCATTCATCAATAAGACGTGGAGTGTCTCCCATCAAAAGGAGAGAAGGCTTTGAAGCCGCTGTAGCGAGATACTCATCTCGCATGTCCACATCCTGCAAGCTAATGGCACTTTTCGCTATTTGACCGCATGTTGTGGTTTTTCCGCACCATTTTGGTCCTTCGACAAGTACAGCTCCTGATGCTTCAAGATTGTCTTGCAGCACAACATCGGCAATTCTAGAGAGATATTTCATAATAAAGCTACTGATTTGCCAAAGTTATGAAAATTAACACAAAAGAACAAATCAATCGGTGTTTTCGTGGCATTTTGATCGGTGTTTTCGTGGCATTTTGATCGGTGTTTTCGTGATAAAATTTACATGTCCGGCTCACGAGAGGTGGGTCGGACATGATTTTTTTGAATATGTTGTCAGTGATGCCTCTATTGCTTAAGGGTGAGGTACCACTTGCCGTCGATGCGGTAGGCGTTGAAGGCGAAGCCGGTGGTCGGGGTGGCGGTCCCTGAGCTTGCCGAAGTGGCGGTCCCTTCGGCAGGATCAGGGACCGATGAAGGGCCGCCTATCTTTAGACGGTAGCTAATCGTGTTCTGGTCCGGGAGGACGAGCTCGATGCCAGATCGCTCGAAACCGTGGACGCCAAGGTTCTTAAACGACATCGCTGTGCGCGCGATCATCTCTGGGGTCATCGCTTCGATTGTCTCACCATCGGCATAGCCGACTCCTGCAAGGTTTTTTTTCGAACTCTTCGTTGACTAGCAGCGAGTAACACTCTGTTTCGCGAGTAAATCCCTCCCTCATCCCACTTTACGGGCATATTCATTCTTCTTCCGCTTGGGGCGGACGTACATTTTGCATGCGTTTCTGACTTATTTTCGTTATATTTGAGGGCACTAGGGCGATTCGACAAGCTCAGCGACCTTCGATTGGCTCAGCGGCCACTAGCTCGGCAGTCAGAAGGTTGAAGCGGTGCATGAATTATTGTTATACCTTATTTATAAATAGGCAGCGATATGAC
>DBKH01000079.1 GCA_002297815.1 Bacteroidales bacterium UBA755 | reverse complement strand
GTGCACAACATAAAAGCTCTATCACGACAAATCGCCTTAATCGCAAATGATAGAATAGCATATCTATGTAATAATCCTGCCCTCCCATTTCAAGGTGCACTTGTCGACCAACAAAAGAGAAGCCTTGTCCTAATTCGAGCAAGAATTTGGTTATGTGATTAGTAAGTCCATCTTCTATTTCCTTTTCACGACTATTCCGATCAGCACCGGTAAAGTCAAGCAAATAAGGGTCTTTAAACATCTGTCGAACCATATCAGACTGACTGTCAGGAAGTATCTTGTCAAAATTCGTAGGCAATTTTCCTTCTCGTTCCAAAGTGAAATTTTCCAGATTAAGTTCGAGCACCGCTTTACTCCAACCATTTTTAATGGCCGCCATCGCATAAATAAGCCGCCTGTTGGGTTTATCCGTCTTTTCCATTAAACATATATTATGACGCCAAGGCAATTGTGCAACGTAGCGTTGCACAATTTCTTCATCGGGCCACAACTTGGCAAAACGCTGCATATATTTCAAATTACGGGGTGAAAATCCACTCATCTCTGGATATGCAGCCTTTAGATCAGCTGAAAGACGATCAACAATACGAGCTCCCCAACCTTTTTGTTCACTTTGGTTCAGGATAATCTTCCCAATGTGATAGTACATCATAGACATCCGTCTATTTGCCTCCCACATCACACGTCTACGCTCATTGGCGACAAGTTCTTTTATCTGTTTAAATAAGTTTCCATACCATTCTGGTAATTCGTACCTAATCGGAGGTACAGGAATAAATACTTCATCCGTATTTGACTTCATCCCTTTCCTATCTTTTTCACAACTCATATTATTCAAAATTCGACACTTAACTCCGAAAAAAACACATTCTATAAAGACTTGCTCAAAATTTCAAGGCAAGCCCGAAGCCATAATTCTGGACACCAACGTTCACCTCAAGATTCCTCTCAGCAAACCCATTCGCTGAGTTAAAACTCCTTACTGATTTCTTTATCATAGATGAGCCTACCAAATCCAAAGGAAGTCCCAAAATAACTAAACCGGCACAGATCCCATATACAACACCGTCTTCATCTGAACCACCACCACTTATACCCGATCCGATAAGCCATCCAAACGCACCTCCTACGCCACCTCCTATCATAATGGAGCCAATCGTCCCCAATGTCCGCCCTGATTTATATCGGTCATAATCCATTGGTGACAAATATCGGCTGGCATCCACACGAATCTCGTTTATAGAAACGTCTCCACGCCAACTATTGTATGTCATCTGCCCATCAAGAAGACTTTCTACCGTATTACCATTATTATCCCATAAAAGCTCTTTTTGACCGTTCTCGTATGTAATGGAATATACTTCTGATTTTGGCAAGGCATAAATCACATCCACCTGCTTGTCAATATCTAAATAACGTATTTCGGAAACACCCACTTCCATAACTTTTGCCTTTATGGCTGTACCATCTTTTTTCGTAATTATATCTTGTGCCACTGACGGAGCCATAAAGACGAACAGTGCAGCGAATAACAAAACCAGTCTTTTCATATTACATATACTTATTTAATATTCACAAATTTAGTAAAATCAATATAAATATCAAGATCAATCTCTAACTATCTCATAGCCCATCCGCCAAATCTCATTCTTAGAGTAAGAGAACACATTTACTATCATCCACGTGCAAAATCCACCATTTGCCTTTTCCCTTGTCGTCAAATATTTATAGAATGATCAATAGTTTTTCATCTTTTAAGTAACTGAAACACGTTATTATCCGGTCACTGAGCTTGTCGAAGTGACCTCGTTGTCCACTATCTTTGCTGTTATGTCTTTGGAGATTAAGTAGTTGATTTATGTGTTTTGTCCGTGCGGAACCAATTGTCACAAACATTTTCCGATGTGCCTTTGCCGTTGTGTTTCAGATAAGAATTAATAATTGATAATGTATGAAAAAGTTATCGAAACTGTTTTTGGGTTTTTCCGTAGCGGCCATAGGCGTGCTGTGGATTCTGAATGTCACCGGAGTGATAGGCTTTGACATATTCTTCCGGGGATGGTGGACTCTTCTTGTCATCCTGCCTTGCACCGCACATCTGATCGCCCATCCGAACTGGGGCTCTTTCAGTGGGATAGCCCTTGGTGCGGTGCTGTTGCTCCAGGCTCAAGGTTACATTGACTGGTCGGTGTTCTGGAAACTGTGTCTTGCGATCATATTCATTGCTTTCGGCCTTGTCTTGATTTTTTCAAGAGGGTGCCGTCCGGAGTGGTGGAACCGTCATTATGCGAATGGCGAGTTTTCGACAATCTCCCGTGACGGAAAGGATGTCCTGAAGATTACCTCTGCTTTTGGTGAGCAGAATCATCGTGTTGAGGCTGAAGAGTTTGATGGCGCGGACATAGAGGCTTCTTTCGGGTCTGTCCGCTTGGATCTACGGGATGCCATATTCAATGATGATGTGGAGATCAGGGTGAAGGCAAGTTTCGCAGGTGTTGGAATATACGTCCCGAAGGATGTCAATGTCGAGGTCCGTTCCAATTCCACGTTCGGTGGCGTGAACAACAAGACCGCTGACCGTTTTCGTCAGCAAACCGCCTCTCACACCATCCATCTTATCGCCGAATGCTCCTTCGCTGGGGTGGAGGTGATATAGTTAATATCTCGCATTGATGCTTCGACAAGCTCAGCAGCCTTATGTTCGGTGACTGAAATCTCTGGTAGCTGAGCCTGTGGTCTTAGAACCTGCGGAGCACTGAGTCAGCGGTCGCTGAGCTTGTCGAAGCGATTCGAATAGTATCATTTTAAGCTAAATTTGCTTCTGTCAGAGTATATTTACCAACCGACAGCAGCGAATATGGCCGAAAACGTTACCGTCACTTATTCATTTGGTCCGAGGATCTGCGAAGTGTGATCTTTTGTGTTGACTTTCCCGATGGCATCGATGATGATTCCGTCCTCGTCGATCACGTAGGTTGTCCTTAATGTTCCGTAGGATTCCTTCCCGTAAAGTTTCTTGAGTCCCCATGCCTCGTAAGCCTTCAGGATGGCGCAATCCGGATCACTGACCAGATGGAACGGCAGTGAATATTTCTCTATGAATTTCTGATGCGAGGCTTGAGAGTCCTTGCTGACTCCAAGCACTTGGTACCCAAGCGCGATGTATCTGTGGTAGTTGTCCCGCAGGTCACAAGCCTCCGCTGTGCATCCCGGTGTGCTGTCCTTAGGGTAGAAGTAAAGCACAAGTTTTTCCCCTTTGAAGTCATTGAGAGTTACCTCGTTGCCGTTCTCGTCTACACCGACGAACTCCGGAGCCTTTGTTCCTATCTCCAACATATTCCTGAATATTTATCTGTTTTTCTCGATTTCTCGAAGCGTTCTCCGCATAACAAGTTTTGGCAACCACTGCTATTTCAATCCCTCGCAGGTAGCTTTGATGACCTCCGCCACTTCCTCTCGGTTGTCGATGTTGACCTGAT
>DBKH01000063.1 GCA_002297815.1 Bacteroidales bacterium UBA755 | reverse complement strand
GTCATCAAAGACCGCTTATTTAATTGAGAGATAAAGAATTATGGCAGACAGCAACTTTATAGACTACGTGAAGATCTGGTGCGCTTCTGGGCACGGGGGTGCGGGATCGATGCACCTTTACAGGGCTAAGTATGTGCCTAAGGGGGGACCTGACGGAGGGGACGGAGGACGAGGGGGACATATTATCCTCAAGGCCAACCCGCAGTTCTGGACACTGATCCACCTAAAGTACCGCAAACACATCAAGGCTGAGGACGGAGGGCACGGAGAGGGCGGGCTCAGGACCGGAAAGAATGGTGAGGATGTCATTCTGGACGTACCGGTCGGAACTGTCGTCAAGGATGCAGAGACCGGGGAGGTACTGTTCGAGATGATGGAACCGGGAGAGACACGGATTCTCTGCAAGGGAGGACGCGGTGGCCTAGGCAACAACAACTTCAAGACGGCCACCAATCAGACACCACGCTTCGCCCAGCCGGGTGAGGACGGTCAGGAAGGCTGGTTCATCCTTGAGCTGAAGGTGCTGGCGGATGTCGGGCTTGTGGGCTTCCCTAACGCTGGAAAATCCACCCTGCTGGCGGCAATCACAGCGGCAAAGCCTAAAATTGCCAACTATGCCTTCACAACGCTGGAGCCGAACCTTGGAATAGTCAAATACTATGACGATCAATCATTTGTGATGGCCGACATTCCAGGAATCATCGAGGGCGCCCACGAAGGGAGGGGCATCGGAATACGTTTCCTCCGCCACATAGAAAGAAACTCGGTGCTGCTCTTCATGGTCTCAGCGGAAGAGGACGACATCAAGGCGAGCTACGAGACCTTGCTCAACGAGCTTAAGGAATATAATCCCGAACTTCTGGACAAGGACCGCGTCCTTGCCATCACAAAATGCGATCTGATTGACAAAGACATAGAGAAAGAGATTGAACCGACCCTTCCTAAGGGGATTCCTCATGTGTTCATCTCTTCGATCAGCGGAGAGGGAGTCAAGGAATTAAAGGATTTGCTATGGTCTGCGCTTCACTCATAGGTTTCCTTCACAGAATCGACCAGGATGCAACTCTGTTCCTCAACAGTCTAAGCACACCTATGACCGACCAGCTGTGGGTACTGATGTCAGACAAGACTGTGTGGATTCCTGCCTACGCGCTCTGCGCATGGTTCCTGTTCCGCCGGTTAGGATGGAAAAGAGCCTCAATAGTCCTGATTTCCATCGGTTTGGCGTTTGGTCTATGCGATCAGTTCTCAACAATAGTAAAGCATTCCGTTGACAGGCTGAGGCCAAGCTACAGCGCAAGGATGCTGCTCGGAGGACTGAACCTGCTCGAAGGACGAGGGGGCTTTTTCGGATTCTTCTCGGCACATGCGGCCAACGCTTTCGCTCTGGCGATGTGCCTGATCATCGGATTCAGGAACGACCGGACACACACCTACAACGCATTCTACAAGCTTGCCCTCACGTGGGCGGCTCTCGTGGCGGCCAGCAGGATATTCGTAGGAAAGCATTATCTCGGCGACGTGATTGTAGGTGCAATCATCGGACTGACAATAGGTTACTTTGCCGGAATGTTGGCCAGATATGTCATCCAGACACGCATCGACAAAGTACCTGTCACAGGACTCACAATGATTTTCGACGAGAGGAGAAAACCTATAACTCTGACAAAACCTTTTCCATCCGGTTCCCACGGGAACCTTTGATCAAGATAGTGTGGTCGGAAACCGGGTGGTCCTTCAGCCAAACTACTAGATCATCTGAAGTCGGGAACCATTTAAAATTTGGAGTCATTTCGATGGCTGGTGAGACAAGTCGAACATCCGGCCCTTCGACAAGCTCAGGGACCGAAGAGGTAGACTTAGGGGCCGAAGTGGACGGATGAGCCTGTCGAACCATCTGTTTCAAATCAAGAGCCTTGCGGAACTCTTCTCCTACGAGGCAGACAAGGTCAAGATTCATTGCAGCCAACTTTTCCAACACGACAACATGCTCTGAGACAGACTCCTCACCAAGCTCGCGCATTTCACCTAGCATGGCTGCTTTCAGCGGAGCCTGAACCAAGGCAAGGTTGTCAAGCGCTGCTGCCATACTCGTAGGATTGGCGTTGTAAGCATCCTCAATCAAGATGTTACGCTCGGTCTTCTCCAACTGCGAGCGGTTGTTTTTAGGAATATATTCACTCACAGCCCGGAGCGCGTCTTCGAGGGATACTCCGAAATGGAGACCGACTGCTATGGCGGTGGCTATGTTGTTAGCGTTGTAGGCACCGGCTAGGTGGGTTTCTAGACAAAGAAGGTTTTCCGTGCGGTCAGTCGCTTCTGCGATTGGTGAGCCCAACCGGAACATCGGCCCTTCGACAAGCTCAGGGACCGAAGGATTTCCAGCCGCATCGACAAGCTCAGGGACCGAGGTGTTTCCGGTCGCTGAGCTTGTCGAAGCGACCGGGTCGGTGACGGAATCCGGAATGGCCATACGGACAAACGGATGATCGGCATCGGACGGCAGAACTATAACGCCCCAATGATCCACACCATATTCAATGGCCTTCAACCCCTTGCGCCCAGCGGCCATCCCAACCAGAATCGGATCATCAGCATTCAGGAATATGCCCTTTCCGTGCTCAAGAATATAGTCGTAAAGCTTTCCTTTCGCCTTCTTGACTCCCTCAAAACTACCGAATCCGAGCAGGTGGCCTTTGCCGACATTCGTGATGATTCCATAGTCAGGCTCAGAGACTTTGACCAGTTTCTCGATGTCATCCGGATGGCTGGCCCCCATCTCGATTACAGCGATCTGTGTCTTGGAATTGACGCCGAGGACAGACAGAGGAACACCGATGTCATTGTTCAGGTTGCCTTGCGTGGAAGTGACATTGTACTTGACCGACAGCACTCTCGTGATCAATTCCTTGGTCGTGGTCTTGCCGTTGGTTCCAGTCAATCCTATGACAGTCAAACGTTTGCCATCCACGAACGTGTTCTCTCTATGATGACGCGCAAGCGCCTGCAAAGCCTCAAGAGTGTCATGGACAACAATAACACGAGAATCTCCTAAGGCGGCTGCCGCAGAGTCTTCGTTCACCACTGCATAACGGGCTCCGGCCTCAAGAGCCTTGAGAGCATATTCATTACCATCAAAATTCTCTCCCTTCAGTCCGAAGAACATCTCACCGCCACTGATGGCCCGGCTGTCCGTTGTCACACGTCCGCATTCCCTGAATGCGGCATATAGTCTTTGTACATCCATATTCGTTTGCTATTTTCTATCTATATAAAATCCTCCCCATCCAAGGAGAGGAATCATATTCAATTAATCTGAAAGATAACTCACTTCTTCCCAGTGCTGCCCCAGCCGCCAGCACCACGCTCAGTTTCCGAAAGCTCCTCAACATCCTCCCACTCGACACGCTCGTGACGGGCTACGACCATCTGGGCGATCCGCTCACCGGGAACAATCTCGAAAGGCTCGTTGGAAAGATTCACTAGTGAAGTCTTCAACTCTCCACGGTAATCAGCGTCAACCGTACCGGGACTGTTGATAACTGTGATGCCGTGCTTTGTGGCCAACCCGCTACGCGGACGGACCTGCGCCTCATAGCCGACCGGAAGTTCAATGAATATGCCTGTAGGCACCAACACCCTTTCCAAAGGCTTCAGCATGATCGGCTCCGTGATGTCAGCCCTCAGATCCATTCCCGCAGACGCCTCGGTAGCATAAGCGGGATCCGGCCATTGGCTCCTGTTTACTATCTTGACTTTCAATGCATTCATACTCTACACATATAAATAAAGTGTATGACCAAAGATCATGTCCTGGTCATACACTGTCATATTCATTAGGAATTGGCCTCTTCCTTCTTGTCAGGAATGATAAGGTTCAGGATGACACCGACAACCGAGGCGAGACCTATGCCAGCGAGGGAAAATTTGCCAAAACTGATGACCGCACCGCCGATTCCGATGGTGAGGATCAGCGAAGCGATGATCAGGTTGCGGGTCTTGTTCATGTCGATCTGAGCCTTAACAAGATTATTGATTCCGACGGATGCGATGCTTCCGAAAAGAAGAAGCATGATGCCGCCCAGAACAGCTGTAGGGATGGTCTGAATGGCGGCGCTGACCTTTCCGACGAGGGAAATCAAGATAGCCGAGAGGGCCGCGATCCTCATGCAGGACGGATCCGTCACCTTGGTAAGGGACACAGCACCAGTAACTTCTGAATATGTCGTCACAGGAGCTCCGCCAAGGAATGCCGCCAGCGTGCAGGCAAGACCATCACCCAGCATCGTGCGGTGCAAACCCGGATCCTTCACGAAATCCTTACCAGCGATCTCGCTGATCGCATAGACATCACCCACATGCTCGATGATTGGAGCGATGGCCACAGGAGCCATGAACACGATTGCTTGCCATGAAAGGCTCATCTTCGAGAAATGTGGAAGCTGGAACCATGGAGCGTTGGCGACCCCGCTGAAATCCATTGAGCTTCTGTAGAATATCACGGCCACGATGTAACCGGCAAGGGCACCGAACACGACCGGGATAAGCTTGATCATGCCTTTGCCCCAGCAAGAGCAGACAATAGCCACAAAGAGAGAGACTAGAGCAAGAACCCAGTTCTTGCTGGCCATGTCAACACCTGTTCCAGCCAATGAAAGACCAATCAGGATGATCACCGGTCCAATTACAATCGGTGGAAAAAGTTTCTTGATGAAGCTGACACCGAAGAGTTTGACTAGGAAACTCATCAGGATGTACACCAGACCCACAGCCACAAGTCCGCAGAACATTCCTGACAGGCCGTAGAGTTCTGTCGCCTTGATGATCGGAGCGATGAAAGCGAAACTGCTGCCAAGATAAATCGGGACCTTTCCTCCGGTTACCGCATGGAAAAGAAGCGTGCCGAGACCGGCAGCGAGAAGAGCGATGGCAGGATCAAATCCGACCAGAAGTGGGACGAGAACCGTGGAGCCAAAGGCCACGAACATGAACTGAACTCCGACAATGGATCGTTTCAGTGGGGATAAGGTGTGTTGTGACATAAATATTAAGGTTATTTAGAAGCCCGATTATACAAAACAACAGCTATGATTCCAAATATCACGTTAGGAAGCCAAAGAGCGACCACCGGAGGCAATGCTCCTGAATAGACAAACATCTGGCTGAACCTCATAAAAAGAATGTAAGTAAAACTCAGCGCAATGCCTATTCCTATGTTCAAGCCTATGCCCCCTCTTCGCTTTCTAGAAGAAAGACTGACTCCTATCAAAGTCAAGATAAAAGCCGAGAAAGGCAAAGCGATTCTGTTTTGCTTTTCGATGAGAGCGTACATCACATTGGCATCTCCTCTCATCTTCTGAGTTTTGATCAATTCATTCAGAGAAGCAGCAGGAAGCGTCTCCACAGTCTTCTTGTTACGATAGAAGTCCGTGACTGTAAGATTAAGGACAGTGTCCAGTTCTGCTCCAAGTTTGACGCGGTCCTTAAGGCCATCAGTGTAGTCCCTGACAAAGTAATTCTTAAGCCGCCAGCCATTGAAAGTACTGTCCCAAACTGCTTTTTCGGCAGAAATTTTTTTGACGAGCTTATTGTCCTCGATGTCTTCCAGAGTAAAGTCGTAGGCTGTGTTGTTCCAAGAACTGAAAGACTCCACCGAGACAAATTTTCCAGGATCAATCTGATAATGGACATTAGTGGAAGACAGAGAGTTACGAGACTTAACATACTTAAGTTCAAACTCAATTCTTTTTACATTTGATCTCGGAATAACCCACAGGTTGAGTGAAAGAGATAGCGTAGCGATGAGAAGCGCCGAGACCATGTACGGGACCATCATCCTTCTGTAGCTCACACCACACGACAGGATTGCAATGATCTCGCTATTGGCAGCCATTCTGGAAGTGAAGAATATGACAGTGATGAACACGAACAAAGGACTGAACATGTTCACAAAATACGGGACGAAGTTCACGTAGTAGTCAAACACAATGGCATGCAAAGGAGCCTTGTTCTCGACAAAGTGGTTGATCTTCTCGCTGATGTCGAAGATTATGACGATTCCGATGATGAGAAGAAGGGCAATAAAGAAGGTCATAATGAACTTCTTTATGATGTACCAGTCTATCTTCTTCAATCCCACGTTCATATTCTTAAAGTCTTGAACTAATTTTCTTTACGGTCGCCTCCTTCCACGAAGCAAAATCCCCGGCTTCGATGTGCTCACGCGCGGCACGCACAAGATCGAGGTAGAACGCCAAATTGTGCTCACTTGCGATCATCGCAGCGAACATCTCCTTTGCGATGAAAAGGTGATGCAGGTAGGCTCTTGAATATGTCAGGTCAACGAACGATGCTCCATCTGGGTCGATAGGAGAGAAATCCTCTGCCCATTTAGAATTACGCATATTCATGATTCCATTCCACGTGAAGAGCATTCCGTTGCGGCCATTGCGAGTTGGCATCACGCAATCGAACATATCCACTCCCCTAGCGATTCCCTCGATGATGTTGGCTGGCGTGCCGACTCCCATCAGGTACCTCGGTTTGTTTTCAGGGAGGATTGGGCAGACGAGCTCAAGCATTTCATACATCTTGTCTGTAGGCTCCCCTACTGCAAGCCCTCCGATTGCGAACCCTCCAACGGCTGGACTGTCACCCACAAGGCTAACCGCATGGTCAACAGCCCTTTTACGCAGTTCTGGATAGACGCAGCCCTGAATGATCGGGAACATCACTTGATTGTACCCGTACAGAGGCTCGGTCTCACAAAAATGTTTAAAATAGCGCTCAAGCCAGCCTTGTGTCAATTTTAGAGACTTGGCAGCATACCTCTCGTCAGCGTCACCAGGGCAGCACTCGTCAAGCGCCATCATGATGTCAGCACCGATAATCCTTTGGGTGTCCACATTGTTCTCCGGAGTGAAAGTGTGTCTTGAGCCGTCTATGTGAGACTGGAAACGACAACCCTCCTCAGTGATCTTACGAATCTTTGTCAGAGAGAACACCTGAAAACCACCGCTGTCAGTCAGGATAGGTCGGTCCCAGTTCTCAAACTTGTGCAGTCCTCCAACTTTACGCAGGATGTCAAGCCCCGGACGAAGGTAGAGATGATAGGTGTTGCCAAGGATGATCTCTGCCTTAATGTCATCCTTCAAATCCTTGTGATAGACCCCTTTGACGGAGCCGACAGTTCCGACAGGCATGAATATGGGAGTTTTCACCTCACCGTGGTCGGTAGTGAAAACACCTGCTCTGGCACTTGATCCTGGGTCTTTAGCAATCGTCCTGAAGTCCATCTTCGCTAAAATTAACCCTCAAAGATAGTGATTTTTAGCCGAAAACTCGTACATTTGTTTGTTTTGACCCTACGCATAATAACAAAAAACGCAATAACATTATGAGTAACAAGCACATCAGCCTCAGGCTGATCATCATGAACTTCCTCCAGTACGCAATCTGGGGAGCCTATTTGACATCAATGGGCAGCTTTTTGGGTAAGGCCGGGCTAGGCCCACAAATCTGGCTGTTCTTCGCTACACAGGGTTTTGTCTCCATCTTTATGCCAGCCCTCATCGGCATCGTGGCGGACAGATGGATTCCAGCCCAAAAGACATTGTCTCTCTGCCAACTTATAGCTGGTGTGGCCATGCTAGGTACAGGAATGTATGCAATGGGCAACGTCAATCTGACGGAAGGAGCCTATGTTGTCAGTCCTGACTTCAACTTCAGCATGTTCTACATCCTCTACACGATCAGTGTGGCGTTCTACATGCCGACCATAGCCCTGACCAACTCCGTAGCCTACGCTGGCCTTGAGGGAGCAGGAAAAGACACGGTCAAGGCATTTCCCCCGATCAGGGTGTTCGGAACAGTCGGATTCATCTGCACGATGCTCTTTGTGAACTTCATGAAAGATCCTTCTGGAGTACAGTACCAACATAGTTACTATCAATTCTTTACATCCGGAGTACTAAGTCTTGTCCTCGGAGTCTATGCATTGAGCCTGCCTAACGTTCCAGTCAAGAAAGCTAGCGGAAGCAGTTTCATGGAAGCATCTGGTCTTAAAGCCTTCTCACTTTTCAAGGACAGCCAGATGGCCATATTCTTCATCTTCTCAATGCTGCTTGGGGCATCCCTTCAAATCACCAATGGCTACGCCAACTCCTTCATCTCCTCATTTGCAGGAAGCCCTGAATATGCCAACGCTTGGGGTGCGCGTAACGCCAATGCTCTGATTTCCCTAAGTCAAATGTCCGAGACCCTTTGCATTCTTCTCATACCATTCTTCATGAAGAAGTTTGGAATAAAGAAAGTCATGCTGATCGCAATGTTCGCATGGGTGCTCAGATTCGGATTCTTCGGCATCGGCAATCCAGGCTCAGGGGTTTGGCTCTTCATCCTCTCCTGCCTTGTCTATGGTGTCGCCTTCGATTTCTTCAACATCTCCGGTTCTCTCTATGTCAATCGTAAGACATCAAAAGACATCCGTTCAAGCGCCCAAGGTCTGTTCATGCTGATGACCAACGGTCTAGGAGCCTCAATCGGAACATGGGCAGCCGGCAAAGTCGTGAATCATTTTGTCTATAATGCGGCTCAACCAGACTGGGCAACAGCCTGGTACATCTTCGCAGGCTATGCCTTGATTGTCGGAATACTGTTCGTGTTCCTTTTCAAGGATCCCGGCAAAGATGAAGATTGCGAAGCGGAAGCCTAACCTTTTTTAGCAGGAGACTTCATTGCTGCCACCCTTGAAAGTCCGAAAATCCGGCTTTCTGACATGTAATATTTGAGATCAAAGCATCGATACTCACTATGATTCCTGACCTTATGGTAGGATGTGATGCAGTCAAATCTGTAGCCCATCTGAGCAAGGTCAGGAATATTCATTGATGTGACACCCTTTTCCAGCAAGGACTCTAGAATCTCGTGATTGCGGTCCAACGCCCCGATAGTTTTCAGACGGAGGCCTTTCAAATACCCTCCGTTGACATAGTGATACCTGCTTTTGCAGCTGACGCAGCAGAACTTCATGTCGCTCCGTCCATAAGGAAGAGCATCTCCACACTCCAGACATCTTCCCCTCGATTCTTCTTCCAAATTCTTCATAGTCCAACTTTGCAAGTAGGCAATTGCTTGCTGTATTCAACATTATCTGACGTTTGAGGGTGATTGCCCACCCACTTCAACATATTTGAGGATTATTCACGGCCTCACATGGCAAATATGCCTAACAGAAACGACATTTAAAAGAGGGGTTGCATTCTTTCATGAATATTTTTATGTTTCTTATCGTTCAAAAGCCACAAAACTTTTTGTTAATGCCTAAAAAATAATTCTTTCATGGGCACAAAAAAAATTTTGCGCTTAAATAATTCAATCGTTTAGACAAGAAAAACAGCCCTAAACTGCAATGAACTTTATTCAAAAGCAACTTTCTCGATAACAATCAGAAAATAATAGTCCTATTTTTCTAAGAGCATCTGTCCTCTTCTTACTAGTGATGTAACTTTGCACCAGACAAAACTTCAAAACAACTTGAATTATGGAACAGTTGAACAGACTTGAAATCAGAGGGAATGTCGGCAATGTCAACATCCTCAAAGTTGGAGAAACGCGAGTAGCGCATTTCTCTGTGGCCACAAACTTTGCCTACAAAGGCAGAAATGGAGAACCAGTAATGGAAACGACATGGCACAATGTCACCGCATGGGAGGGCAACAAAGGTGTACCTTCTCTTGACATTATAGCCAAAGGCTTCCCCATCTATGTTGTAGGAAGGCTGAGATCACAAAAGTACACCGCTAATGACGGAACAGAAAAAACGAGCATGGAAGTGATCGCTAGCACCGTCGAACCGGTTGATGAAACGGTCAACACTCAGTGTTGATCCACCTTTTTAACATGAGCAGTCCCGATGACATGGGGATGAAATGAGGAGAGAGGCGTCATCGGGATTTTGCGTTTACTTGAAATATTACTTTAAGTAGGCGTTTACGATGCGATTTTATTATATTATAAACACTTATTACGCGTCAAATAAATTAATTTTTCAAGAAATTACAGAAAAAGATTTGGAGATAACAAAATAATGATTACCTTTGCATACACTTTCTGTCTAGCAGGCAAAGGCTGATGGACGCCAAAGCGGAATTCCTTGGGACAAGGCCGCGAGGCAGCAGAAATGCCAGATGTAGTCAAGCATCTCCATCAGAAAACCTTACCGCAAGCGGAAAGTTTATTTTTTGTCTGACATCCCAATGAAGGCTACCTGCCCTTGTACATGTCCTCATAGTAACGAAGATACTCTCCGCTAGTGACATTGTCCAACCACGGGCCATTGTCAAGATACCATTGGACCGTCTTCTCAATCCCCTCAGCAAACTGAAGGCTTGGTTCCCAGCCCAACTCATTCTTTAACTTGGATGAATCAATCGCATAGCGCATGTCATGCCCTTTGCGATCAGTAACGAATGTAATCAGCCCTTCATCAGCACCTTCTGGACGGCCAAGCAGTCGATCAACGGTCTTGATGAGAACTTTGATTAAGTCAATGTTCTTCCATTCATTAAAGCCACCAATGTTGTACGTTTCCGCAATCCTGCCTTTATGGAAAATTAAATCAATAGCCCTAGCATGGTCCTCAACGTAGAGCCAGTCACGCACATTCTCCCCTTTCCCATAAACCGGAAGTGGACGATGTTGGCGGATGTTGTTGATAAACAATGGAATCAGCTTTTCAGGGAATTGATACGGGCCATAGTTATTCGAGCAATTAGTCACAATTGTCGGCATTCCATAGGTGTCGTGATAAGCACGGACAAAATGATCACTGGAAGCCTTGGCTGCTGAATATGGACTATGCGGCTGGTACTTACTCTCCTCGGTGAAGAATGTGTCTCCGAAAGGTCCTCCGCCACATTCATTGCCGGCAGGATCGCCCTCTGGCCTTGTCAATTCCAAGGCGCCATAGACCTCATCAGTGGAAATATGATAGAATCTTTTCCCTTCCCAGCCTTTCGGTTCCCAAAACTCTCTGGCTGCCTGAAGAAGCGTCAAAGTGCCAAGGACATTGGTCTTAGCGAATATGAAAGGGTCCTTAATCGAGCGGTCAACATGGCTCTCAGCCGCAAGATGGATTATCCCGTCAATGGAATATTCACGGACTACCTTACGAACGGTCTCAAGGTCACAGATGTCCGCCTTAACGAAGGCATAGTTCGGCTGATTTTCTATGTCTTTGAGGTTTGCAAGATTACCCGCGTAAGTAAGTTTGTCAAGATTGACAATCCGATACTCCGGGTACTTGTTGACGAACAGTCTCACCACGTGGCTGCCGATGAAGCCAGCGCCACCGGTTATCAGGATTGATCGCTTGTAGTTCATATTCATAAGTTTATATTTTGAAAGACAAGGTCACTCCGACAGTTTTGGTCACTTCGACAAGCTCAGTGACCGAAAGGTGCCCGGTGACCGAAAGATTGGTCACTGAGCCTGTCGAAGTGACCTTATCCTTCATTGTCTTTATCTTTCATTTATTTCTTCTGCATCTTCCCCTCATGCAGATCATCATACGCCGCCCTCTTGCGGAAGATGTCAATCGCTGTGTAGATGGACGACATCATCGACTGAGGATCAGCCTCGTCACGACCTGCCATCTCATAGGCTGTCCCATGATCTGGTGAAGTCCTCACAATCGGAAGCCCGGCAGTGAAATTAACTCCATCTTCAAAGGCAAGTGCCTTGAAAGGAGCCAAGCCTTGATCGTGGTACATTGCCAGAGTCGCATCGAACTTTGCATAATGGCCAAGACCAAAGAATCCGTCTGGGGAATATGGGCCGAAAGCCAACAGTCCCTCATCATTTGCTGCCTTCACTGCAGGCAGAATTATCCTCTCCTCTTCGTCACCAAGCAGCCCTCCATCTCCGCAATGAGGATTCAAGCCCAAAACAGCAATCTTAGGCTCTATGATTCCAAAATCTCTCTTTAGAGAAGCCGTCATCAGCCTCAACTTGTTCACAATCTTCTCCTGAGTAATCGAAGACGGCACCTCCTTTAAAGGAATATGTCCGGTCACGACACTGATTCTAAGCTGATCGGAAACCATAAACATCAGCACATCATCCACACCAAATTCCTTTTGGAGATACTCAGTGTGGCCGGTGTTGCCAAAGCCCTCGGCTACCATTGCCTTTTTGTTAATCGGAGCAGTGACAAGCACATCAATATCACCGTTTTTGATGTCCTCGACCGCGCATTCCAAAGCCTTGATTGCAGACTTTGCTGACTCTGGTGTGGATTGTCCTGGTTCCACGAACACATTGTCCGGCAGGCAATTGACAATATTGATTTTCTTAGGCTTAGCATCTTGAGCACTCTGAATCACGTATGTGTCCATCGGATCCAAATTGTGGATGAGCTTGCGGTAAAATCCAAAAATTTTGGACGATCCATAAATCACTGGGGTGAACGAATCAAGAATCCGGGCATCAGCCAAAGACTTGATAATCACCTCGTAACCAATTCCATTGCCGTCTCCTTGGGTTATTCCAACAATCGGCTTTCTGTTATTTCTTTCCATATTATTCATTAGTTAGCACCCGCGACTGCCTTAATCTGGACAGACGTGAGCATATTCATTTACAAATTTAGGAAAATGAAAGGAATATGTCGCCTTTGTACAGAATTAATTTTGGTTGAAAACTATGGTGCCGGCTTCCAATGCAGCGCTTGCTTCATAACCCTCGTCAACTGGTAGAACCTTTCCTGCCGCCACTGCTCCGGCTCCCGCTGCCACTGCCAATCGGTCGCAGCGTTCGTTTTCCGGGTGCCCGTTGTGCCCCTTCAACCAATGAAACGCAACCCGGTGCATCCTATAGACATTCAGGAACCTCATCCATAGATCAGGATTCTTCACCTTCTTCCATCCCTTCCGCTCCCAAGTTTGAAGCCAACCCTCATTCACCGCTTTTACCACGTATGAAGAATCGCTATAGACCTCAACCTCAGCATTTTGCCATTTAATAGCCTCCAGTCCCTTAATCACCGCCAGCAGTTCCATCCTGTTGTTGGTCGTTCGGATGAACCCACCACTCATCTCCTTCTCATGCCCAGCGCATTTCAGCACCACGCCATATCCACCCGGCCCCGGATTCCCGCTCGATGCCCCGTCAGTGTAAAGGAATATTTTCGGTCTCGATAACTTTGTTAACTCCATAGGCACAAAGATACACAAAAACCGTGACTATTAAGGCTGCCTAGACATACTTCTGCTCCAATCCCGCCCAACCCATGTGAGCCAGACAAAGGTAAATTGTCTTTCTTCTGACATATTCTTGTTTTTAATGAATTTCAATGTATAACGATCACCCTAAGTCAAAATAATTTCTTACCTTTGTAACTAGTAGTAGTAATGATGATTGAGGGGACGAAATTTCGTGATCTATTTGAAGAGCGACCGATTCCCTACGGTCGCTCTTCTTGTTTTACAGATGGATGCGCCTTACATAAGGTTCCGCAATGGTAAAAAAGAACTTGTAAAAGGTTACGTTCGAATGAATAGGGAACTTTAGTTCGTCACCTTGAGCGGTTTGAAGCCGTTGTCCTATCGCATCCACGCTGCCAACGGGAGGTGTCCTTCGACAAGGATGCCTCCCTGCGGTTTTACACACCTGAATATCCTTCCGTCCTTCCCCACCCTCTCCTGCACGAAGGACACCGGCCCACCCGGCATCTTAACCTTCACCAAAACAGCCACAACCACCAGCACCGGCCACAAAAACAAAAGGCCGAGCAGCGCCACTGCCCGGTCAAAAATCCATTTGAGTATCATATCTTACAACTAAGTGGTATCACACCACCTTCAAGGCAAACGAATCTTTAAACGAAATCACCCCATGATTTGTGTGATTATCTATCCAAGCACGCTCATTATGACTGATCTGGGAAATCTCCCTAGAAGTGCATCTGCCAAACTTCTCACAGATTGTCTTCATCACATTCTTTTCCATGTCTGAAAACAATGTCATGTCAGCTTTTGAATCCGACACAAGAACACTTCCTTCGAAATCTCCAATAATCCTCAAATCCTGACGAATCTCAGGAAACTCACTGTAAAGAACATCCCAACGCTCAGGCACCGGCCCATAGTCAAAGGCACGATAAGTGAGTCCAGTAATAGCCATACCATTTTCACGGTATGAAAGGAAATCAACATAGAACAACAGTTTGTTCATCTTCGTGCACCAAACTTCAGAACAATGTTCCAACACATAAAGCAGAACATTCTTCAATCTGCCGAGCGACAACGGTGCATAACCATTCATCGCACCACGAGGTGAGGGGAAAACGCGGTCAACCTCATGTTGAATTATACTTCTTTTGCCACTATCGAAAATCACAGACCGGATCCTATCGGAGAGTTTTACGTATTCTGTCACAGAAAGTTCATTGCGCGAACTATCAACCATGTCTAGCATCACATTTGGATTCATTATTGAGCGAATCATTCTACCGTTCGACACACTCGGAACCTCTCCTTGCTCATAAAGACGGTACTGGTTCACTCCCAACCCAAGAATAAGCGACATCTTAGCCGCACTAACTCCATAACGACTCCTTATGGAAACAATCTCATCAGTGTATGGAATGCCATACTTCTCGCGGTACTGGTTGGTAACCTGAACGAAACCTGCGGTGTCACTTTCATCGTCAGTAAATAATTCACCGGTATCCTCACATTTCCATGCGGTATGAATATACGTGTACTCTTCCCCTCGGAATTTCCATGTGCGTTCCTCGAAAATACGGGGCATCTCCTTACCTGTGTATGGACTTTTCATATTCAAAAGATTTAATGTTTGAATGGGTATGACAATGGATTTTCAGCAATATGAAACGAGATACATATGGTCTGACTCCCTTCACACCCAAGCATTATCTTTATGTAGATCTCCCTTCCTTTAACGTCTTTTCCGAAAACCCACATCTCTCCAAGGCGATTCAGTTCATCTATGACCGGGCCCTGAACATAATCCTCCACCACAAGGCTCTCAATCACGACTTTCCTGTACATAGGCACAATTTCCAACTCCTCCAAAGTCAGCCTGTTCTTGCCGCGATCATCCCTATAAATAATGCCAAACACCTTCATCTTGGCATTAAACTGTTCCAAGAATCTCTGAATATCTTCCCTGCCGACCATTCTAACTAATTTTATGCAAATTTAACACATGTGACCTACATTTGCAACTTTAAAGTTAGAAAACACCTTTTATCATCCGTAGTCCGACACATATCATATAGCAACTCTGACTATGACGGAAACTCAGGACAGGCATTCTTTGAAAAACCTGCACCCACCATCACAGAAACACGATTGTTTTGATATAGTTCCTTCAGTTTTATTAATTGTTCTAGGACGTTTAGTTCCATTTAACTCCGAATTTGATACTATCCAATTTTACCTATGCTTTTTGACAAAGAATAGTTTCTTATACACCCCACACACCAGATTAACCCCTGTCCAGAACATACTTGCCACAACATTCATGTTCATAGCACCGCGCCATAGCTTATAGTGCCAACGAATCATTGTGGAATATCCATGCGTGGAGATGCTGCCGACTCTGCCCCTCCGGTACTTTGCCAGCACCTCATCGTACATTCCACTCGAACATTATCAATGCTGTACTATACTAATACATTAATACATAAACATAATAAAATAGGTCGCTTCGACAAGCTCAGCGACCTATTTTATGCTATAACAGAATGCTATAAACTCACATTAGATAGTGTGGAGGCAATAGTGTTCAAACGTACTCTATAGGAATATACCAACCACTCACTTCTTAAGAAACTCTAAAGCCTCAACGGCATCCTCATAGTTGATTTGCAGGGAGCGTGCAACGTACTCTGGAGTGATGAGGTCCATCGAGCAGGAGCGCTGCTCCATTTCGATGAAATCAGCAATTCTTTTTTTCAGTTCCTCTCCAATCATAAACGAATATCATATTAGAGTCCTTTCACAATATCCACAAAGTTCTTAATGACATATTCCGCATCCTCCATCGACATCTTGGTGTTAAGAGGAAGGGTGAAACTTAGCCACAATTTCAGGACGTGTCACTATCTCACGGACCTTGTCAACATCCGCACAGATTCCGGCAATATCCACAGGAACAATGACCTTGGTATGTACTGTTATCGCAGCAGCCAGTTTATCGTAGTCCATCTCCACACAGTCTTTCTGTGAATCCACAAGAACAAGAGTCGCTCCGACGTGAGCGACCACCGATGCGGATGCCGTGTAGGTGTAAGCTTGGACAATCTGACTATAGCACATTAATGTAGTATTCCTCCGGATTCTCCGCTTTCTCCATAAGCTCGTTCTCGTTACGGAACTTGAATATTCTGAAATCCTTATTGTGCCTCCCAACCCGCACCTGCCGGTAGAACACCGACCCCGGAGAGTCCAACTTAATCCAGATGGCGACAAACAAAAACAACGGACTCAAGGCCAACAGTCCAAGACCGCTGGCCACTACGTCAAATAGGCGCTTCATTTATTTATGTTAGATTTTTGACAAAGTGTCCTTCATCACTCTGGAACATTTGCTATGGCTGCCATGATACTCTCGTTCAACCAGAAGCTTAAGTTTCTTCTCCTTTGTCAACAAAACATCTGGAACCCTTGCTTTGCTCAAAACTACGCGGGTAGACAATCTTGTGACTGAGACTTTTGGGGTCTTCAGTAATATCTCAATAGTTGATAGCAACTGCTCAATCGCTGCGCTATAATCAGAGCCCTTAAGCTCTACCAAAACCAGAAGGTTATCCTCTGAATAGATGCCGAAATCGCATTTACTGACTTTCTTATCGTCTATTAAACCGCTGTCAATCTGATAGACAACCAATTCCTTATTCGAATCATTAATCAGAGAATAGACCCTTGACTCACCCTTATCTTTCAATGTCACGACAGATCTCCTGTCGTGTGATGTAACATAACGCTCATCGTGATACCTCTCGTAAAAAGGAAAATTGGGAGTAATACCTATCACCTGTTCATCCAACATTCCACGATTGTCAACCGCCACTTGACTTTTACCTATCCGTCCCATACATATCAATGTCCATCAAAGAATCAAACTCCTCATTAATGCAAGTTGACACGGAATCTATTTTCTCCGCCATTATATGCATTAGGTCAGCATCCACTATATTCTCAACAACGCCATCTTTCACCATCAAGGCTGAAATTGACTCCGGATCAATCCAGTATTTTTCAGGTAATATGCCAATGACTTGACCTTTATGCTTCTGACCGACTTGATAAGCATAGATGAGGTTGTTCAACGATGCCAAAATGTAGGGACTATGAGTAGTCAATGTGAACCCATGCTCATGTTCTGAATCACAACATGCCCCAACCAGTTTTTCAACGAGGACTTTTTGAGTAGCCGGGAACAAGTTTTGTTCCGGTTCCTCAATAATAAGATCCGTGTATTGAGGGATTGTCAATGACTTGTAGGCAGATTCAAACTCCTTAAGCCATGATGAGTACTCCTCATTTCCGTCATAGACCTCTCGCAAGAAGTTCTGCACGAGAGTTTTTTTATCAACACCTGCATCCTCAGGAATACGAGAGGTCACATATTTGCCCATCAATGCCAATTGAAGACGATGTTTTTTTTCACCATCCACAAAAGAAAGCTTCGCCCCATAGTCATTGTAATACTGCCCTAAGTAATATTGAAGCATAATGACCAACGGAACGACCGACTGCAAGCCACTGCTTGCATTAGGCAGTGAGATACCATAGGATTCACCATTGGAATGTTCCAATCTGTCTTTTTCAACAGGTTCTTTCCCGTCAAAGAAGTATTTAACCCCAAGATCAAGAATATTCGTTTTGTTATCAGGACCGAAAAACTCTCTGGCAGCAAACCAATCAAATAAGAAACTTCGCAAATTCGTCGCCTTAAACTCGTATCCTTGTAATTCAGGCAATGTCACCATATTCCTTTCCGCTGGAATGTAGCATACTTTCTTTCGTTTATATACATTATCTTCTTTCAACACTACATCCAACGCTCCATTCAAGTAATGCAGACAAACATAATCAGTATCATACAAGACCTCTGAACCGTCGTTAAAATAGCCTGCCATTTTGTGAAAAGACTCAACCAATGCCGTGAAAGATTCCCCATCGGGAATAGCGTGTACATTCTGAGTCGTCGCAGTCTCTTTTTCAATCCAGCTACATGTACTGAGTATCTTGGCAATCGTACTTTTCCCACTGCTCTGCGGTCCGATAAGGATATTGAATCTTTTTAGCTCAAGATCCACATCTCTAATCGGTCCTACATTCTTTATCAGAAGCCTTCTCATAATAAATGTCCTTTACAATCGTCTATCTTTATAAATGACAAAAATAGCATTTTCTTTTTAAGGCGCAAATGCTTCTAACCGAATACCGATAAATACCATTTGCGATTATCTGCCAAACACACAGTTCTTCTGACATACCACATTTTCTTAATTGCATTCCCGACCACATTCATCATCACCCAAAAAGTAGCATGGACTGGATTAATCCCCTCCGCAACACGAAACAGTGGTTAGTACGTCACCCGCCCAAATTACAATACTACACTAAAACACTAGTACACATATATGATACAAAATGGAGCCCGAAGACTCCACCAAATTCAAAGCTAATGAATATGTTAACGAGGAATCACCCTACTGTGTCAGCCTACTTCACTATCGCTTCTTTGATGCTATCCACGATGTAGCGAACATCATCATCGGTCACATACGGGCCGGCAGGAAGACAGAAGCCTACCTTGAAAAGAGACTCTTCAACACCATTGGTATAGACTGGAGCACCGGCATAGACAGGCTGCTTGTGCATTGGCTTCCAGGTCGGACGGGCCTCGATCTTCTTGCCGAGCATGAAGACACGCAAGGCCTCGACATTCGCATTCGGCTGGCAGTCAGTCGTGGCGCTATCCACCTGATGGATCACACCTGCGGCACCACCCACAGCGGTCTTTATCACCTCCTTGTAGGCGTTCTCCTGACCAACGATGCGGACCGATGGATCAAGCGTAGCAGCGCAAAGCCAGAAATTGGCGTCAAAGCGAGGATCCGACGGCTGTTTATGAATATTCACACCCGGAACATCGGCCAGAAGCTCCTCATACAATTTCTGCACATGACGATGATGGGCAATGTGAGTATTCAGGACAGTCATCTGGCCACGGCCAATACCTGCACAGACATTGGACATACGGTAGTTGTAGCCGATGGCAGTGTGCTGGTAGTACGGATAGGCGTCACGAGCCTGGGTCGCATACCACATTATCTCATTGGCATCCTCGGCATTGCGGCAGATCAGGGCACCGCCACCAGAAGTCGTGATCATCTTGTTGCCGTTGAACGACAGGACACCGTACTTTCCGAAAGTACCGAGCACTTGACCATTAAAGCGCGAACCCATCCCCTCGGCAGCATCCTCGATGACAGGAATGCCATACTTTTCAGCAATCGCCAGAATCCGGTCTATGTGATAAGGCATGCCGTACAATGCCACCGGAACAATGGCCTTCGGATACCTGCCTGTCTTCTCTTTTCTGTCAATGATCGCCTTTTCCAGCAGCTCCGGATCCATATTCCAAGTCTCCCCTTCCGAACCGATGAAGATCGGTTTAGCACCGAGATAGGTGATCGGGTGCGATGACGCGCAGAAGGTGTAGCTCTGCACCAGCACCTCGTCCCCGGCCTTCACTCCGCAGCCAATCAGCGCAAGATGCACAGCAGCTGTCCCAGCAGACAGACACACCACCTTCCGGTCAAGCGGCTCGCTGCCGTTGCTCCGACTGTTCACAAATGTCTCCAGATCCTTCTCGAAAGCATTCACATTCGGTCCCATCGGCACAACCCAGTTGGTATCAAACGCTTCCTTGACATACTTCTGCTCCAATCCCTCTTCTGACATGTGAGCCAGACAAAGGTAAATTGTCTTTCTTTCTTCTGACATAGTATTTAGATTTTGATGAATATTCCCCGTTTCTTACACCTCCTCACCAGCGAACCTGATCTTGAAGCCTAGTACCGTGGCGAAGATCATCTCGATGTCCTTGAGGAAGCTGTAGTGACGGTAATAGTAGCAGTTCAGGCGAACCTTGTCAGGGTAGATCACCGTGTCATTATATTCAGTGGCGATCTCCTGCATCGGACGGGTGTCCCCCTCCGCCTGACGCGAGGCGACATATTCAGAGATCATCTCATCCTCCAGCCGGTACTTGAGGGTCGCTGGCCCCGTGATGCCCGGACGAAGCTTCAGCACATCGCGGTCATCTCCAGTCAATTTGTCCGCATACCCAGGCACGTCCGGTCTCGGCCCCACGAAACTCATGTTCCCGACCAGCACATCCCACAGCTCCGGCAGCTCGTCAAGTTTGTAGTGCCGCAGCACCGCCCCCAGCGGAGTGATCCGCGAATCCCCCGCCACAGAAACGGATGACCCATTATGCTTCACCCTCATCGTCCGAAACTTATGGCATCTGAATATCCTCCCGTCCTTCCCCACCCTCTCCTGCACAAAGAACACCGGTCCCCCCGGCATCTTAATCTTCACCAAAACAGCCACAATCACCAGCACCGGCCACAAAAACAGAAGGCCGAGCAGCGCAACCAGTCGGTCAAAAAACCACTTGAGTATCATTTGAATCTGTTATAATCACAAGGATTGACTCGCCATCATAATGTTGTTTTGACAGCTTGACACTTAGACTATTTTATCCTGAAGTTTTGGCAGTTGGCCAAAATTATGTAACTTTGCGAATAACATGTTGTTACTTATGCCAACAATCTTCATCATATTCGGTTTTATCTTCAAATTCTACTCGGATGACCACGAACCGGTACATATCCACGTGGTCAAGGATGGGCATGAAGCCAAATACAATGTAGAACCTGTTGTGGCTCAGGTATTCAACCACGGATTTAAGAAACACGAGATTTCAATGATTGAAGGCATCATCGAAGAGAATGTTGACGTGATTAAAGACCGCTGGAATGAGTATTTTAAAAGCAGTCAAAAACAATACTAATTGACATGCAGCATTATATCGACAGAGTTTGGGTGGATGACACCAGAGTATATGCCAAGACCAAGGACGGTCTCATGGCAAGTTATCGTTTTGCCGATTGGGACAGGCTCCGCAACGCAAGCCAAAGTCAGAGAGAAGACTTTTACCTCACCTATTCTGGAATACATTGGCCACAGATTGACGAAGATCTCAGCTTCGAAGGCATGTTTTCCAATGCTGGACTCTGTAGCAGGACTTTGGCAGAGGATGCGGTATGCTACATGAAGTAGAATGTATCTTCTGCGTCCACGACAAGATGGGTTTGTGGGGATAGTTACGAATGATCCGATCAGTTTACAGGATGTCCGCAAGATGAGTTTTCTTGAGGTTGTCCACTCCGAAGTAACGGTGCATTAGCTCCTTGGGAGACTTTGCATCGCTGCGTTTTATTTCCGAAAAGATGTCCGCACACGCATAACGGAGCTTATCAATAGCTTCTAAAGCCAAATGGTCTTCGCAAATGCCCAAGCAGTTCCAATCATCGAACCTGTCATCTGAGACTCCCACCAATTTAATCGACAGCCACCAAACCTTCGGCTGCCCATCAAGTCCGATGGTTGTGATGTACGGTTCTGGAAGAGGAATGCCATTGCGATTCTCTTTTTGACCGAAAAGCGAGGCTATCCGTGGATACTTTTCGCGAAATTCAGGCCTCACCTCATAGAACGGACGCATGACCGTCGGGGCCTCGAATCCCTTCCACACGAAATCAAGAATGTCATCCCATCTGCAAGCAACATGGACATGGCCATACTGCTGCATGAAGTAGCACGACATGTAACAGGTCTCTGTCATCCTCACAATAACCTCATAAGCCCCAGGACGCAGAAACCGCATGTCAATCACATCCTCATCTAAGTAGAAACCCGCAGGTACCTCCGGCATTAATGCCGGTAAGAAGTCTATCCTTCCACCCAGCGACTTGCCGATCATATTCATGATCTCATCATCACTAAGTGACCCCAGAAAATCATTTATGCCCAGTTCTATTGGATCGACATTCCTCGCTATCTTTTTTGCTGACATTGTTTGCTATTATTTTTATAGGTTTAATGTTCGTTGCATTTTTACAGGCTAAGATAATCGGTAACAAAGAACTATACAGTCAAGGAACAACGTCCGTAACGATTAAGTTTATCACTGGCGTTCCATCCGTTCACATTAACCTTAATTCCGCAGAAAGCGA
>DBKH01000083.1:21977-39091 GCA_002297815.1 Bacteroidales bacterium UBA755 | reverse complement strand
GGGCGTGCGGGGACGGTTACTATCTATCATGGTACAAATACCGTGGTGAAAAACCCTGAGGTTCGCGTTGTGGGGTACAACAAGGACTTCGGTTTTGGTTTTTATTGTGCACGTTATGAACGGCAAGCGCAACGTTGGGCTATTTCTAAACGAAATCCTCATATCGTCTGTGTTTATGAATATGCAGCAAATAAGGATTTAAATGTCAAAACGTTTGCTGAAATGACCGATGAATGGCTTGATTTTGTCGCTGCTTGTCGTCATGGCAAAACTCATGCTTACGATATCGTCGAAGGTCCTATGGCTGATGATGAGGTGTGGGACTATGTTGAGGATTTTCTATCTGGTCGCATCACACGCGAGGCTTTTTGGGCGTTGGCTAGATTCAAACATCCTACCCATCAGATTATATTTTGCACTGACACGGCTCTTAACACTCTTAGATTTAAATCGTACTATCAACTATGAGCAACAAATATTTTCCGGACGAGCAGATCTCTTTTGACGATCTCTATTTTGTCTGCTACATGATAGGACGGGTAGCACGAAGATTACATCGGCATAATCTCTATGTGGTGGAGTGCCTCGGTGACGAAGGGCTACTGCATGAGCTTTCAATAGCCGGAACCAGTCACTGCCTTAATCCGGAACAGGTTGAAAGTGAATGGATAGATCAATATAAAATGTCTAGAGGGGACTTTTATGTAACTGATATTGATCCAAGATTCACTGACAAATTCCCATCGACAACGCAGATGGGCAAAGTATACGCCCGGCTTATTCAATCGGTCGATGTGGATGACAATCTGCCGGCCACCATACGTAAAGTCTATGGTTCTCCGATTTGCGACACCATTGACAATTATAATACTGGTGCTTACTATGAACCAAGCTATGTTCAGACACGCGCATTCATTGATGGCCGTTTTTAGCTCAAAAAATTAGCCACAAATAACATTGAATCATTATGAGAATAATAACCGAAGATCAATATAAACTTGCTAAGGCAAGAGTGGAGGAACTGCTTCCTTTGGTGGATGACAGCACACCGTTAGATGCCCCCAAGGCGGTAGAACTTATAATGATGTCTGACATAGTCATTGACTACGAAAAAGAGCATTTCCCGATAGCTAAAGCTACAGTGGCGGAACTTATTTCCGATGGCCTTAAAGAGAATCATCTCACTCAAAAACAGCTTGCCAAGGAACTTGGAGTAAGCACAACCCGTGTGAATGACTTCGTGTCCGGCAAATCCGAGCCAAGCCTTAGCACAGCGGGCAAGATATGTCGTCTGCTAGGGATTCGCCCTGCAGCGATGCTCATGCTTTGATTCCGTAATCGCAATTTTGACGCAGTTCCATACGACAATTGACAAGAGAGTGTCAGAGGTGACACTCTCTTTTATATTCTGACCTAAACCACTTCACAAAAATCATTTTTTGCAGGAAAACTTCACAATCTTGTAACTTAGTTTTTCACGCATATCATGAATCCTAATATTCTGGCCGCGCTCACAGGAGTGGCGGCGTGTGTCATTGTGACATTAATCTACCCGTTTGTGCTGCGGTATGCGATCAGGCACAATATTGTTGACAACCCGAACGCGCGAAAGCTTCAGAGGACACCGGTGCCGGTGTTGGGTGGAGTGGCTGTGTTCACTGGGGTGCTGCCGACCGTGGTAGCCACAGGCATATTCCTTAATGATCCTAAAGCAATCGTTGTGAACCTCTGCTCCATCACAGTGATGCTGGCGATCGGAGTGTGGGATGACAGGAGGGACATTTCTGCCATATTCAGGTTTTTTGTGGAGATTCTGGTTGTCTTTCTGATGATGCTTGCGGCAGGTTGTTCGATTGATGACTTCCACGGACTTTGGGGAATTCACGGGGTTCCATGGTACGTTTCATGGCCACTGTCAATCATTGCCGGGGTTGGAATCATCAACGCGATAAACCTCATCGATGGTGTGAACGGCTATTCCTCCGGGTACGGGATAATCTCATGCTTTCTGTTCGCGATGTTTTTCTTCCACTGTGGGATGGTCACGCTTGCGTGCCTCGCGCTGATTGGAGCCGGGGCCTTGATTCCGTTCTTCCTGCACAATGTGTTCGGAGGAAAGTCAAAGATGTTCATCGGGGACGGAGGAACGCTTATGATGGGGACAGCGATCGCATTCTTCGTGGCGAACTGCCTCTCTTCCGGAAGCCCTACACAAGAATTGGAAGAGAATAACTTCGGGCTGATCGCCTTCACTCTCGCAGTTCTGAATATCCCTGTGTTCGACACTCTCCGCGTGATGTCCGTCAGAATCTCAAGAGGCCTCTCCCCTTTCCATCCTGACAAGACCCACCTGCACCACCTCTTCATCGACATGGGATTCTCACACTCAGGCACTACAACAGCCATCCTTTCCATGAATATCCTAACGGTGACTATCTGGTTCCTTTCATGGAAGCTCGGTGCATCGATAGACCTTCAGACCTACATCGTAGTCGCACTCGGCATTCTAAACACCTTCGTCTTCTACAAGTTCATGAGAATCCAAGCGGAACGTGATTCAAGAATATACAAGGCCATGCTCCACTTAGGCAGCCTCACCCACATCGGACACACCCGTTTCTGGACATTCATGCGCGAGATGGTGGACCGGATGTCGTAACATCATAAACATTATTCAAGACTATGATCACAGTGACACAGTTCCTGAACGAGAGGATGGAGGGAATCCTTAGGACGGAAAAGAACAACGATGGGATGGTGCACCTCTACCATGTGAATGATTCATGGTCAGCAGTGGAGAAGTCGGCCTACTTCCTATCGCAGATGGCTGAGTGCGAAGTCATCACACTGCTGGCCAAGGGGCACGATGAAGCGCCCGACAGACAGATTGTACTGGCAAGCGTGCCTGACGAGCATCTCAACGAAGTGCGCGAAGGCTGCTCTGTCATCTGGCACGGGGACGACTATCTTGTCCTGCGGCCAATGAATATTCCGACCCACTACAATGAGTGGCACAAAGAAAACCTCGTCGATGACATTGAGGATGAGGATTTCGAGGACTGACGGAGCGTCACCAGGACTAGCGAGGTGACAGTTCCACTAGCATATTCATAAGAAGGTGTCCCGCCACCGGGTCTGTCAAGGCCTTCTCGGTGCAAAGGGTGGAGATAATTGCTTTGCCGGGGCCATCGGTAATGCTGAGAAGGGTCAGGCCGCGCATTGACTCTATTCGTTTGATCCTTTCCTCAGGCTTGCCATCGTCGATGTAGGCGTGGATCTTCATCTGGCTCGCCAGTTCCGTCACATTCTCGTCACGGACGGCCTTCATGACAGCATCACAGGCTAGCGGAATCTCCCTCTTGTTGTTATTGAAGTAACGCAATTCCAACGGGTCAATGCCATTGAACACTGGAGCCTCCGGGCGTTCCATCACAACTATGTCACCCTCTGTCGGGACGATCCATCCGGTAATATATTCATGAAAGATCTTTCTAATCGATTCATTGCTATTCAAAAACAGAAGTTTTCCTCCTTTTGTCATGAAGTCACGAATCGCCCCCGCGTCCTCATCCGTGCAATCGGCCAAGCCTGAGATGACGCAAAGAGGAGAACCGGACTGAAGCAATTCTTTCACTGACTTGACACTAGAATATTCAATACCTAGGAAATCAAACACTTCCCCTTGTCCTCCCCTATCCAGCAAAGCGACTTTTCCTATTTGACCTATGGCATTCCATTCCTTGCGGGCAAGAAGAAGATCATATTCATTGGTCGAACGAACCTTTCCGTTCTCCGTCAAGGCAAGATTCAGTTTCACATTCATTTTGTCGGATGGCAGCTCAGAAGGTAATTGAACGTTCGGTTCAATGAACTTCCTACCGTAGTAAGGCACTGATGGGAAATCAGCACATCCGGCAGTCAATTCTTCTCCGTCAGAATCAGTTATGCTCCAATGGAGCACAGAAGCTGACAAATCCTCCCCCATTTCGTCATCGTTGACGACATAGACCCTCACTGGAAGCCTCTCCCCCGCATAAAGATTGCGTCCCCAGAGTTCCGCGCTTACCAGAACCGGCTGAAGAGCACGCTTAAGTGCATAGTATGTCGGCCATGGCGTGATGTTCTGGCTGTCATAGCACTGACGGAACCATGTCATGTAGGCAAAATGCATTATGCCGGACAGTTGGTCTCCAGTACGTCGAAGGGCCTCCGCCAATTCACCGGTAATAAAAGACTGGACCTTAAGGAAGGAGGTTGGATCTGCCCAATCATAAGCCTCGTAACCGATCAGGCTGAAAGGATTTTGATGGATCAGCTGGTAGGAGCGTGTAGGATGGCCGGTCTCTCCATTAGGGTAGCCGGTACTCATTTCCTGGCTGATCAGTGGACGGCCCTCAGTCTTGAATTGCTTCTGGAACTCTCCGTTGAAGAAACGGAAAACCGAAAAGTCATACCAATTATAGTAAGCGTGATTGTCGTCAATGTCACCGTCGTCCACCGTTGACATGAACTCTGATCCGAATCGGTTCAGTCCGTTGCGCCTGGTGTAGTTGGAATCAAAGCAGATCGGACGAGTCGGATCCTGTGCTCTCATTCGTTTGACGACATCTGAAATGATCTTGAATTTTTTCTCCGCTCGCTCTTTGTCGGCATCCAGATCATAGAATTTCATCTCGTTGTTTATGGTCCAGAAAAAGAGCGAGGGATGATTCTTGTACTTGTCCATGACCTGCAACCATTCATCCGCCCAAAGCTTCAACACACTTTGGTCCGGAATAGGGGTGGAGTGAATCATCAGCCAAGACCACGTGCCTTCGAAACTGACAGCGATTCCATTGCGGTCAGCAGCCGACATCCAAAGCTCGTTCCACGGGGTAGTGTGAGTTCTGGTGGAGTTGACATTTCCCTCACGCATCAGCTGCATGAACCTGTCTGCCAACGCCTTGTCATTCGGGCGAAGTGCAAAAGGAATATGATTGCCTCCTCTGAGCCAATAGCGTCGGCCATTAAGATAAAGGAATCCATCCTCCCGCGCCTCGAAAGTCCGGAATCCGGACGTCACCGTGACCTCGTCAGCCACTATATTTCTCTCAACAATCGAGAATATGAAATCATAGAGATTCGGAGTGGCCGGCTCCCAAAGTTTAGGCTGGAGACCATCAATGACACAGGAATATTCCCGCTCCTCTCCCCTGTCCAACGAAAGACGGTCTTTAAGAATACCGCTGAAAAGAACCTCTCCACTCTGTTTATCCACAATGTCAGCCTTAAGGGCGAAGTTCTTGCTCTTTGAAGCCCCGCAATTCTTAACCGCGATGTCAAATTCAGCACCTTCCAATGATGGTTTTATGAATATGTCATCGATTCTGAGGGGATCCGTGACCGTCAATTTAACCGGTTGCCAGATTCCCGCAGGGTTGTCTCCGTAAAATCCATGCGGAATGTCTGTAAGAACCGCCTTGTTGGCCTGCTCGTCATCTTTGTTGGCCTCAACCTCCTTACGAACAGAGGAATAGTAGTTTTCCATGGCATCGCTTGTCTGGGAGGCCTTGTCTTGGATGTTGCGCGTAACTTTAAGAGCAATCAGGTTACGTCCTGGGTGGAGATACTTTGTCACATCCACCTTGATTTCGCTGAACATTCCTAAGTGGGTTGTGGCCAGAGCTCCGTTAACATAAACCTCAGCCGTCTTTGACACAGCATCGAAAGTCAAGACCATCCTTTTACCAGCCACATCATCCGGCAACTCTAGCCACTGACGGTACCATGCAGCCCCCACCTTACGGTAATCAAAAGTGTAATTCTCACAGCGATCTGTCTCTTGCTGGTAGTATGTGTCGCTGACGCCTTTAGGTTGGGCTCCTCTCGGAGAAGGCATAGTCTCTCCATGGAGCCAAATACGGATTGGAGTCCAGAAATTCGGGACGGACATCACATGCCAAGATTTGTCATCATGACTTGGAGAGACCGCCACTTCCTTGTCATTCAATTGATAATCTGGCATAAAGAGCCAATCGCCATCCAGAGAGATCTCGGTGCGTGCACCAGTGAGTTTTTCCAATCTAACAGGTGAGTAGGCATTTCGCTCGCACTGGCGCTTGATCTCCTTTTGCTCCATAGTCAGGATTTTGCGGAACTCTTCATCACTCACACCCGCAAGAGCGTCATCTTTCATAGGAGTGATGACTAGGTCAGCATATTCAGTTTCAATCCACCCTCCGCCAAGAGAAACTCCCCCCGAAGGAACCATATTCCCGCCTTTATTGTCTGTCACGTCAATGTAAGGGAGTTTCTCTTCCCCGACAAAGACCCTGATACGATTGCCGCAGACCTCGACCTTTATGCTGTACCACTCGCCCGGCACAGGATGGAATCCCAAAGGGCGGACACCCATGAACTCGTCCGTGCCCATGTAGCCCGTCCGCATCAGATAGAGATCATCTTGCAGTCCGCCTTTGATGCCAACCACATAACGGTCAAAGCGGTTATAGGTTCGGAACCCGGCCCAAATCTGAACTTGCTCGGCATCCTTAGGGGCTCTAGCACGAAAAGAGAACGAATAGTTCCTTAACTCCGGAGAGCCGAAAACAGCATAGGCGCCCTTAGAATGTAGGACACCGTCTTTAATCTGGCAACAGCCACGGCCAACAGTCAACAAAGTTTCTGAGTTTTCAGAGAAATTGATATGTCCAGAAGCCTCGTGGGCTAGAACGGTAAGGCTGAGACAAACCAGAATCAGGCAGAGAAATTTATGCATGGATCTTATTGATTATTATAGTGCAAAGATAGGCCTGATAAGTTAAATTTCAGCAGCAGGACGCTTAACACAAGATTAAATCGGAATTAAAAAGCAATAAAATAAGGGGACCTTTCTTAAATTAAGCTAGAAAGGTCCCTTTGCAATAGGATAGTCCTGAAATGTCACTCCCTACAACGCATTCTCAAGCTTGGATTTGGCGTAGTCCAAAGTGACAGTGAATATTTTCTTTCGGGATGAAGGAGCATCATACATGGCGTCATCGAATATCTGCTCACAGATCGAGCGCAAGCCTCGTGCTCCGAGCTTGTTCTTGATTGCAGTGTCAACAATAAGCTCCTTTACACCGTCCTCGATCTTCAAGGTTATTCCATCAATCTCGAACAGTTTTGAGTACTGCTTCAAGATTGCGTTCTTCGGTTCCGTGAGAATCCTTAACAAGGCTTCTCTGTCAAGAGCGTCCAGGTAGGTAATGACAGGAAGACGACCGATAATCTCCGGAATGAGACCATAAGCCCTCAAGTCCTGGGCGTCAACGTACTTCAAAAGATTATTCTTGTCAACAATCTGCTTCTGAGCAGCACCGAAACCAATCACCTGAGTGTTGAGTCTCTGGGCAATTCGTCGTTCGATTCCCTCGAAAGCACCACCGCAGATGAACAGGATGTTCTGCGTGTTGACATGGATGAACTCCTGCTCGGGATGCTTGCGGCCTCCCTTCGGCGGGACATTGATGACATTGCCCTCGAGAAGTTTCAGCATGGCCTGCTGGACACCTTCTCCAGACACGTCACGGGTGATTGACGGGTTGTCGCTCTTACGGGCGATCTTGTCGATCTCGTCTATGAAAACTATTCCCCTCTCGGCCTTGGCCACATCAAAATCCGCTTCCTGAAGAAGTCTTGTGAGGATGCTTTCGACATCCTCTCCGACATAACCGGCCTCAGTCAGGACAGTCGCGTCCACAATCGTGAACGGCACATCGAGCAATTTGGCTATCGTCTTGGCCAGCAGTGTCTTTCCGGTTCCTGTAGGGCCCACCAGCAAGATATTCGATTTTTCCAGCTCCACTCCATCATCAGGACGGTCCACAAGGTTGTGGTTAATTCTCTTGTAGTGGTTGTAGACGGCCACGGCAAGCATCTTCTTGGCACGATCCTGTCCGATGACATATTCATCAAGAAAAGCTTTGATTTCAACTGGCTTCTTCAAGGCATCGAGTCGTCCCAAAGGCTTTCCGTTCTTGGAAACGCTGCCCATGGCATCCTTGAGGTAGTCGTGGGCTAGTTCCACACAATCGCTGCAAATAAAACCGTCAAGACCCTGAAGCAGGAACGGAACATCGCGCTCCGACCTACCGCAGAACATGCAGTGTCTTGTTGTTCCTGTGTTCTTTTTAGGCATTATTTGGATTTCTTAGTAAGAATCTCATCCACCATTCCGTACTCAAGAGCCTCCTGAGCTGTCATCCAGAAGTCCCTGTCGGCATCAGCGAAGACTTTGTCATAAGGCTGGCCGGAATGGCTGGAGATGATGTCGTAAAGTTCCTTGCGGGTCTTCTCGATCTCCCTGGCGGCAATCATGATGTCCGCGGCCTGTCCTTGTGCCCCACCGAGAGGCTGATGGATCAGAACCCTGGAATGAGGCAAGCATGAACGCTTGCCCTTCTCCCCCGCACAAAGCAGGACAGAGCCCATCGAAGCGGCCATCCCTGTGCAGATTGTTGCCACATCAGGTTCAACAAGCTGCATCGTGTCGTAAATCGCCAGACCAGAAGTCACCTGACCACCTGGAGTGTTGATGTACAGCGAGATGTCAGCCGAGGAATCGGTGGAAGCAAGAAAAAGCAACTGAGCCTGGATGATGTTGGCCACATCATCATCAATAGGAACACCTAGGAATATTATCCTGTCCATCATCAGACGACTAAACACGTCCATTGAGGCCACATTCAGTTTCCTTTCCTCGATGATGGTCGGATTGATGTAGGCATCCGTAGCTCTTTGATAGCGGTCAAGGGTCATGGAACTAAGTCCAAGACCCTTGGTCGCATATTTCTGAAATTCCTTGTCCATGATTACTTAAGCTCGCGGAATTTCTCCTCGGAGATCTTTTTGTTCTGAAGAGTGACTTTCTCCCTGACGGCAGCAATCACCTTCTCGTTCTCGACATTCTCCTCGATGGTACGCAACTGTCTCTCGTCCTTGAGCATCTGGGCAGCGGCATCGGTCAAGAGTTCTTCAGGAACATTTCCCATTCCGTACATGGCGTACTGGTAGGCAGCATAAGCCTTTGCGGCCTCAAGCATGTCCTTGTCCTCAACCTTGAGCCCGAACTTCTTCATGAGAGAGCCTCTTACAAGCTGCCAGCGGAAATCTCCGAGGAATCCATCGAATTCCTTCTCAATCTCCTCCTTGGTGAACTTCTCCTTGTTGTTCTCGTAGAGCCACCTCTTGAGGAACGTCTCTGGAACGTTCACATTGGCCTTGTCCACAAGGTACTTGCGCAAATCCTGAGAAAGCCTGTAGTCAGCCTCTTGCTTGTAGTTTGCCTGAAGTCTCTCGGTGATCTTGGCGTCAAACTCCTCAGCCGTCTTCACGGCATCCTTGCCGAAGACCTTGTCGTAAGTCTCCTGGCATTCCGTGGCCGGAACGAATGTCTTGACATTCACCACTGTCACATGCCAAACAGGATCAAGGGCAGCGAGTTCCTCCTTCTTCATCTTAAGCATCGATGACCTGTCGGTCTCGTTGGTGAAGGCCTCATTGACGTTGACATCGAACTGGTCGTCAGCTTTAGCTCCAAGGAAGCTATTCTTGGCTTCGCCTTCGACTTTGTTTACAGCCACATAGACACCTTCAACAGACTTTTCTCCTTGTGTGAAATCAACTACCAGATAATCATCCTCTCCGGCAGTCTCACCCTCTTCAAGCTGCCCGTACTGACGAAGAATGCTATCTTTCATCGCGGCCTTCGCCTTGTCGGTAACTTCAATTTGGTAATATGGCAGTTTATCGTCCTTGCCAACTTCTAGGTCAATCTCAGGTGAGAGTCCAAGATCGAATTTAAACTCAAACTCATTTCCGTCTTTCCACTCCTGCTCCTTTTGAGACTCGCTGGCAATTGGTTCACCTAGGATGTGAAGATTGTTGTCCTTGATGAACTTGTCAAGCTGCTCAGAAACTACTCCGTTGATTGCCTCGTAGAGAGCCTGATCTCCGTAAACCTTCTTTACCAAAGACGCAGGAACCATTCCTTTGCGGAATCCTTTAAAGTCAGCGTTCCTCTTGTAAGCGGAAAGCCTCTTCTTCTCCTGCTCAGCATAATCCTCCGCCTTAAGGGCAATAGTCAGTTCGATGTTAAGATCATCGATTTGATTTTTAATTACTTCCATGATTATTCAAAATTTAAAATTAATTATTCTTTCTTTGCGGATAAACCACCCTTTCATGATAAATCTGAGAAAGGTATGATTTCAAGGTCTCTTTCACCGTGTTGAGATCTTTTATAGAAATGTCAGCTTCGTCAAACTGACCACTTTTCATTTTTGATGCAACAATATTCTCGACAAACGTTGAGAATGTAGCTGCTGAATTGTCCTTCAATGTCCTGGAGGCCGCCTCAAGAGTGTCGCAGATCATCAGGATAATCTGTTCCTTCGTCTGCGGTTTGCGCCCAGGGTAGAAGAAATCGCTCACATCATTCGGATCGCCTCCTTCATTGAGATACTTATTGTAAAAATATGAAGTGTTGGAGGTTCCATGATGTGTCAAGATGAAATCTTGGATAACACTCGGAATCCTATTCTCTGATGCTAGCTCCAAACCATCGGAAACATGCTTGATGATGGCTCTGGCACTCTCTTTCGGAGTCAAGTGCTCATGATAATGTGTTCCTCCGGGAGACATGCTTTCATTCTCAATGAAGCAAAGCGGATTGCACATCTTTCCGATGTCATGGTAGAGAGCACCGGCCCTCACCAGTAGGACATTGGCATCAATGGCCCTTGCTGCCGCATCGCACATATTCATTACTTGCAAAGAATGTTGGAAAGTTCCGGGGGCCTTATGCTCAAGCTCGCGGAGAAGCTTGTTGTTGGTGTCACAAAGTTCACGGAGCCTTGAACTGGAAACTAAATTGAACATCCTCTCGAACAGATAGATCAGAGGATAACCCGCCACAATGAGCACGGAGCCGAGGAACATGTAGAGCATGGCAAAATAAGGATCATCATTGACCATGTCTATCATCCGGAAGCCGAAATAGGTAACGAGCATGCTCAAGAAAACTATTCCAGCCATGATGAACTGCTGCCAACCTTGGTTGAAGAATCTGAAAGCAAAGACCGCCACAATGCTCGCTAGAAGGCACATCACAAACAAGACGATTCCGTTCTCTGCAAAAATCAGCAGAGGTAAAAACGACACGCAGCAAATCGGGAAAATCACCTTGTTCTTGAAGAATGCTTCCAGATACAACGCAGTAAGGGTGAAAGGCACCATATAGAGGAATCTCGGAGCGAACTTATTGATCACCAACGCCAAAAATGACGAGATGATGAATATGAAGATGAGATACCAGAATTTCCTATAATCCCCAAACAGTTTTTGGTTCAGGAAATAGATCATCAGGAAGAACAGGAGCACCAAGACAAATGCTATGAACGCATTGCCGAGCCAAAAGAGAATCCTCGGCCCACCGTAGCCCATGCTATTCTCGTACTCAACTTTGTAAGAATCAAGCATCTGAGCTATCTCCGCTGTAACAATCTCACCTTCTGAGACTATCAACTGCCCCGCACTCACGAAACCTTGTGTAGTAGAAATCTGATTGGAAGATTCAGTGTGGACCAAATCAGTGGTTTTGGGATCATACTCAAGATTAGGTGTCACAAAATCATAGACTCCAACTGCGCGCAGGACAGAATCAACGTTGATTTTCGGGTACTTAGCTGACACCTCCGAAAGCAATTTGTTCTTCGCCTCAGATTCTTTAAAGACCTCACTGACAGGCTTTTTAAGTGCACGCTTGTCCTTCTGAACGTACAAGATGGAAGAGGAAGGATCTGCGTTTCCATCCAGCCTCACACCCTCATCCGGCACGATTCCATTGGAAAAGATGTCACTCAAAGAAGAGACAACCACCGGACGAAGGTAGGAATATGCTCCCATGTCAATCCCTTCGGCTGCTTTCCGGCAATTGTCCACAATGTCCTGACGATACCGATAGTAAGGAATGACCTGAGACTTACTTTTGCTCTTCTCTTCCCTGATTTGCTCTTCCGTCTTGAGAATAGGAAAATCGAACTGGGCCAAAAGAGTCTCGTGCGACCACGGAGAACCTTTCCTATAGTCATAACTGAATTTCGCTGTCCTCGGAAACATGAGTGTGAGGATCAGGAATAGTACAACCAACGGAGTCAGTACCTTATAGTCTATGGACACGCGAGGCAGTTTCATTCTTCCACTAATCTATTTAAACGGACTTCCCGCCTCTTTGGCGACAAATCCATAAGTCAATTTATCGGTAAGCCTTGGGAAAAGCCTGTGAGCCAACACCGTAGCTTTGCCAAGTCCAGTAAGAATCATCTGTGATTTCCTCTTTTCCAATCCCTTAGCGAGGTACTCCGCACATTTTTCTGCACTCATAAGTTTGTCCTCCTTAAGCGGAGTCTCCCCTTGCGGGCTGCCATCGGCAGTCAAGGCTGCTTTACGGACGTTGGAGTCGGTGTAGCCCGGAGCAAAGACAAGCACATTGAGGCCGTCTTTGAGATGCTCAACCCGGATTGTGTCAAGGAAGCCACGGATGGCATACTTGGACGCTGAATATCCTGTCCTTGCTGGAAGTGCTGAGAAACCGGCAATCGAAATCACACCGACAACTTGGCCTTTGCTTTTAAGCAGATAAGGGAGGGCAAACTTCGTGCACTGAACCGTACCCCAGAAATTCACATCCATCAAAGAGTGGATAACACTGAGATCCAAGTCCTTGAACATAGCTCTCATTGAGATGCCAGCGTTGTTGACAAGGATGTCGATCCTGCCATATTCCTGTACAGTCCGATCAATCAGATTCCGGCAGTCATCCTCCTTCGTCACATCGGTCTTTACACACAAGACCTTGCGCGAGTCAGCATTCACAGACGGGGCGAGTTCCTGAAGTTTGTCCAGAGACCTAGCCGCCATCACAACATTCGCACCGAACGAGCCAAAGAGACGAGCAGAAGCCAACCCTATTCCAGAGCTGGCTCCAGTAATGATAATGACCTTATCCTTGAAATATTCAGGATGCATACAAGTCACTGCTCAGCAAATAATTACATAATAGTCTTAACAGCGATGTCGTCTCCATCGTAGGCACCGGCATCGAGCTTCTGCTTGATCTCCTTGAAGGCATTGAGAGTGTACTCGATGTCTTCGTCAGTGTGAGCGGCAGTACATACGATTCTGAAAATCACCATCCCCTTAGGAATGACAGGATAGATGACCATCGAACAGAAAATGCGGTAGTTCTCACGGAGGTCCATTGCGATCTTTGTGGCTTGGGCCACACCTCCTCCGTCAATGTGGATAGGAATCACGCAAGCCTGGGCCTCTCCGATGTCGAATCCAAGCTTCTTGAAGCCTTCCTGAAGAGTGTGAGTCACATGCCAGCATCTCTTGCGGAGTTCATCGCCCTCCGGTGACATGATGATTTCGAGACGCTTGATGTTACCGTAAACGAATGCCATCGGCTGGGACTTCGCGTACATCTGGGAACGCATGTTCAGACGCAGGTAGTTGATGATCTTTCGAGGACCAGCTATGAAACCACCGATCGAAGCCATTGACTTGGCGAACGCTCCGATGTAAAGGTCGATGCCATCCATGCAGTGAAGTTCCTCGGAAGTTCCGCGCCCGTGCTCGCCAAGAAGGCCGAAGCCGTGAGCGTCATCAATGAATATTCTGAAACTGTACTTCTTTTTCAGTTCGACAATCTGATCGAGGATTCCCATCGCTCCAGTCATACCGAAAACGCCTTCGGTGATGAGCAGGACTCCGCCACCGCTTTCCTCAGCCTCTTTGCAGGCTCTTGCAAGCACCTTCTCGCAATCAACGATGTTGTTGTGACGGTACTTGTACTTGCTTCCGATGTGAAGACGGATTCCGTCAAGGAGGCATGCGTGAGCCTCAGCATCATAGACGATGACATCATGGCGTGCCGTCAGGCAGTCAATCGCTGAGACAATTCCCTGATAACCAAAGTTGAACAGGAAAGCGTCCTCCTTCTTCTCGAAGTCAGCGAACATCTTTTCAAGCTTCTCATGGAGGGCCGTGTGGCCGGAAAGCATGCGGCTTCCCATAGGATAGGCCAGTCCCCATTTTGCAGCGCCCTCAGCGTCAGCTTTGCGCACCTCAGGATGGTTGGCAAGTCCAAGATAGTTGTTCAGGCTCCAGTTCAGAACCTCCTTCCCGTTGAAAATCATGTGAGGACCAAGCTCGCCCTCAAGTTTTGGGTACATGTAGTAACCGAATCCCTGATTGAAATATTGTCCGATAGGACCGCCTGAGTCCCTTTCGATTCTGTCAAAAATGTCAAGCATATCGTGTGTTATGATTATTACCTATTAAAATAAACTAAGCGTCAATGTTGGCGTAATGCGCATTCTCCTCAATGAACTGCCTCCTTGGAGGAACATCATCGCCCATTAGCATCGAGAATGTCCTCTCGGCCTCGGCAGCGTTGTCGATCGTGATCTTACGCAGACGTCTCTTCGAAGGATCCATGGTGGTGTCCCACAACTGCTCATCGCTCATCTCACCAAGACCTTTGTACCTCTGAACGGTCACACCCTTGTCAGAGCCTTTTCCAAGACGGGCAGTAGCCTCAAACCTCTGCTCGTCAGTCCAGCAATAGACTTCCTCCTTTCCTTTCTTGACAAGGTAAAGCGGTGGGGTTGCGAGATAGACATAACCGTTCTTGATGAGGTCGAACATGTAGCGGAAGAAGAATGTCAGGATAAGGCACGCGATGTGACTTCCATCGACATCGGCATCGGTCATGATGATGACCTTGTGGTAGCGGAGCTTGCTGAGATCCATTCTCTTCTCACCGTTTTCGTCTTCCTGCGCCACGGTGACTCCAAGAGCAGTGTAAATGTTACGGATTTCCTCGCTATCAAAAGCGCGATCGCCAGCGGCCTTCTCTACGTTGAGGATCTTACCTCTCAGCGGAAGAATCGCCTGGATTCTTCTGTCACGTCCCTGCTTAGCGGTACCACCAGCGGAATCTCCCTCGACAAGGAACAACTCGCATCTCTCAGGATTCCTCTCCGAACAGTCGGCAAGTTTGCCAGGCATTCCAGCACCGGTCATCGCGGTCTTTCTCTGAACCATCTCGCGGGCCTTACGCGCAGCACTACGAGCAGTAGCGGCAAGTACGATCTTCTCAATCAGCAATTTACCCTCTTTAGGGTGTTCCTCAAGGTACTGATCCATGGCCGCAGAAGTGGCCTGTGACACAGCGGATGTCGCCTCTGGGTTGCCAAGTTTAGTCTTGGTCTGTCCCTCGAACTGTGGTTCAGCTATCTTAACCGAAACCACAGCGGTCAATCCTTCACGGAAATCCTCAGGAGCCAAATCACCCTTGAACTTGGCGAGAAGGTTGTTCTTCTCTGCATAGTTCTTCAGCGAACGTGAAAGTCCCATCTTGAAGCCCTGAAGGTGGGTTCCACCCTCGATGGTGTTGATGTTGTTGACGTATGAATATATCTTCTCGGAGAATCCGTTGTTGTACGAAAGGGCGATGTCAATCGGAATCACCTTGTCGCTCTGCACGCAAATCGGCTCAGGAATGAGCTGCATGGCACCAGCGTCAAGATAGTCGATGAATTCCTTGAGGCCTTCCTTTGAATAGAACACATCGCTGCGGTAAAGCTGCTTGCCTGTCGGCTTTGAGTTACCGTTCTCATCGGTGACATATTCATCAACCAATTCCCTTTCGTCGGTGATGGTGATCTTGATACCTTTGTTCAAATAGGCAAGCTCACGCATCCTGGCAGCAAGGGTGTCATATTTATAGACATTTGTCTGCGTGAATATGGTAGGGTCCGGATGGAAGGTGATGATGGTTCCAGTGTCGTTGCAGTCACCCACGATCTCTACTGGTCCGAGCGGTTTGCCTTTTGAATATTTCTGCACGAAGACATGTCCCTCACGATGGACTTCTGCCACAAGGCTGTCGGATAGGGCATTCACGCAGGAAACACCCACTCCGTGAAGACCTCCAGAAACTTTATAGCTGTCCTTATTGAATTTACCTCCAGCATGAAGTACGGTCATGACGACCTCAAGAGCAGAGCGATGCTCCTTCGGATGCATTCCAGTAGGGATTCCACGACCATTGTCGGAAACTCTTATAGAATTGTCAGGGAGAATTGTCACACCGATTTCTGTACAGAAACCAGCCATCGCCTCATCTATACCATTGTCAACAACCTCATAGACAAGATGATGGAGTCCCCTCTCACCGATGTCACCGATGTACATGGAAGGCCTCTTTCTCACAGCCTCAAGTCCTTCAAGTACTTGAATACTGCTTGCGGAATACTGTTCTTCCGCTTTCTTCATCTCTTCGTTCTCAATCATATTCAATTGTCTGTTTTTATCAAGTTTATATGGTCTGCCCATAAAACAGACAAATTTAATAAAAATTGAGGGCAATGCGAAATTTATTTCCACATTGCCCGTCTTTCAGCTATATATTCCAAGATTATTTCGCCACGTTGGTGCTCGGTGTTTCGGTGCTTCGGTGCTTCGACAAGCTCAGCTACCGAAGGCTACAAGTTCAGCGACACCCCAGCGGTAACCCAAAGTCCTTTCTCTGCGTAGAACGGATTCCTCTGAATCGTCTGACACAACAGATTGCCCGACTCAAGCCACAATTCAAGCTTCCTATTGAACTTGTAACCGCAGTTCAGGCCCAAATCGACATAACCCGGCACACGTACCTTGACATCACCCTCCGAAACTTCCTCCGACTCGCACCAACCCTCACGCCAAGACGATGCCTCGGCAGCAACCCCAGCATAAAGACGAGAGCTTAGGTTGTACGTCGCCCTCAACCCACCGCTGTACTTAGGAAGTGTAAAACCAAGATTTTTAGCATCATTATCCGAGAAAGACATACTTCTGTAACGAAGGTCAGCGTCTATCTTGACACGGCTTGACTTCCAACCCAGCAATACATTGGCATAGATGAGGTTGATGTCGGAATATGTCAGTGAAGGCAAAAGGTGCCCATCGATCGCGAACAACCCCGACTCCATCAAAGCATTCCCGTACACCCCTACTCCCCCGTTCACATCAAATTGAAGCAA
>DBKH01000083.1:0-21921 GCA_002297815.1 Bacteroidales bacterium UBA755 | reverse complement strand
TTCGTACGCAGGATCGGCAAGAAACGAATGATTCAGATGATGATTCCCCGAAATCTGAGATGAATACGTGTTCAGACGGCTTCCACCTGTAGCGTCAGCGTAAAGCGACACACTCTCCCCCACTGCAAAGCTTACATGAGCATCAGGATAGACGATCTGTCCGACATCTCCGGTCATTGCACGGAAATAGTCTTTGTCGTCATTCCTGAAAACATATTCAAACCTGACTCCCAAGTCCAGATTCCAGCGGCCAGATTTCAGCCTGTAACTTGGAATCAAAGCGACTCGTCCGATGCTTCCCTCGTAGAATCCACTGTAAGATGCAGATTCCGCCTCGAATCCAGCCAGAATGCTCCTACGGCTGTCCTTTACAAGACCAGCCAAGCCATCCAGAAAGACCCAACTTTCGTTCTGTTTGTCAACCGTCACGCCATCAGGGAAAGTGAACGACTTGTAATCCAATCCATCATTCGCGATTCTGCCCCTTAATCCTATGTCGTAAAGGAAATAAGACTCGGAATCATTGTTCGAACGAACTCTAGCGTTGAAGTCCAACGCATTATAGGAACGTGACATGACAGTGTCCTTAGCGGCAAGGCCATAGTAGCCGACTCCGAATGACAAAATCGCTTTATCCCAACAGTATAGGCCATCAAAGCCAGCTGAGGTCAATGCATCATGGCCGCTAAAATGCCCATCTGTCTCCTTTAGACGGAAGATTTCATCTTCGCCAAGCACAGGGCTAATCTTGTGATAATTACCAAAATAGGACTTATGAGATGCATAGATGCTCATCTGGAATGGGCCACTTAATTCCGGGCTAAACACAAAATCCAATTGAGGGTGAAATGAATATCCTGCACCCGCCTTTAAGAAGAGTTTACGACCTCTCCATGCATCTTTAGCAGGTCTCATGTCAAGCATGTAAGGCTTGAAGCTGTATGCCCCTTGATAAGGTTTGTTGAAAACCTCGTAGTCGAAATCCAGATCGAACCTCAACAGGGAGTCCGGCACATTCATTTCCAACAATGGCTTGTGGGCTTCTGAAGGATTGCCGTGGTAGGTGTTCGTCACTTCAACGGTTGGATTGAAATTCTGGCCGAACGAAACCGAAGCTGACATGACGAGAACAGCTGAGGCAAAATATATTCTTTTCATATTCATCATTTCATCAAATCATTAAGTTTGGCGAGGCGCATCTTGACATTATCCAGAATGTCATCATTGGTTCCAAAAGCCGGAGTGTAGCCATTCAAAACACTTTCAAATGTAGCCTTAGCCTGAGCGAAATTGTCCTGATCAGCGAAAGAGTCTCCCAAGACAATGAAAGCCTTGGCAAGCCAGTAATTCTGGTCACCGGCCTTCCGACCGAAGGCATAGACATTCTTCTCGACCTCTTCATAACGACCTTGATCATAAACATCCTGGATGACCATGTAGGCAGACTCTGCTCCCTCCGAAGTCGATGGCTCCAAAGAAAGTTTCTTGAATATCTCAAACGCGGCTTCACGCTCATTAGTGGAGAGCAATGATTTGGCTTTAGAAAATTCTGCTTCACGGATTTCAGGCTCAGTGCTCTTCCCGTCAGCAAGAACTTTGTCCGCACATGACAATGCGGAAGCCCAATTTCCGGCTTTAAATGCCGAACGCATCATGCCTATTCTAGCTGTGTGCTTGTTGTTTTCAAGCTTAGCCTCGTCAAGCAATGAGGAATAGCCACCGAACGCATCGTTGTAGCGTTGTAGATCGTAAGACAACCTTGAGAAATTCAGCATCGCAGTCTCTGCCAACGATGAGTTCACATCCCTGTCTATGGCTTTCTTGTACCAATCGCAAGCCTGTTCCTTTTTGCCAGTATTGCGGTAGCACTCAGCCACATAGAACTCAGCCTCAGGGACTTTGGCTCCATTAGGATAGCGCTCAAGATAGTTTTTCAACGAAGTCAAGGCCTTGTCATAGTTTTCGGTCAAGAACACTTGTTCTGCAGCATTGAAGTACAATGACTCTTTCTCGCTTTCAGACTTGTCCTTGATCACACCGGCCTTGTCAGCGAAGTCAAGATATTCATCGGTTCTTCCTTGAGACTGGTAAATCGACTCAACAGCCAAAAGAGCATCTTGAGCGTACTCTGTGCCCGGCATTGCTGAAATCACCTGCTTGTAGTAAGAGAGGGACTTGTCATACTCTGACATATTCCTTGAAATCATGCCCAATTCAATCAAGCTGCGGGCAACGATTGTCTTGTCATCTGTCGTGGTGCGCAACTTGTCGAACGTTGAGATCGCATCATCATTCCGACCGGCAGCAATGTATGCCCTGCCCAATTCAAACATTGATTCCGGATAATATTCAGACGAGGCATTCACTTTCAATGCCTTGGACAAAACTGTTATCTTCTTGTCCATGTCGCCAAGCAAACCGTATGCGATGCCTGCACGGTAATTCGGGTAGAGATTGTTCTTGAAGGGGAACTTCGTCAAAGCGTTTTCATATTCATTAGCTGCTGTTTTGTAGTCCTTGCGAATGAAATCACAGTCCGCCCTTCTCACCGATGCATCCTCACCCTCCAACGGATTGCGTGAAGCCAAGTACTCGTCAAACCACTTTGCAGCATTCTCATAGTCTCCCTTGCGGAAATAGCAGTAAGCCAAATCGTAAGGTATCAACCTACCTTCCGCCTTGCCTTCAAGGGCTGAATTGTTGTAGAGATCCTTGAATGTCTCCAAGGCCTTGTCGAACTGGTCTCCACGGTAATAAGATTCGCCTAACCAGTAACGCGACAACTGAGAGAATGGAGAACGCTTGTCCGCATAGAAAGATGACGCTCTTAGGAATGGGACAGCATCACTCCACGCCCCTCTTTCCACAAGCTGCTGGGCCCTCAGGTAATTAGCTTTCATGTAGTTAGCCTTTTGATCCTTATCTAGCATGTCTATGTTAGAGTAGGCCTCCACAGCTCCTGCGTAATCGTGGCTGTAGAGGGAAGCCAGCGCCATGTAGCTATAGATTCTGTCACCTTTTTTCTTGTCGGAGTATTTCGCCATGTAGTCGTTGAAGACCGACGGGTTGTGATTCAGGTCAAACGAAAGCTTGGCATAATTGAAATGAGCATCCTCTTGAATGTCAGGATTGAATGCTCTTTGGGATGCGTCCTTGAAAGCATCAAGGGCAGCGACCTTGTTGCCGGTTCGGATGTAGCTGTAAGCCAGATTGTAGTTCGCTATCTGTCCGATCGAATCAGTCCTGTTTCTCATTAAGGAATAGTTGTCAATCGCCCCTTTATAGTCCCCAGTCGCAAACAGAAGTGAACCAGCGTAGAAATAGTCGTTCCGGTCCATGTCGTTCTCCCCGCTTTTGGCGACATCGTAATATTCCTTAGCCTTATCAGTGTCACCCTTAGCGAGGTACGATTCCGAGATAATCCTCGCCAAATGCCTCTGACGCTCTTTCGGAGCATTTTCGAAGACCTTGACTCCGTTCTTTAGGACATACGAATAGTCCTTCCTCATGAAACGACACTCAACCATATAGGAGTTGGACATCTCGGTAAAGCGAGGGTCTCTAGCGGCCTTTTCGAACCATTCAAATGCCTCGTCAAAATTCTTCTCGGAGTAGTTGATGTAGCCCAATGAATATCTCGATGGAGCAGTGAAGTCCGACTGAACCCGCTTCTCTGATTTCTCGAACAAGGACTTAGCTTTCGCCAAATCACCTTGTTCAAAATAGGAATATGCCTGTTTAAACGCAAATTCGGAGATCAGTTCTGAAGGCAGGGCCTTTTCCTTCACCTTGTCAAACTCGGCAGCGGCAGCCTTAAAATCCTGCTTATCGAACAGATTCAAGGCCTTGTAGAAATGGATCTGCGGCACCAGAATGGAATAAGGGTGCGCGGTGACATATTCATCAGCCAATGTCTCGTTTCCGACTTCTTGAAGCCTGACAGCGCAAAGGGCCTCGTAGCCTCCCGCTGTCACATCTCCGGTTCCAGCATAGATTTCTCCGAACAGGCTTCCGGCTCTCTCGAACATCCCGTGCCCATAGAGTTCGGTGGCTAGACGGTACTGATCCGGCCCACTTTCCTGAGCGGAAACGGTCGTACCCACTCCAAGTGACAGCGCTGCCAAAAGCGCCACGGCAAGTTTGCTTTTCATATTGTTTCTCATCATTTTCATCAGCGAAAAATATCTTACAAATTTACTTAAGGAAAATGAAAAATAACACACAAATTTCCTAAATATACCCAAAAAATAGAGTATATTTGCGTTACTATGGAAGTGAACGCGCAATCATCATCAAAAAGCGAGCCGCTTGTCTCATTCAAGGAGGCGGACATACTCAATGGAGAAAGCACTGTTGTCTATGGACTTGACATGGACATATTCCCAGGTGATTTTATTTACATCGTTGGTAAGGTCGGGACTGGAAAGACCTCGATCATACGCACTATGATTGGCGAAAATCCCCTTGAGAAAGGCTCCGGTGAAGTCTGCGGCTTCAAACTGAACGGGCTGAAAGACAAGGACATTCCGTATCTTCGTCGCAAGATAGGAGTAGTATTTCAGGATTTCCAACTGCTGATGGACAGGACAGTCGAGAGTAATCTGGAATTTGTCCTTAGGGCAACCGGTTGGAAAGACAGGAACGAGATTGACAAGCGAATCATTGATGTACTCCACGATGTCGGGATGGAAAACAAGGCCCATAAGATGCCTCACCAACTTTCAGGTGGCGAACAACAAAGGATTGCAATTGCACGCTCACTTCTAAACAGGCCAAGGTTGATAATCGCTGATGAACCGACTGGCAATCTGGACAATGAGACAGCGGACGGAATCATGAGGCTTCTTACCGGCATAAACAAAACAGACGGAACAGCCATCGTGATGGTGACACATAATAGGACAATCTTTGAGAAATATCCCGGCAGAGTTTTCGTCTGCAAGGACGAAAGATGCAAGGAGAACCTCAATGATGAAGTCATCGACTTAGCTCTTACTATCTAGGGCTTATGCTAAAGAAGGACCGCTTTGGCAAGGCTCTCGCTTGGTTCCAGGCAAATTGTCCGGAGCCTCAGACGGAACTGCATTATGAATCACCTTTTCAGCTACTCGTGGCTGTGATTCTTAGTGCCCAATGCACTGACAGAAGGGTGAATATGGTTGCCCCAAAGTTGTTCCGCAGCTACCCTGAGCCGAAGGATTTGGCCTCAGCATCTTTCGAGGACGTTTTGGAGCTGATAAAAAGCATTTCATACCCGAACAGCAAGGCCAAACATCTGATTGGTATGGCTCAAAAATTGATGAGCGACTTCGCTGGTGAAGTTCCTTCGGACATCGACAAGCTCATGAGCCTTCCGGGAGTAGGACGTAAGACTGCCAATGTCTTGGCTTCTGTCATCTATGACAAGCCAGTGATTGCTGTTGACACTCATGTGTTCCGCGTCTCTCACAGAATGGGATTATCTGACGGTAAGACAGTCGAGGCCGTTGAGAAGGAACTGGAATCACACATTCCATCAGAACTTAGGGCAAGGGCTCACCATTGGCTTATCCTGCACGGACGCTATACCTGCACGGCAAGAAATCCAAAATGTGAAGAATGTCCCCTCAGTGATTGGTGCCGCGACTATGAACAGAAACACAGAATAATACCATGATACAATTTTCTCCGGAGAATATACTCCTCATCGGATCGCTGCTGATCTTCACTGCAATACTCATCAGCCGTGCCGGTTTCCGGTTCGGGATTCCTGTCTTGCTTCTGTTCATTGTTGTGGGCATGGCATTCGGTGTTGACGGTCTCGGACTCGCCTTTGACAATTTCCACATTGCTCAGTTCATCGGTACGATTGCTCTTTGCGTCATTCTCTACTGTGGAGGTCTGGAAACGAAATTCGACACCATAAAACCGGTTCTAAAAGAAGGTATTGTCCTCTCCACTATCGGGGTTTTCCTGACAGCATTGTTTACCGGTGGATTCATCTATCTTCTCACAAGGGTTGGCCATCTTTCAGAAGGAATGTCTATTGTGATGTGCTTTCTGCTTGCGGCTGTGATGTCTTCAACTGATTCAGCGTCAGTGTTCAACATTCTAAGAAATGCCAACATGAGGCTGAAAGAAAACCTCCAACCGGTCCTTGAGTTGGAATCCGGATCTAACGACCCGATGGCTTACGTCATCACAGTTGTGCTGATCCAATGTGCCCAGCAGTTGTTCGAACCGGCTTCCGGAATCGACATCGACTACACTAGAATGATAGGTAACGCTGTACTGACATTCATCATGCAGCTGGGAATCGGAGCCATCATGGGAGTGGGATTAGGGCGTGCATTCTCATGGGCTCTTGGTAAATTGAAATTGAACGGAGCTTCATTGTATGCAATCTTGGTCCTAAGCATCGGATTCTTCATCTATTCCCTCACAGGACTTGTGAATGGGAACGGATTCCTTGCCATCTACCTAGCAGGTGTGATCATCGGTAACAAGCCGATGGCCCATAAGAGAGAGGTTTTCAGGTTCAGCGACACGGTCACATGGCTGATGCAGATGGGAATGTTCCTCACTTTGGGGTTGTTGGTTAACCCTAAGGAAATGCTGTCCGTTGCTCCGGTGGCTCTTCTGATCGGAGTGTTCATGACTTTCGTAGGGAGACCGCTTTCGGTTTTCATCTCGCTTCTTCCTTTCAGAAAACTCTCATTCAGAGCTAGGGCCTTCATCTCGTGGGTAGGCCTGAAAGGTGCAACTCCGATCATCTTTGCAATATTCACGGTCGTTGCTGGCATTCCTGGCTCAGACCAGATCTTCAACATCGTGTTCTTTATCACGATGGTTTCCATGCTGATTCAGGGCATGAGTATTCCCGCTGTGGCCAAGAAACTGAATCTTGCCCTGCCTCAGGAGAAAGCTCCGGAGACTTTCGGGATTGAGATTCCGGAGGAGGCAGGCAAGCTTATGGATCACAGACTTACCCAATCTGATCTTGCCAATGGAGACACTCTTAAGGAGGTTGCGCTTCCGGAAGGGACTCGTGTAGTGATGATAAAAAGAGATGGGGAACTGATTGTTCCTGACGGTTCTGTCAAACTTAAGGTCGGTGACAAGTTGCTTATGATTATGGGCAACCAGTTTGACGAATCGGAATAATGATGTAAATTTGCAGCCCAGTGCTCCGGTTGCTTCGACAAGCTCTGCAACCGATATTGACTCGCGGTCGCTGAGCCTGTGGTTGCTGAGCCTGTCGAAGCACCGAAGCGACTGTATAATAAGAATTAAACCAAATTATTAGAAATATGAAAAGAATAGTACTTATCCGTCACGGCGAAAGCCAGTGGAACAAGGAGAACAGGTTCACAGGATGGACCAACGTTGACCTCAGCGAGAAGGGCGTTCAGGAAGCCCTCGACGCTGGAAAGGCCCTCAAAGAGGCCGGAGTCACCTTCGAGGTGGCCTACACCTCTTATCTTAAGAGAGCCATCAAGACCCTCAACAATGTTCTTGACGCCATGGATCTCGACTGGATTCCTGTAAAGAAGACTTGGAGGCTCAACGAGAAGCACTACGGAATGCTTCAGGGTCTGAACAAGGCCGAGACCGCCCAGAAGTACGGTGACGAGCAGGTGCTCATCTGGCGCCGCAGCTTCGATGTTGCTCCTCACAAACTTCCTGAAGACGATCCTAACAGCGCGACCAAAGATCCTCGCTACGCTCTCGTTCCAGATCAGTACATCCCTCGCACAGAAGCTCTGAAGAACTGCATCGAGCGTGTGATGCCTTACTGGGAGTGCGAGATCTTCCCTGCCCTTAAGCAGCATGACAACATCGTGGTGGTGGCTCACGGCAACAGCCTTCGTGGCGTTGTAAAGCATCTCAAGGAAATCTCTGACGCAGACATCGTTGGCCTCAACATCCCAACCGCCACTCCTTACGTTTTCGAGTTCGATGACGATCTCAATCTCGTCAAGGATTACTATCTCGCTGATCCTGAGGAGCTCAAGCGCAAGCAGGAAGCTGTTGCGAAACAAGGTAAAGCGAAATAATTAATAATTATTTCGCTTTACCGGAATAATTCCATTACCGGACGATTGTAACCGAAATGTAACACGGTTGCAACCGTCCGGTAACATTTTATGGTGACCTTTGCCTTTATAAAAAAGGTCACTTCGACAAGCTCAGTGACCGAACAATAACATTTAAGGTTACAAATACGATTAGTACGGTTGCTAAGCCTGTCGAAGCACCGAAGCGACAAAGAAAATATAGAATTATGAGTGAGATTTACCTTGTGATTGTGGTGTTCCTGTTCGTGCTGGCCGTGTTCGACCTGATGGTCGGAGTCAGCAACGACGCTGTCAACTTCCTGAACTCAGCGATAGGCGCGAAAGTGGCCAAGTTCAGGACAATCATCATCGTGGCCGCAGTCGGAGTGTTCCTCGGAGCCACGATGAGCAACGGAATGATGGAGGTCGCGCGGCACGGAATCTTCCATCCAGCGATGTTCTCCATGAAGGAGCTGATGTTCATATTCCTCGCTGTGATGGTCTCTGACGTGATCCTTCTTGACATATTCAACAACCTCGGTCTGCCGACATCGACAACGGTTTCCCTTGTGTTTGAGCTGCTTGGAGGCACGACAGCGTTTGTGCTGCTGAAACTGGCCAACGACACCACCGGACTCACGGTGGGCGACCTGATGAACACTGAGAAGGCTCTAGGCATGATCATGGCCATCTTCGTCTCAGTCGCCATAGCATTCTTCTTCGGAATCGTCCTGCAGTACATCTCCCGACTGGTCTTCACTTTCACCTACAAGAAGAACCTCAAATGGAAGATAGGAATATTCGGAGGCATCGCTACGACAGCCATCTTCTACTTCATGCTGTTCAAAGGTATCAAGAGCATGTCCTTCGTCACTCCGGAAATTCAGGAATATATTCAAAGCAACACGCTAACTTTCCTTGGAATATGTTTCCTTGCGTCAACAGCTGTGATGCAGATTCTCTATTTCCTAAAAGTCAACGTGTTCAAGATTCTGGTGCTGATGGGCACTTTCGCCCTCGCGATGGCTTTCGCTGGCAACGACCTCGTCAACTTCATCGGAGTGCCTCTGGCGGGATATTCATCCTACACAGACTATGTCTCAAGCGGCGCCACCGACCCGTCGACATTCATGATGTCATCCTTGGACGGACCGGCCAAGAGCCCGCTCATATTCCTTGTGGCCGCTGGTGCAATCATGGTCTTCTCACTTGCGACATCGAAAAAGGCTCGCAACGTGATCAAGACCTCGGTTGACCTTTCCCGCCAGAGCGAAGGCGACGAGATGTTCGGTTCCTCGAAAATCGCCAGAGTTCTGGTAAGATTCTCGAACAACACCGCGAACTTCTTCCAAGATGTGGTTCCGGACGGAGTAAAGGCATGGTGCGAGAAACGCTTCAACACGGATGAGGCGAAACTTCCTGAAGGTGCGGCATTCGACGAGGTCAGAGCCACCGTCAATCTGGTTGTGGCCGGTCTGCTGATCGCCCTCGGAACATCTCTCAAGCTCCCGCTCTCAACCACTTACGTCACGTTCATGGTGGCGATGGGTTCCTCTCTGGCCGACCGTGCCTGGGGACGCGAGAGTGCTGTCTACAGGGTAACCGGTGTAGTCTCCGTCATCGGAGGCTGGTTCATCACAGCCGGAGCGGCTTTCATCCTTTGCTTCCTCATCGCGATGCTGATGCACATTGGAGGGTTCGTGGCCGCCTGCATAATGATGGCTCTCGCAATCTTCCTGCTCATCCGCAGCAACATCCGCTACAAGAAAAAGGCGGAGGAAGAGAACGGTGACGTCACTTTCAACCAGATGATGCTCAGCACCGACAAGGGCGAGATCCTTACCCTTCTGAGCAAGCACATCTCCGACAGCCAGGCCGATTTCCTTGAATATGTCAACACTACCTTCCGCCAAATCACCGATGGGTTCATCAAGGAGGATCTCGGAATGCTACACCGGGCCGAGGACACGATGAGGCGCAAGAGGGACGAGCTGAAAAACTGCCGTCGCAAGGAGATGATTGGGTTCCGCAGGATCGACCCGGAGGTCGCCATGGAGAAGAACACCTGGTTCCATCTCGGCAGGAACTCCTGCGAGGAGATTCTGTACTGTCTGAGGCGAATAGCTGATCCATGTGAGGAGCACGTTGATAACAACTTCGAGCCGCTAAGCCAAGAGCAGATCAAAGAATATATCCCGTTGAGAGACACGGTCCTGTTCCTCCTTAGGCGCACCGAGAAAATTCTCCAAACAGACTCCTACGATGAGGTAGACGAGGTTCGTCGCGAGGCCGAGGAACTTAAGGATTGCCTTGAGAAGGCCCGAGAGGCTCAGATGAAGAGAATGCAGTCCACAAAGGAGAACATCACCGTGGCCTACCTCTATCTGAATCTCCTTCAAGAGACCCGTGAGCTCACTAGCTCCCTCCGTCACCTCCTCCGCGCCTCCAAAGGTTTCAGAGAATAGGATAGTAAAAGTTGCCTCGAATGAGGCAACTTATTTTTTAGCGCTAGCTTAAAGATACTTAGGCAGAGTGAAGATGAACTCCAGACCGCCAGCGACTCCGAGTCTTACAGAAATGCTACCACGATGAAGCAAAACAGCGTTTTTGACTATCGCTAGTCCAAGCCCAGTGCCTCCCATCTTGCGTGAGCGTCCCTTGTCGATGCGATAGAATCTTTCAAAAAGATGAGAAATATGCTCAGGTGAGACACCCGGTCCATTGTCCGAGAAGCTAAACGTGTAGAAAGACTCATCCTCCGACAGAAGCTGTACCGTAATTGTCACCCCATAGCCACCATAAGCGATGGAATTGTCAGTAAGGTTTCTGAAAATTGAATATAACAGCGAAGGATTTCCGTTCACCTCCACCCCCGGCTCAATCAAAGTCCTGAATGTCACGTGGTTGTTTTCCATCTGCATAGACACATCCCTTTGGATAGACTTAAGAAGTTCAAGAATATTCACTCTTTCAAACTCATAGCCCTGAGGAGCGTCATCGAGCTTATTCAATGTGGAGATGTCCGCCAAGAGACTTGAAAGACGACGACTCTGTGCATAGCAACTGTTGATAAACTGATTCTTAGTTCCTTCGTCCATGTCCGGATTAGAGACAATGGTCTCAAGATAGCCTTGAATGCTGCTGACAGGGGTCTTTAACTCGTGAGCTACATTCTGAGTAAGTTGCCTTTTCAGGCGAGCTTTATCCTCCTCACTGTCCCGAAGTCTGTCATTCATGCTAACCTTGCCTTTCTCAATTGACTTTTTAAGATGAACATACTGCACTCGCAAAGTGATCAACGTGAGAACCAGCAAGACAATGACTATTGACAAAAGCACCATCATTTTTCCTCATAAAGATAACCAAACCCGTGACGGGAAACGATTCTGTCACCATATTCCCCGATTTTCTTGCGAAGACGGGTAATGTTCACATCCACCGTCCTGTCCGTGACAATCACGTCGTCCGGCCACACGTTCGAGAGAATATCCTCTCTAGAAAAGACCTTTCCTTTATTTTTAAACAACAACTTGAATATCTCATATTCAATTCTGGTCAAGGTTGCCTCCTTCCCACCGACCATCACAACCTTCTTGTCATCGTCTATGACAATGTCCTCTGGCACTCGCCTTCCGGCAGCAGCTCGTCTCAGGACTGCTTTTACGCGGGACAAAACCTCACGAATTGAAAAAGGTTTGGAAATGTAGTCATCCGCCCCAAGATCAAGTCCTTCCACAGCATCGTCCTCAGTGTCACGAGCGGTAATAAAAATCACAGGAATCTTCTCAGTGTCATGTTCCGATTTAAGCCGACGTGCCAAATCAAACCCTGACATGCCACCCATCATCACATCGAGCAGGAGCAGATCAAATGATGCAGGATTAAGTTCCAAGGCCTCCTCGGATGAGTTGGCGGACAACACTTCATAACCTTCCTTAGTCAGGTTAAATTTGAGGATAGTACAGATGTCCTCTTCATCGTCAACGACGAGTATTCGGGCCGGCATAACAATTATTTTAATTATTTCCGCTAAGATAGCGACATTTTTCTTAAATTTGGGGATATTAACAACATAATTAGTAAGCGGCAAAGAATAAATTGCCGCAGATTTGGCAAAGATTTTTGAGGATAGAGTCCTTTTTGAAGAAGGAGTGTGCCGGTGGCACATGACTGATGAGAAAAGGAATCTAGACCAAAAAGATTGCCTAAGATGACACAAGTTATTGTTTAACGGTTACTTAATATGCCCAAGATTTCATTACGCGGGGAAAAGATTCCCGCTTCTCCGATCAGAAAACTAACCCCGTTCTCTGACGCTGCCAAAGGACGTGGGGTCAAAGTCTATCACTTAAACATCGGACAGCCAGACCTTCCGACACCTCAGAAAGCGTTGGATTCTCTGAAAACCATCACCAGGACAACGCTTGAGTATAGCCCAAGCCAAGGATTGAAATCTCTAAGGGACAAGCTGGTAGGTTATTACAGCCGCTTTGGAATCCATGTCAATGATAACGAAATAATCGTCACCACAGGTGGCTCCGAAGCCCTTCTTCTTACCTTTATGGCTTGCTTGAACCCTGGAGATGAGATAATAATGACAGAACCTGGGTATGCGAACTACATTTCATTTGCAGTCACGGCAGGAGTGACGGTAAAGACTGTCACATCGAAGATTGAGGACGGATTTGCTCTACCTTCCGTGGAGGATTTTGAAAAGGCCATCACCGAGAAGACTAAGGCTATCCTCATCTGCAACCCTAACAATCCTACTGGCTATCTTTACTCAGAGGAAGAACTCTACAGACTGCGTGACATTGTCCGTGACCATGACCTATACCTATTCGCTGACGAAGTTTACAGAGAGTTCCGCTACACCGATGCCCCCTACCTTTCAGCTCTAAATCTTGAAGGAATCGAGGACAACGTCATCGTGATTGACTCAGTTTCAAAGAGATATTCAGAATGCGGAACCCGAATCGGCATGATCGTCAGCCACAACGCTGAAGCGATGAAAGCGATTCTAAAATTCTGCCAGGCAAGACTCAGCCCGCCACTTCTCGGACAGATTGTTGCCGAAGCGTCCATTGAAGGCACGGAGGAATATTCAAAAGCATGCTTTGACGAGTACCTTGCGCGTCGTGACTTCTTCATTGCTGGTCTGAACAAGATTCCTGGGGTTTACTCACCAATGCCTAACGGTGCATTCTACACAGTCGCCTCGCTTCCAGTCGAGAATGCAGAAGATTTCTGCTCATGGTGTCTCACTGACTTCTCCTATAAAGACTCAGGCTCACCTGAAGGATTTAGCGGAGAGACCGTGATGATGGCTCCGGCAGCCGGTTTCTACAGTACTCCGGGCCTTGGCAAGAACCAAGTCCGCATGGCCTACGTTCTGAAGAAAGAGGATCTGGCACGTTCGCTCATAGTCCTTGAAAAAGCCCTTGAGGCCTACAGAGCCAGATAGTAACTCCCTCACCTTAATCGTTTTACATGACGTTTCATCACTTGAAAGCTCGCTTTTTTAGATTTTTTGTCTAAATTCGCTGCTTTAAAAATAACACCTAAAACTTGTCGCACTACGCCAAATAGTGCGACAAGTTGTTTTATAACAAGTATTTAGGGTAATTATAATATGAAACGTATCGCTACATTTCTATTGATTTTCCTTTGCGGAATCGCCCTCTACGGTCAGAGTCCGAAAAAAGTCTCCGGTGTCGTCAAGGACGATGCAGGGAATCCTTTACCTGGAGCCACGGTGACCGTCAAAGGCCAGTCAAAGAAGGTCTATGCACTGACGGACCTTGACGGTCGCTACACAATCTCGATTCCGGGACTCACCGAGGACACCGAACTGGAGTTCTCCTATCTTGGCATGAAGCCTTCCGAAATCAAAGTGGGCAAACGCTCTGTGGTAGATGTTGTGATGTCCACTGATGGCAACGTACTTGACGAAGTCGTTATCGTTGCTGGCTACGGTCTGGCTCAGAAACGCTCGGACATGACTGGATCGGCCTTTCAGGTTGATTCCAAGAAACTTGAGAAACTGCCGGCCGCCCGCATTGACAACCTGCTTGACGGGATGGTTCCAGGTCTCACAATCGAAGAGAAAGACGGTTCCACGGGAGGACGCTCACAGTATCGGATTCGTGTACGCGGTGACGCATCGCTAAGTGCCAGTTCCGAGCCGTTGTGGATCATTGACGGGGTTCCTGTTTACACTGGTACGAGAACTTCCTCAACCCTTTCCGGAATGAGTTACAGTGTCAGCCCGTTGTCATTTATCAACCCGGACGACATCGAATCCATGACGGTCCTTAAGGACGCTGCGACCACAGCACTTTATGGAGCTGATGGAGCCAACGGTGTCATTCTGGTGACAACAAAGTCCGGAGACGGAGACTCGAAACTACGCGTGAACGCCTCAGTAAGATACGGTGTGTCTCAGGTTGACCGATCGACTCTTCTGAGACTCTGCTCTACTGAACAATGGTGGGCTCTTGCAGAAGAAGCATGGACCAATGCTGGCTATTCCATGAACAATTTTCCTTATCAGGACAACGAGCACAACTCTTACTCCACGACAAGTACGGACTGGTACGATGTGTATTTCGGGACTGGCTCTAACGCACAGTACAATGTTTCTGTCAGCAGTGGTGGGTCCAAAGCAAAACACTACCTCTCACTTAGTTATTACAATGAGAAGACGGTCGTGAAAGGCAACCAGCAGCAAAGATTCTCCGCTAGGGACAGGTCTTCCTACAAATTCAGCAAGAAACTTTCTGCTGATTTGAACATGGCAGTGTCCTACAATGTGAACGACATACTGTCCGTGTCCAGGCAAGAGCTGCGCGTCATCCCTATCTTTTCTCCTTACGATGAAGACGGAGTGACCCCTAGAATGTACAATTATTTCAGCAAGGATGTCAACAGTTACGCCCCACAGATGTACAAGTTCGTCTATAGCTCTGTGCCAGACAGGAAATTCAACGACAACCAGCAGCGAACATTGGCCGTGGATGGAGACATCTCTTTAAAGTATGAGATAATTGAGGGGCTTACCGCAACCGCACAGGCTGGTGCGAACATTCTTTCCGGCCTGGAACTTCTCTATTATTCAAAACACACTACCAGTGGCCTGACAGACCTAGACCAAGACGGACGCTCACAAAGAAGCGCGGCCTATGCCTTTACATGGAACAATATCGATCGGTTGAATTTCAACCGACGTTTCGGAAAACACACTGTCGGAGCCTTGGCCGGAATCGAGTTTGTCAACAAGGAAAACCGCAACCTTTACGCCCAAGGAAACGGCTTCGCCAATGACAATCTGAAGGAAATCAAGTTCGCCCAGACGGGAACGCTCACCGGCTACTCTGGTGCAAGCAACAGCAGGTCTCTGTCCTACATGCTCCAGGGAACATATTCATTTGACAACAGGTACTATCTTTCCCTATCATGGCGTCGCCAAGGATATTCCTCTTTCAGCACCTATTCCAGATGGGGTGACTTCTCCTCTGTTGGACTGTCATGGAACGCCCACAATGAGAAATGGTATCATTTTCCTTGGATGGACAAACTCAAAATCAAGGCCTCATTCGGAAACAGCGGTAACTCAAGGGTTGACACTAGTGCCGCCTATGGGTCATATTCCTACAATTCAGGAGATTACTATGGCGGAATCATGGGAGCCACGCAGAGTTCCGCACCTAACCCTGGGCTAAGTTGGGAAAACACCTACATTCTCAATGCTGGAATCAATCTGGGATTTCTCAATGGACGCATTGATCTTGAGATCGAGGCTTACGACAAGTACACCACCGGTCTTCTCTACAGCGGACGCGTCTCATCAATCATAACGGACGCGACCGTGACCAGAAATGTCGGTGCGATTGAAAACCAAGGTCTGGAGTTCACCTTATCCACAAAGAACATAGACAATCCGAAATTCAAGTGGAGCACTGACATCAACGGTTCTGTCAACAGGAATGTCATAAGGGAACTGTACAAGGACATGCACACTGGCTTCTTCGACAGCGTCTGGATGGTTGGAGCCAGCAAAAGCGACTGGTGGCTCAGCAGATGGGCAGGTGTCGATCCGGCAACCGGAAGTCCAATGTGGTACACTGTCGATGGCGATCTTACGTTCAATTTTTCTTACGACAACCGAGTTCTTCTCCCAGAGTACAGCAAGGAGCCAGATCTCAGTGGAGGAGTGTCCAACACGTTCTCTTTCGGGCCTTTCAGCGCAAGGGTGATGATGACTTACTCTATCGGAGGATGGACACTCACATCCTACACACAGGATGACGGGCACGACATCATCGGGTTCAACACCGTTGTGGAAGATCTCGACCATTGGAGAAAGCCAGGAGACGTGTCCAAAAACCCGAAGTATGTTTATAAGAGTTCCAACATGTCCACAATGTCATCCACAAGATTTTTGTACAACAAGACCAATGTGCAACTGAAGAACATCACTTTGAGCTATACCTTCCCGAAATCCTTCTGCCGCAAGACTCATCTTTCAGGAGCGACTTTCTCCTTGATGGGAGACAACCTCTACCTCTGGACTCCAGGGCAGAGCAAATCCCACAACAGCTACAAGACTCTGATTTACACTATGGGTATGACACGCTCGGTGTCGGGACAACTTTCACTTAATTTCTAGACTGTCATGAAAAAGAATATTCTTCTGTCAATCATAGCCTCTGGTGCGATGGCACTTGCGTCATGCACCGGATTTCTAAACGTGGACAATCTCGGTAAGAGCACTATTGAGAGCTTTTTCTCCGACATAGATGGATTGAAAGCTGCGGGGATCGGTCTCCACAGAACTATCTTGAATTTTTACGACGACTCCTACCTGCGTTTCGGAGACATCGGGGGCGACACGCAAAACGCATCCAGAGTCAGCAGCGATGAGGCCTTGCTCAGGATGTACGATTTCGACTACTATGCTGAAGACAATGGAGGCTACCCGTACACAATCTGGAAAAACGGCTATGCGATAGCCACCAACGCCAACAACATCCTCTACTACGGAGAAAAACTTCTGGGCAAATACCCTGAGTACGAAAGCGAGATCAAGACTCACTTCGGCTACGCTTATTTCGCACGCGCACTAGCAATCTTTGACCTTTGTAACTGTTATGCTATGCCTTACGGCTACACAGCTGATGCCTCACATCTTGGGGTTGTCGCCATTGATTATATTCCTGGATTCGAGGACAGACTTTCACGTCATACGATAAAGGAATGCTACGAAAGAATCATAAAGGATCTCAACTCCTCGCTGGAATGCTTCGGCAATGATGACATGAAAGACCCTACCTACATCTCCGGACTGGCATGCGAGGCTCTGCTTGCAAGGGTTTACCTCTACATGGGAGACTATGCGAACGCAGCGAAATATTCATCAATCGTGATGGCAAAAGTTCCCCTCGCGAAGCATGATGAATATGTCGAGATGTTCCGCAAGGCACAGGAAAATCCGGGAGAGGGTATATTCCGTCTAAACACCTATGACAACGGCACAGGCATGAGGGCATTGTACAACCCGACCGCAAACCAAAAGCTTCAGCCTGCCCCAGAGTTCATCGCTAAATTCGATGATTCCGATGTACGCAAGACCTTGTTCACCTTTATCGGAGAAAAAGAGGATGGTGAGCAGTACGAGGGCAAGGAATATACAACTGTCTGCAAATATCTTCCAATAAAAGCAGGTGTCACGGACGAGAAGAATAGGCGCTCGGATTTTTTCGTGCTGCGTGTCTCTGAAATGTATCTTATCCATGCTGAGGCACTGTGCAAAGGCGCAACCAACGATTTGCCAGCAGCTGCCGAGGACATCAAATCTCTCAGAGCCAGAGCCTTGGACACTACACCTAACAAGATTGCTCTAAACTGGACGTCAGCTTCAGACCTTGACTCCATCATTCAGGAAGAAAGAGCTAAGGAGCTCTGCTTTGAGGGGCATCGTTTCTTCGACATCAAACGAAGGATGGAGGACGTGAATCGACCTCAGAGTACAACATCTAACAGAAAGACATTGACCTGGCCAGACATCCATTATGCTTTGCCGATCTGCCAGCTTGAGCTTCAGGCCAACGACTACATGGTGCAAAACGAAGGCTACACCGGAAGAAAAACAATTGGAGAATGATGAAAAAGTTTTTAGGAATATTCATTGCCGCCTTGTTGTGCTGCGGCTGCGACTGGCATGAAGATGTCTATTTCGACACCCCGTTCGCCTACATCTTTGACAATGCGGGAGGTTCGACCGCCACGATAGACAGCAAGTTCGGCAAAGGTGTTGAGAGTGTGCTAACCGAACTGAAAGTCTCAATCAGCGTAAGCGAGACATACTTCTCCGAACCGATAACTGTCGATTACGAGGTGCTAGCTGGCAATGGTCTTAAAGAAGGCATCGATTACAAGATCCAGCCTTCGACAGCCAGCCCGCTGGCTTTCACCCCCGGAACATACACTCTTCCTGTTCGCATCATGTGGCTCAAGACGGACGCTCCGGATTCATCCAAAGACAACACTTTGACAATCCGGCTTATAGGAAGCAGTCTGGATGGGATGGAATTAGGATATCCGGGTCCTTCGCACAAAGGACAGGCTTTTGTGTTTACGAAAATTTAGTTAGTTATTACATTAATCATTAATTATCAGTATTATGAAACGAATCTTGGCGTTTGTCAGCATCACACTGACCCTCGTTGCCGGAACAGTTTCCTGCAACAACGACCCGAAGGCAGACGGAGTGGCTCAGATCACATCCTTCTCGCTTCAGTCATCACTTAACTCGAATCTTAGCTCTAATGTCGATGGCACCATCGACGAGCAGGCCAAGACCATCAGCCTCGTGCTGCCGGAAGGTTCCGGAAGCAGCTTTATCCCGACATTCACTGTTACCGATGACGATGTTGTCAAGGCTGGTTCCACAGTTGTCACCAGCGGTGTAACCTCCATCAGCGTCACCGATGGAGCAAAACTGTCCGTCACCGATGAGGTCTCAGAACTTAATGTAACCTACACACTCTCTGTAAAGGAGAATGATGGGGCTGCGGAACTAAAAACTGTCTCATTCCTAAAGGCCGACAACAGCGTGCTCACAGAGGATGTCACCCCTGAGGCCATTGCCTCCGAGATGGTCGTTCGTGTTCCTTCCGCTGCTTTCAAGCAGGAACTGACCCTCACTATAGAGGCTGGTCTGAACGATGTTGTGAAGGTAAACGGCAAAGAAACCTCAGATGGCAAGATCAAGGTTGACACCAGCTTCCCTATCGACATCACTGTGACCGATGAGGTGGCCAAGACTACCGCCAGCTACACCCTCAAGGTCGGCAAGGTGCTTGGATATGTTGTCACGAAGGTCGGGAGCATCACTGATGGGACTAAGATTTTCCCGACCTTTGACATCAAGATCAATCCTAAGGATGGAACACCATGGATTGCCTACTACAAGGAATTGGAGGGGGACAAATACGACAGAGTTGCCGTTGTCAGACTTGACGGAGCCACATTCCCTTACGTTGGAGAGTCTTGCATTTCAGCTGACATCAAGGATGCGAAGAGCCCATCACTAGCCTTTGCAAGTGATGGTACAGCATTCCTGAAATACGCTGGAGGCGAAGTATCTAACAGAAACACTGTTAAAAAATTCACTTCTTCTTGGGAAGTTTGTGGCAAAGAAGCACTCAATAGTGTTAACATCAATGCGTCTTTTCCAAGTCCGCTATACGTCCAAAGCGATGGCCAGCCAGCGTTCTTCTTCACATCCAATTCAGGGACAACAAAACGATCAATCGTGTCTGCCTACTTCAACGGAAGCAATTGGGTTGAGACTCCGGCATCTGCAAGTGGAATCGCTCCTAAATACGGAGAACCTAGTGGTAAAGCGGGAGCTTTCTATGGTTCCACCATTGCCGAGCACAATGACAAGACTTACATGTTGTCATCATTCAATGAATGGGGCTATATGGTGTACGAAGTCGGGATAGAATGCGCCCTCACACCTATTGTTTACGACTACAAACCTGGCACTTCTGCCTACGGAGTTCCAGGGGACATGGCCATAAGTTCAGACGGTGAGGACCTTTTCGTCTTTGCATCTGACATCTCTAACAAAAAATTGCAGGTTTACAAAGTAGATTTTTCTGGGAAAACCCTCACCGAGTATGGTGCTGGTCTGAACGTTGACACCGGCAATAACGGTGCAGAAGTATCAGCCACTTTTTCTTCCTCACGTAACGGACTTAAAGTCGTGGCTATCGCAGACAATGATAACAACACTTACTTCAAGTACCTGAACAGCAGCCTTCAGTGGGAAGATTTCACCATCGCTGAAAAACCTGCTGCAATCTCTCCTTCAGGTGACTATCACATTGTGTTCAACACCGATGGGGTCGGCTACATCGCCTATACGACAACTACAGAAGACAAAGTCAGCAAGATTGAGGTTTACAAGGTTGCCCTTGAAGCCGATGTTCTTCCTGAATAGGCATAAGAATATTCATAGATCATGAAACTGCTCGCTTCCATCGCCCTGCTGCTTCAATGCGCGCTCAGAGTCGCCTTTGTCGGTGATCCCCAGGCTGATGGAAGCGGGCAGGTTGTTTATAACCAAAGGAGCATATTCAAAGAACTTCGTTCCAGAAAGGATCTTGAATTGGTGATCGTCTTGGGAGACATAGTCAATGATGACGTCAGCCTTCTGGATCCGTCAATCGCATCCCTTGACTCACTGTCAGTTCCATGGTTCGCAGTTCATGGCAACCACGACAGGGATGTTCTTTCGGGCGTGCCTCGCGACCTCAAGACCTGGATGGCGAAGATTGGTTACGTTGACACCTCATTCGTTGTCAAAGGAGTACGCTTCGTACTGATGAACAATGTCCGCACAAAAGGCCTTAGGGACTACGAAGGAGGATTCAGTGAAGCCCAGAAATCATGGCTCGACTCGCTTGTCAGAGAATCATCCAAGGTAAAACGTCTCGTTCTGGCCACACATATTCCCGTGTCGGAAATGACCGGGCGCGACAGTCTTATGAATATCCTCGCACCGGTTGCAGGCAAGACCACCATGTTCTGCGGTCACACTCACACTGTGAGACGTCACCAAATAGAACCCGGAATAGAGGAGAACATCTGTGGTGCTGCATGCGGAAGTTGGTGGAGAGGGGTAAAGGACGAGAACGGACTTCCGTACGCACTCATGAGATGCGGCTCTCCAAGAGGGTATTTCATCGCAGACTTCAAGGGCAAAGACTACAGACTTGACTACAAACCGGTTCTTCGTGAAGACAAAGCCTCTGCGACTATTGCTGACAGCTCCGCACACATTGTTGCTGTCAACATATTCGGAGGCAGCGAAGATGGTCGTGTCGAGTACCGCGCTGCTGGTTCCCACAAATGGCAGGAAGCCTCAAAGAGCGAGCGGATAGCCCCTGAGGTCGTCAAGGTCTCCGATTGGAACCATTCCAAGACTAAGGCCTACAGAAAAACACACAAAGAGGAGTTTATCCCGATGATTCTACGCCCGTCGCCTCACCTGTGGGAAATAATGGACACCACATCATCACCCGGCTCGATTGTAACGATCCGCTATAAGGATCTGCACATGAAAGTAAAAATGAAAGTAAGGCTTCAACGATAGATTTCGGACGACAGTTTCAGACGCGTTCCTGCTGGTGAGCAAGAACGCGTCTTATTTGTTGGCACTTCACTTAGGCACCACCGTTGCAAGAAGGCTATGGCGGCCTACGCGCTGCACGCGACCTAGCCGGGTAAAGGGTCACCATAACCTTCCAGCTTCAGTAGCATAATTAATCGGGAACGTCGATGTTTGGTTAGAGAACATGGAGAGGGTTAACAACAA
>DBKH01000092.1 GCA_002297815.1 Bacteroidales bacterium UBA755 | reverse complement strand
CAGGGACGTTGGCTTGAGATCTCATCTGTCTCCAACTTCGAGACCTATCAAGCGAACCGTCTGCACCTGCGTTACCGTGACGCTGAGGGCAAGATGCAGCTCTGCCACACCCTGAACGGAAGCTCGCTCGCTCTCCCTCGTGTGGTCGCTGCCCTGCTTGAGGACAACCAGAAGGACGACAAGATCGTCATCCCTGAGGTTCTCCGTCCTTACACCGGATTCGACTGCATTGACTAATCAACGGTTGTATTAGAGAAACACCTTTTCACCAATTGCGGTGGATGGGCCTCTTTCCGAGTTCTATGGACAAGACAACCATCATAGGAATAGACCCCGGAACCAATCTCCTTGGTTTCGGGGTCATTGATGTCATCGGTGGCAAGCCTATGTTCGTGGATATGGGCGTGCTGGACCTGCGGAAAGAGGCGGACGCATATTCAAAACTCCGGCAGATCTACGACACCGTCACCGAAGTCTGCAAGACCTACCACGGCACTGTGATGGCGTTGGAGTCACCGTTCTACGGCAAGAATGCCCAGGTCATCTTGAAACTGGGGCGCGCGCAGGGGGCCGCGATGCTCGCTGCTCTTGAATATGGCATCACCGAGATTCATGAATATGCTCCCCGCGAGGCCAAGCAGGCGATCACCGGCAACGGAGCCGCTTCCAAGGAGCAGGTGAGCGTGATGCTGCACAAGACGCTGGGCGCGGATTTCCAGCCGGAGCATCTGGACGCCACGGACGCGCTTGCCATAGCCCTTTGCCATTACTACAATATTTCCAGCCCGCTTGCAAAGATCAAGAGCTCTGGAGGTTGGGAGAAGTTCATCAAAGAGCATCCGGATAGGGTGAAGTGATGGTGGAATAGTTGCCCCCAAGACCTCTTGCTTTGCGTTGCCCTGATATATTCATTTGGAATATTTTTTATTATTCTGCATTTTTTACCGCGTGGATTAAACCGAATCCGCATTTTTCTGTCAAATGAAGCGTTAGGTTGATTAGTTGAGTATTCCTTATGAACTTAAAGAAATTCATCACTTTTGTAGCCGGCATCATGTCGGCTTTTTCTTTGGCCTTTGCCCAGGGTGGCGGCACGGTCACATTGTCACTTACGGATTCATCCACCGGAGAGGTGGTCGGTTTCGCCACCGTTTCCATCACGAAACCGGGGGGCACTAAACCCTACAAGTATGCCTTGAGTGACGACAAGGGTAAAACTACCTTTGAAAAAGTCTCCGCTGGGAAATATGTCCTTAAGGCCGAACTCCTTGGCTATAAGACTCTTGTCAAGGATATCGAAGTGAAGGGAAAATTGGATCTCGGTGTCCTTAAGATGGACCCTGACAAGCAGGTTCTTGACGCGGCCAGCGTTTCTGCAACTGGCAACCCTATTGTGATCAAGAAAGACACGATTGAATATAACGCCTCGTCATTCAAGACGACCGAGAATGATGTCCTGGAGGACTTGTTGAAAAAGCTCCCGGGCGTAGAGGTTTCCGAGGACGGAACCGTCACTGCAAACGGTCAGACAATCAGTAAGATAACGATTGACGGCAAGACCTTCTTCCTTGACGACCCGCAGCTTGCGTCTAAGAATATTCCCGCCAAGATTATCGACAAGGTGAAGGTCGTCGAGAAAAAGTCTGAGCAAGCCGAGTTCACCGGCATCGATGACGGTAACGACGAGACCATAATTGACCTTTCCATTCAGAAAGGCATGATGAACGGACTCTTCGGAAACGTCATGGCCGGGGCTGGACATGATGTCCGCAAGCAGGTTTCGGGTTCTGAACTGTCTTCCGGAAATGGTGACTGGCGCTATCAAGGAGCCGGTTTCTTGGGACGATTCACGGACAAGAACCAACTCAGCGTCATCATCAACGGCAACAATACCAACAACCGTGGTTTCAATGACTTGGCCGGCAGTATGATGCAGGGAATGCGCGGAGGTGGCGGTGGAATGGGCCGTGGCAGCCGTGGCTGGGGTCCCGGCAACGGAATCACAACGTCTTGGATGGGCGGTCTGAACGGCAACACCAGCCTGTTTGACGGCAAGATGGATCTCGGAGGTAACTACCTCTACAACAACAACGAGACGTACGTTGAAGAGGAAAGCAAGAAGATTACCTATCTTGACAACTACAACCTTATTTACAACAATAAGGGTTCTAACACAACGAACTCCGATGGCCATCGTTTCGGTGTCCGTCTCGAACATAAGTTCTCGGAAAACACTTCGATTTTGTTCCAACCTCAGGTAAGTTTCGGTAACGGAGACTTCAATGAGATTTCAGAGTTCTCGACCTTGACGGAGAGAAACGGTGCGACTTCTAGAACGAATGACGGTTTTACCAGCAACACTGGCTCTAACAATAACTGGAAGACAAATGGTTTCTTCCTTTTTAGGCAGAGACTAGGCAAGGCCGGCAGAACCCTTTCGTTCAATGCCCGTTACAATTTCAGTGGCAATGAGACCAACGGCTTTAACCAATCTTTGACAAGAACTTACGATGAGTTTGAGACAGCAGCGGACTCCATCATCAACCAACGTTACAACCAGAATCAAGACACCAAGTCTTTGAGCGGCCGTCTCACTTACACAGAACCATTGGGTAAGGGATTCTTTGTCGAGGCCAACTACGAGTTGTCATGGAACAGGACAACATCAAAGAAGAACACTTTTGACAGCGGTGTGGTTGAAGATTTCAGTGCGTCAAATTTGATTTACAATCCGATCGGGGAGGTCGCTAATAGCGTCTATTCTAGTGAGATTATCAATCGTTATGTCAATCAAACAATCGGAGCAAACTTTGTTTACCAGAAAGATAAATTCCGTGCTCAGGCCGGAGTGAGTGCCAACCCTACCGACACCCACAATGAGACAAGTGGCTACGATACCTACGACAGCCACGTCCTCAATTGGGCACCGCAAGCGATGCTGTGGTACGACATTGATGACAACACCAATGTACGCGGTTTCTATTTCGGACGTTCCCAGCAGCCTTCCGTAAGCCAGCTGATGAGGGTGCCGGACAACACCAACCCTCTCAACGTCTCATTCGGTAACATGTACCTTGAGCCATATTTTAACCACGATTTCAGAAGTGATTTTGGTCACACAAACAAGACTACGTTCCTCTCCATCCGTGCCGGAATCGATGGTGGAATCGTCAAGAACCCGATTGTCAATGCTCAGTGGTACGGCACGAACGGAGTGCAGTACTCCATTCCCGTTAACGGTAAAGACTCCTACAATGGTGGCTTCCGTGTTATGCTGAACACTCCGATCGCGAAGTCAAACTTCAGCATATTCAACATGACGAGGGCAAGTTATTCCAGATCATCGTCTTATGTAGGCTCGTCAAATTTCGATATGGGCAAGTACTATGAGGGGGAAAACTACAATGCAGAGGATTTTCTTGCTGACAAGTTCCTTGAGGACTTCCACACGTTGGACTTTACCCTGAACAAACTTCAGACTGTAGGTCTCACCGAGCGTCTCCGCATTACTTACCGCAATGACATCGTGGAGCTTACCGCTGGCGGCCGCACCAGAATGTCAAAGTCTTGGTACACAATCGCCAACCAGTCCACAAATATGACGTGGAGCAATCAGGTCACGGCTTCGATGAACTGGACCGTTCCGGGAGGATTCGGAATCGTCGCTGATGGCAACTATAATTGGTACAACGGTTACACGACCGATCAGGGAACCCAATTGATTCTGAACGCGAAGATCACCAAACTCCTGTTCAAGGACAAGTTTACCCTCGCCCTGAACGCCTACGACATCCTCGACCAGGCCAAGAACCTCTCGATCTCCGACTCCTCGAACTATCACACCGAGACCCTGAACAACACCCTCGGCCGTTATATCGTGGTTTCCTTGACCTACCGCTTCGGCAACTTCGGTGGAAAAGACGGTCGTCGTGGCGGCCCAGGCATGGGTCGCGGCCCGATGGGTCCACCGCCTCCAAGGATGTAGTTCTGTTTGAATATATTAGGACAGTCAAAAAAGACTATGGCGAATTTTGCACGGTGGACCAAAATTCGCCATAGTCTTTTTCTGACCATAGTGACAAGATTGCGAATAATTAAAGAGTCGGTTACTATCGTCACTTCGACAAGCTCAGTGACCGTGTATTATAGCCTGTAGAAGTAACCGTGCATTATGATAAACTCAGAATGTTTTTTGACATATTAGCCTATGGCCAGAATAAAAATAAACTTTCAAATTTTGGTAACGTGCAAAATTTGAAAGTTTCTTTTTTTATTCTGGTCATCCAATAGGAAATCTTTCTCAGTCAGCTCAATATGAAATCATTCATCCTCTTCCACCTTGACGAAATTGACGTAATTCCTCCATTTGTCAATCATAGCGGTCATGTCTTCCGGAAGCTGAGAATCGAACTGAATCCATTTGCCTGTGCCAGGATGCACGAAGCCAAGAGTCTTGGCGTGAAGAGCCTGACGTGGGCAAATCTCGAAACAGTTCTGGATGAACTGACGGTACTTGGCGTAGATTGTGCCCTTGCGGATCTCTGACCCACCGTACCTTTCGTCATTGAACAACGGATGCCCGATGTAACTCATGTGAACCCTAATCTGGTGCGTGCGCCCGGTCTCCAGCTTGCACTCGACAACGGTAACATAACCGAACCTCTCAAGCACCTTGTAATGTGTCACGGCATGCTTGCCACGGTCATCGTCACCGGTATAAACCCTGAACCTGAGCCTGTCGTTGGGATCGCGCCCGATGTTCCCGTCGATAGTCCCCTCATCCTCCTTGATGTTGCCCCAGACAACGGCCACGTACCGCCTCTCGATTGAATGCTCGAAGAACTGGCGCGCAAGGTCCAGCTGAGTCTCATCGTTCTTCGCCACGACAAGTAGTCCGGAGGTGTCCTTGTCGATTCTGTGTACAAGGATGCCCATTCTCTCGTCAGCGGCCTCAGGGCCCTGGGATATTCCCAGATGATAGGAGAGAGCGTTGATGAGAGTTCCTTCGAAGTGTCCGTGTCCAGGGTGGACGACCATTCCAGCGGCCTTGTTGACGACGAGAAGGTCATTGTCCTCGTAGACTATGTTCAGTGGAATGTCCTGTGGAAGAATCTCCAGTCCACGGCGGCGGTACGGCATCACGAACCGGATTACATCCCCAGGTCTGATGATTAGGTTCGCTTTCGCAACCTTGTCATTCACACGTACATAGCCTTCCTTGATGGCGCACTGAACCCTATGTCTAGATGTGTCCTCAAGATGCGTGGCCATGTACTTGTCCACACGCATGGGTGTCTGTCCGACATCGACATTGAGCCGGAAATGCTCGAACATTCCCTGCTCCTCGTCCTCGACGTTTTCTTCTTGGTCGTTGTAAAGTCTCTCCTCGTCCACTTTATTCGTCTTTCTTGTCCAATGATAGGTAAAGGGTTACGTCAGACCCCATGAGAATCGGATTACTTGAAGCCTCAGGAGTCTGCCTTGTCACCGAGGCGTTCAGAGAGTCGCTGTAGCTCCTGATGCCTTTGTCGAAAACAATGCGACCAATGTTCAATGAGTTGTCATGTACAGCATCTATGGCTCTGAGATATTTCAGCCCTTTGACATCAGGAACGTAGGTCAGGTTGTCATCACTGTTGAGTCCAACCTCAAGGTTGATTTCCGTACCAGTTTCGATTTGCGTGCCAGGTTTGATCTCACGATTCCTGTAAATCTGTCTTAGCACATTGTTGGTTGCAATGTCATTGACATAGATGAGTTTTCCAAGAGCTAGTCCCTTAGAGTTCAGCTCGGCTTTTGCTTGGCGCATGGAGTAGCCGACCAAGTTCGGCATGCTAACTTTCTTGGCATTCTTGGCATTTATAGTCAGGAGGATTCTCCTCCCTTTCTTGACCCTAGAACCGGCTGCTGGATTCTGGCTATAAACTGCCCCTTTCTCCATTTTCCTGACGAAAATCGAGTCGATTACCTCTGTTCTCAACTTCAGTTTAGTCGCCTCGTGCCTTGCCTCATTAAGGCTCATGCTTGTCAAATCCGGAACCACTATGGTCTTGTTGTGGTTTGTGATCGTGCTCAGAAGAATCGAGTTGAAGATTATCAAAACCGTGAAAAACAACACCGCAAGGATGATGTTCTTCACAATCCAGTTCCCGAAGAAACCTTTTTTGTCTGTTTTATCCGCCATATTCGTAAATTACTTTCCGCCTGCGAAGAGCAAGTCGAACGCACCTTCTCCGAGCAGGGCTAACCCTATGATTATTATGATGATTCCCGCGATTCTGTTCATCCACATTATCTTTTTCATGTCAAAAGCCTTTCTCCAATTGCTGAAAAACCATGAGAAGAAGAGCCAGTAGGCTATTGAGCCGCCAGCGACCGCAAGGATGATCGGGTAAATCCTAAAACTTCTGTCGGTTACATCCACCTGAAAGAAGGCGAACAGAGCGAACATCACGAGTATCGCTCCAGGGTTGGAGATTGTGGTGGCTACAGCTTGGAGGAAATCCTTCGGTGAAGCTCCACGAGACTTGACATCCCCCGGCTCCATCTTCCTAAACGGATCCTTGAAAGCCATTGAATATCCCAGCAGGACAATCACAGGTCCACCGATGAGGAATATTATGGATTCGTAGGTGTTGATGAAATTTTGGGCGAAAGCCCATGCGAAGATCGAGATGATGGCGTAGGCTGTGTCAACAAGTGAAGCACCAAGACCGGTCGTGAAACCGGCTTTATGCCCATAGCAGATAGACTTCTGAAGCACAATTATCGCCACCGGACCTAAAGGGGCCGATGCGCAAATTCCAATAATGAATGCTTTCAGAATCTCTAGCAGCATAGGCAGTCATTATTTAGCTCTCATGAATATCTGAACAGGACATCCATGCAGGTCGAAATGTTCCCTAAGCTTGTTCTCAAGGAATCTCTTGTACGGCTCTTTGACGTATTGAGGCAGGTTGCAGAAGAACGCGAAAGCCGGAAATCTTGTCGGAAGTTGGGTCACATACTTGATTTTTACGTACTTACCTTTCCATGCTGGAGGCGGATAGTTCTCAATTTCCGGAAGCAAAGCCTCATTCAGTCTTGCTGTTGATAGCTTGCGCGAATAATTCTCATAGACATGTTCTGCTGCATCGAGCACGTCCATAATCCTTTGCTTCTTAGTCACGGACGTGAATATTATAGGCACGTCATCGAACGGAGCTATTCTGCGGTGAAGCGAGGTTTCATATTCCTTCATTGTGTTGCTGTCCTTGAGGAAGAGGTCCCATTTGTTGACCACCAGCACGCAGGCCTTGCGGTTGCGGACGATGAGATTGAATATGCTCATGTCTTGAGCCTCCATTCCGCTGTTGGCATCGATCATTAGGATGCAGACATCTGAATGCTCGATCGCTCTGATGGAACGCATCACGGAATAGAACTCCAGGTCCTCGTTGACCTTTGCCTTCCTGCGCATCCCAGCGGTGTCCACGAGCATGAACTCGTGGCCGAATTTGTTGTAGAGGGTTGAGATAGAGTCTCTTGTGGTCCCGGCAACCGGTGTCACGATGTTCCTTTCCTCACCGAGCAGGGCATTGGTCAAGGACGACTTGCCGACGTTCGGCTTTCCCACAATCGTGATGTGCGGAAGATCAGGGCGGTCATCGCCCTGCTGAGGCTTCTCTTCGGGCAGAACCTTGAGAACCTCGTCCAGAAGATCACCGGTTCCGCTTCCGTTCGCCGCTGAGGTGGCCCAGATCTCTCCAAGTCCCAATGAATAGAACTGGTAGGCGTCGAACATCTTTTCTCCGGAATCCACCTTGTTGACACACAGGACAACAGGTTTTTTGCTCCGGCGCAGGATGTCGGCGATCTCAGCATCGTAGTCAGTGATACCGGCTGCTGCCTCGACCATGAATATTATCGCGTCAGCCTCCTCGATGGCAATCACGACCTGTTTGCGGATGGCCTCTTCGAAAACATCGTCCGAATTGGTTGTCCAACCTCCCGTGTCCACCACGGAGAACTCTTTGCCGCACCATTCGCATTTGCCGTAGTGACGGTCTCTTGTCACGCCAGCGGTCTCATCAACGATGGCCTGACGCATACCGACAAGCCTGTTGAAAAGTGTGGATTTGCCGACGTTCGGGCGTCCAACTATAGCTACTAAACTCATAATGATTCTGTTACTTCTAAATATTCAATTATTTTCAGCGGCTCTAATTTTTGGGCTTCTTGCCTCCGAACTCATATTCATAGAAACTGCATCCGGTGCAGGCGTCACTGTAGGTTCCGGTGCATGATTCGCTTTTGCGCGGCTTCTTTTTCGAAAAGATCTCCTCGTCTTGCTCCCGCATGCACTTTATGCCTAGCTTGCGCATGTTCTCGTTGCGACTGATCTCGGTCTCAGGGAACTTGCCGTTTTTTCGGAATATGATGTTAAAGCACATCCCGATCACTCCTAATCCAAGCAGGATTATCGCAGCGAGAACCGTTTTCATCTCTTAGAATATAAACTCTGTACTTATAGGCTCGTAGTTATAGACCTTGCGTATAATAGCAGCGAAAGTCTCAGCCATAGAAACCACTCTTATTTTCTTAGAATCGACACCGTTCTTGATAGGAATTGTGTCTGTCACAAAAACTTCCTTTAAGCAGGAATTGTTGATTCTATCGTAAGCCGGACCGGAAAGTACCGCGTGTGTTGCACATGCTCTGACACTGGCAGCACCCTTTTCCATTAGCACTTCCGCTGCCTTCACGAGAGTTCCTGCCGTGTCGATTAGGTCATCGACAATCACGATGTTCTTGCCCTCAACTTCTCCGATTGCCGTGATTGAAGCCACCACATTGGCTCTCTCGCGGGATTTGTGGCAGATGATTACCGGACAGGCGAGATCCTTTGCATAGGCGTTAGCCCTTTTTGCACCGCCCATGTCAGGAGCCGCGATCGCAAGGTTCTCGATGTTCAGAGACCTAAGATAAGGAATGAACACCTTGCTGGCGTAGATGTGGTCAACAGGAAGGTCGAAAAAGCCCTGGATCTGGTCGGCGTGAAGGTCGCAGGTCATGATTCTGTCAACTCCTGCCGCTGTAAGAAGATTGGCCACCAGCTTCGCTCCGATCGAGACACGAGGCTTGTCCTTGCGGTCCTGTCTGGCCCATCCGAAGTACGGCATCACAGCGATGACCTTGTCGGCTGAGGCCCTTTTGGCCGCGTCGATGGTCAGCAGAAGTTCCATCAGATTCTCCGTGGGTGGAAAAGTTGACTGCAGGATGAACACGGTCGCGCCTCTGACGCTGTCCGTGAAAGAGGGCACGAACTCTCCATCGCTGAATTGGGTCACTTCGGAAGCCCCAAGATGGTACTTTTCTCCAGCATTGGCCCCGATGATGTTTAGTTCGTCAACAACTTTGCACGCAAAGTCTTTGGAGGCTCTGCAGGCAAACAATTCCATTCTGTGTTCCATGTGCATTAAACTATGCTATAAATTAATGTATTGTTGAATATAGTCCAATATATCTTCCTTTCCGGCTCCGGTCTCAGAGCTGGAAGCGAACATCGGCGGCAGCTCCTCCCAATCTTCAGACAGGATCTCCTTGTCCCGCTCAATCTGCGCCTTCAAGGCATTCGGTCCGAGTTTGTCGCCTTTTGTGAATATGATCGCGAACGGGATGCCGTTCTCCCCGAGCCCGGCCAGAAACTCCCTATCAATCTTCGTTATGTCGTGCCGAGAGTCGATCAGGACAAAGAGCACGACCATCTCCTCCGACTTTTCGATGTAGTCGTTGATCATTTTCCGGAGTTCCTCGCGTCCTTTTTGTGAGATCTTTGCGAAACCGTAGCCCGGAAGATCAACGAGATACCAGCTGTCATTGATGATGAAGTGGTTGATCAGTTGGGTCTTTCCAGGAGTGGATGAGGTCTTCGCAAGCTTGCGGTTGCCGCACAACATGTTGATCAGCGATGACTTGCCGACATTTGAGCGTCCGATGAACGCGAACTCCGGCAGTCTGCGGGAGGGCTTTTGGCTGGCTCTAGTGCAGCTGCCTGCGAATTTTGCTTCAGTAATGGTCATCTTTCTTTCTGCCTAAGCGATTCTTTTACAAAGATAGTGGATTTTTGTTAAATTTGTAAGAGAAAGGACTGTTAATATGGAAAAGAAGTACATAGACCTGTTTACTCTTCAGGCTCGTCTGAAATCCGTTGTGGAGGGCACTTTCCCTCAGCGGCTTTGGGTAAAGGCCGAAATCAGCAGCCTCAGCCACAAGCAGAACGGCCATTGCTATCTGGAACTCTCTCAGAGTGAGGGTGGGGGAGTCGTTGCGAAGACCCGCGCCACAATCTGGGCGTTCCGCTGGAATCTCATCGACCAACGGTTCAGAAGCGTGACCGGCTCGTCACTGGAGGCCGGGATGGAAATCCTTGCCTGCGTGCAGGTCGGCTACCATCCCGTGTACGGATTTTCCTTGAATATAGACGACATCGATCCGGAGTTCACCCTCGGTGCGAACGAACGCCGCAGGCAAGAGACAATCGAACGGTTGGGTAGGGAAGGATTGCTGGACTTGCAGAAGCGTCTGCGACTCCCCACGCTGCCATATTCATTGGCGGTGATTTCCGCTCCGGGAGCAGC
>DBKH01000058.1:55113-55667 GCA_002297815.1 Bacteroidales bacterium UBA755 | reverse complement strand
CTGCGGAGGAAACGGATCTTGCCATCAGCGAAGCGGACCTTGCAGGAACCTGTGTCGGTGATCTCAAGGACTTCGCCTTGGCCGAAGATCTTGTGGAACACGGTGTCTCCAGCGGTGATGCTGTCGGCTCTGCCAACGTCATCGGGGCTGTCGGCCTCATCCTCCAGATTCTCGTTGGCGATCTGCTCCTGAAGCCTTTGCCAAAGTGCTTCATCCATAGCACCTTCCGTGACGAAGAGGTCGCGCTTGATCTCGGCGATGAACCTTGACGGCAACTTTTGCTGCTGAGCCTGAACGTCGTAGCCTTCAGACTCGGTAAGAAAGAGACATTTCTCAGCCCTAGTGGCAGCGACGTACATCAGCCGCCTTTCCTCCTCAAGCGCCGTTCTCTTGCGCTCGCGGATGCTTCTTGCGTTCGGGAATATCCCATCGCTCAGTCCGATGATGAAGACGTACGGAAACTCCAGCCCCTTGCTCTGATGGATGGTCATGAGCCTGACCTTGTTAGTCTCTTTCCGGTAGTCGGCGTTGGTGTAGAGGGCGATGTCCTGAAG
>DBKH01000058.1:54108-55043 GCA_002297815.1 Bacteroidales bacterium UBA755 | reverse complement strand
ATGGAATCAACCAGTTCCGTGATGTTCTCCAGACGCTGCTCGTCATTGTCATCGCGATATTCCTGCTTCAGTCCGGTCTTTTCGAGAATATATTCAAGCATCGAGCAGACTCCCATTGAATATGCCCTTGAGCGGCATTCCTCGATCAGCGCCACGAACTCGTGAAGCGCGTCACGGTTCAGTTTCTTATCATCGAGATGATTCTTCAGCGCTTGGTAGAGAGTCGTCCCCTCCTGAGATGCGTATGCCGTTATAAGTTCGAGCGTAACCTTGCCGACCTTTCTGGACGGAGTGTTGATCACCCGCTCGAAAGCCAGATCATCGTCCGACGCGACAAGCCTCAGATAACTGATGCAATCCTTGACCTCCATCCTTTCGAAGAACCTCACTCCTCCCCACATCACGTACGGGATGTTAGCGCGGATGAGCGCCTGCTCGATGAATCTTGAAAGATGCGCTGCACGGAACAGCACCGCGAAATCTGAATATGCCGCCTCGCCACCGTCTATTCTCCGAATGATTTCCTGACAGACCCACTGCGCTTCCTGCCGCTCGTCTGTGGCGTGGAAATGAACGATCATCTCTCCTTCGCCCCTACGGGTGAACATCCGCTTGTCTATCCTGTTCTTGTTGTTGACAATGATGGAGTTGGCCACGTTGAGGATTCCCGGAGTGGATCGGTAGTTCTCGTCCAGGATGATGTCCTTGTCCGCCCGGAAGGCCAGAAACCTGTCCGGCTTCGCCCCTCTCCATTCGTAGATAGACTGGTCTGGATCCCCGACGATGAACAGGTTGCCACACTTTTCAGACAACGTTTCGACAATCTCCCAATCCCCGGCGTTGCAGTCCTGCGCCTCGTCCAGCATCACATAGTTCATCCTCTCCTGCCACTTCTCCTTCACTTCTGAATATGTCTGAAGAATATGTCTGGTAAA
>DBKH01000058.1:0-54028 GCA_002297815.1 Bacteroidales bacterium UBA755 | reverse complement strand
GATGCCGGTACAAGATACTGCTGGACATAAGGTTCCGCTGCCTTGGTCCCTGCAAGAGCCTCCAGAAGCTGCCGGACGGTCTTCACGCTCCGTTCCGTGTTGTTCTCGGTCAGCACCTGCCTAGCCAGGGACTTCATGTCCTCCTCGTCAAGGATCTGAAAATTCTTCGGGTAGCCGAGCCGATGGATCTCCTCGCGGAGAAATCTCACGCAGAATCCGTGGATCGTGCAGACAAAGTCGTTGGTATAGCCTGGCGGTACCAGTTGGCTGATCCTGCTCTTCATCTCCTGCGCCGCCTTGTTAGTGAACGTGAGGCACAGGATGTTTGCCGGGTCCACACCCAGTTCGTTGACGATGTAGGCGTACCGGTAGGTGAGTGCCTTGGTCTTTCCGGACCCCGCTCCGGCCACGACCCGCACCCTGCCTTCTGTCGAGGTCACCGCCTCCCTCTGCTGTCTGTTTAATGTCCCTAAATCCATATCCACAAATGTACATAAAACTGTTCTAAGTAAGCGTTAAGTAATCCTTAAAAAAACGAATCGTCCTAAAATTATTGTTATCGTTATCTAAATGCCTAAGCTTTTGTTGTACATTTGCATTGTTTGGTGTCGGAGACTTTAAGTGTTGGTGAAATATAACATTTTGACGATCAATTAAATGAAGTGCTGTCTTTGGTCGATTTGTCCTAAAGGATTAAGTCTTTTTCACTGATGATGAATAAGTTACTCTCCACCAGCTGATACTCAATGGGTGAGGTGTAACTGCTTGTCACACTGTATTTAAGATGATTCTCTTCGGTGGAATTATGCTGGAGATAAAGGTTTATTTACGTGATTGTCAACATGTTATGTGTCACTGGCTGATGCTCAATGAGTGCTGCGTAATGGGTTGAAGATCTTTTAGTTGACGTGTTCTCTTTGGTGAAATATGACTAAAGGTGATCCGCTAAAATATTAATAAATAAAGATTTAGATTTATGGACACTATAGATCTTTTGATGAATATGATCCGGATTCCTTCCGTGAGCCGGGAGGAGGACAAAGCTACTGATTTTCTGGAAGGATGGATGAAAGACCACGGCTATGATGTCAGGAGGTTGGGCAACAACCTTTGGGTGGAATCCGGTCCGGTGGACGGGAGGCCGACCGTTCTGCTGAACGCCCACATCGACACAGTGAGGCCTGCATCGGGCTACACCCGTGATCCGTTTACGCCAGAGATTGAGGACGGATGTCTGTACGGTCTTGGAAGCAACGATGATGGCGGCTCTTTGGTGGCGCTTTTGGAGGTATATTCAAAGTTGATAAAGAAAGAGCAGCCGTACAGGCTGATCTTCTCCGCTACAGCCGAGGAAGAGGTGAGTGGGAAAGGAGGCTTGGATCTTATTCTACCTGAGCTTGGACGAATAGATTTCGGGGTGATTGGCGAGCCTACAGGGATGCGGATGGCCGTTGCCGAGAGGGGGTTGATGGTGCTGGACTGCACGGCTCACGGGAAGAGTGGCCATGCCGCCAGAAATGAAGGTGTCAATGCGATCTACAAGGCTATCGAGGATATTCAGTGGTTCAGGAATCATCATTTCGAACGTGTGTCCGATTTCCTCGGAGCCGTCAAGATGTCTGTGACGCAGATCAACGCTGGGACTCAGCACAATGTCGTTCCGGACAAGTGCATGTTCGTTGTGGACGTGCGCCCGAACGGGATGTACACCAATCCGGAACTCTTGGAGATGATCAAATCCTCAGTCTCGTGCGAGGTCAAGGAGCGCTCCACCAGAATCGGAAGCTCGCATCTTTCGTTGGAGCATCCCGCTGTGGTGCGAGGCCTTTCCCTTGGCCTAGAACCGTTCGGCTCACCAACGACCAGCAATCAGGCTCTGTGCGATTTCCCTACCCTAAAGATAGGCCCAGGTGATTCCGCACGTTCTCATTCGGCTGATGAATATATCCGCCTGGATGAAATCGCGAACGGTGTTGAGACTTATGTCGCCTTGCTTGACGGCTTGCGACTGTGAGTGTTTTCTCTACGCAGATAATCCAGAGAGCCTCTAACCTGAATTTTTCACGTTACAAAAATTCAGAACAGAGGCTCTCTGGATTTCAATCATGCTTCAGCAGGCTCAGTCACTTCGACAAGCTCAGTGACCGTGCTTGGATGAGCTTAGTCACTTCGACAGGCTCAGTGATCGAAGTTTTTAAGATGTAAGTGAGGTGATCGCTGCGTGGACCTTATCGAAGCCGAAGCCGGAGATGATGCGGGCCATCTTAGCAGCGATGCGGTCGTTGCAGAGATTGCCAAGAGACCCTTCGTGGGTGTGGTGCAGCGAGCCGTGATATTCAAAAATCCCTTTCCTGATGGAGTCAGCCACCTGTCGGTAAGCGTCTCTGAACGGCACTCCGGTCTCTACCAGATGGTTGACCTCCTCCACACTGAAAGCCAGCTTGTACTTAGGGTCACTCATCACATCGGTGACGACATCCATCCCTCGGATTGCATATTCAACAATGTCAAGGCAGTCGTTCATCTCCTTGAAGATTGGGAAGAACACTTCCTTGAGAATCTGCATGTCCCGGAAATAGCCGCTCGGCAGGTTGCCGGTGATGAGACGGATTGTGTTCGGCACTCCCTGAAGCTTGTTGCAGTGCGCCCTCACGAGCTCGAACACGTCCGGATTTTTCTTGTGCGGCATGATGCTGGACCCGGTGGTCAGAGCGTCCGGCAGGTGGATGAAACCGAAATTCTGACTGGAGAAAAGGCATCCGTCCATCGCGAGCCGTCCGACGGTCTCAGCGACTGATGAATATGCGAACGCGACCGCCCGTTCCATCTTTCCGCGCGTCATCTGCGCATAGACCGAGTTGTAGTCCAAGTCCTCGAAACCAAGCAATTCCGTTGTGAGAGTCCTGTTCAGCGGAGCGGACGAGCCGTAGCCTGCTGCGGAACCGAGCGGATTGAGGTTGACGACCTCCCATGCAGCCTTCATCATGCTGAGGTCATCGCAAAGGCTCTCAGCATAGGCCCCGAACCATAGCCCGAAAGAAGACGGCATGGCCACCTGCAAGTGGGTGTAGCCCGGAATCAGTACGTCCTTGTACTTCTCGCTGGCCTCTTGAAGCGTTCTGAACAACGATTCCACCTTGTGCACGGTCGTCTCGATTTCGGCTCGCGCATATAGTTTCAGGTCCACCAGAACCTGATCGTTACGGGAGCGCCCGGTGTGTACTTTTTTGCCGATGTCCCCAAGCCTGCGCGTCAGCATCAGCTCGATCTGCGAGTGGATGTCCTCAACATCCTCCTCCACGTAGAGTTCTCCCTTGCAGGCTGATGAATATAATTCCTTGAGCACCGGCAGCAGTTTGTCTAGATCTTCCTTTGAAAGAAGCCCGACGCTCTCCAACATCGTGATGTGGGCCATTGTGCCCATTATGTCGTACGGGGCGAGTTCATGGTCAAGCTCACGGTCGTTGCCCACCGTGAACGCATCGATCCTCTCGTCTTCCTTAAATCCTTTGTCCCAAAGTTTGTTCGCCATGTTTTATATACGTTAAAGTAGTACAAATATAACCAATATTGATGCAGATTTCTCAATCCGATGTGGAAAACTTCGGAAGTTCTGACATTATTAATATATTTGTGGATGCGCCCGGAAGCTCTCAGCTATGAGGTTTCTAGACAAAATCACAAAACTAGTAAAAACATAATAATCAGAAAATGAACCACAGATTCCTAAGAACAATCATGGCGGTCTTGGTGACTGGAACGACTGGGACTGTCACATCAGAGGCCAAAGTCCAACTTCCTCAGATTCTCAGCGACCATCTCGTCCTTCAGCAGAAAACCGATGCCAATCTTTGGGGCAAGGCCACTCCTTCCTCCAAGGTGTCCGTAAAAACCACATGGAGCGAGGAGGAATATTCAGTGAAAAGCGATGGGGACGGAAATTGGAAACTTTCCGTCAAGACTCCGGCTGCGGGTTACACTCCATATTCGATAACAATTTCGGACAAAGATGGCTCCGTGACCCTTTCGGACATCCTTGTCGGTGAGGTTTGGCTTTGCGGAGGACAGTCCAACATGGAGATGCCGTTGGACGGTTTTGGCTCATGTCCTGTGGAAGGGGCTCTTGAAGAGGTCGCCTTGTCGGGCCGATACCGGGACAAAATCCGCCTTGTGAAAATTCCTAAGACAGGTGCCGAGACCCCGCAGGAGACAGTGGAAGGAACATGGCAGGTTAGCTCGCCTGAAACCGCTGGCTGGTTCTCCGCTGTGGGTTGGCATTTCGCGAAGATGCTTAACGCTGTCTTGGATGTCCCGGTGGGATTGGTGTCCTGCAATTGGGGCGGTTCGGCTGTGGAAAGTTGGCTGCCTAAGGAAGTGGTATATTCCTACCCTGAGAACACTTTGCCGTCAGGGCAGTACGCTTCAAAGAGGGAGCCGGGCGGTTGGTATCACTACCATAGCCCTATTATCATGTACAACGGAATGCTGTATCCGATCCGCAACTACACCCTGAGGGGATTCCTTTGGTATCAGGGAGAGACCAACGCAGGGTTCCCGCAATTCTATGCCGAGAGGCTGGCCACGATGGTGAAAGTCTGGAGGGATCTTTGGGGACAGGGTGAACTTCCGTTCTATGAGGTTGAACTGGCACCGTACATCTATGGCGGTGACGGCACCTCAGGGGCGAGAATACGTGAGGCGCAACGCAAGGCTGTGGAGCTGATCCCGAACAGCGGAATCATCACGACCAATGACCTTGCCTATCCTTATGAATATGACCAGATCCATCCTTGCAAGAAGAAAGAGGTGGGGCAGCGTCTGTCCTATCTAGCTCTGAACCAGACGTATGGAATGGATTACATCCCATTTGAAGGGCCTCGTTTCAAGGATTACGAAATCCGAGGGAATGAAATCGAGATTTCGTTCTACAATGACGAGAACGGGTTCAGCCCTTGGAGGGAGATTGTCGGTTTCGAGGTTGCAGGTGAGGATCGGGTGTTTTATCCTGCTGAAGTCCGCAAAGGGGCAGGATGGAAGAATCTGGTAGTGAAGAGCGATAAGGTTCCGGCTCCGGTGGCGGTGCGTTATTGCTTCCGGGATTTCCAGATTGGTAACCTTACCGGGAGACGCGGCTTGCCTGTTGTTCCGTTCAGGACTGATAATTGGTGACGACGTCGCTTCGGCAGGCTCAGCGACCGCACAGTACGGTTGGTGAGCCTGCCGAGCCACCGGCAAAGCGACCAAAGTGAAAAAAATCCTGCAATTTTTCGGTTTTCCATTGGAAATCCGTAATTTTGCAAGATTTTTTTACGGTATATGCAAGACATTAGGAACATCGCGCTCATCGCGCACGTTGACCACGGTAAGACAACCCTCGTGGACAGGATGATTTATCAGGCAAATTTGGTACGTCAGCCTGAGAATCTCGGTCAACTGATTCTCGATAATAATGACATCGAGAGAGAAAGAGGTATCACTATTCTGGCGAAGAATGTGTCTGTTACCTATAAAGGTGTTAAAATCAACATTATAGACACTCCTGGCCATAGCGATTTCGGAGGAGAGGTCGAAAGGGTCCTGAACATGGCGGACGGTGTTCTTCTGCTTGTTGATGCCTTTGAAGGCTGCATGCCTCAGACTCGTTTCGTGCTTCAGAAAGCCCTTGAACTGGGTAAGAAACCTATCGTGGTTGTTAACAAAGTGGACAAACCGAACTGCAGGCCAGACGAAGTTCAAGAGGAGGTTTTCGATCTCATGTGCTCTTTGAATGCCACTGATGACCAGCTTGATTTCAAGACAATCTTCGGAAGTGCCAAGCAGGGCTGGATGTCAGACGATTGGAAGAATCCTACCTCGGACATCACACCGCTCTTGGATGCTATCCTTTCAGAAATACCGGCCCCTAAGGTAGTTGAGGGCACCCCTCAGCTACAGGTAACATCTCTTGAATATTCCCCTTATGTTGGTCGTATTGCCGTTGGTAAACTGACTAGAGGAGTCCTCAAGACTGGCCAGCAGGTCAGCCTTTGCAAGAGATATGATGTGGTTGAGAAGCACAAGATCAAGCAGCTCATGGTCTTCGATGGCCTAGGAAAAGCAAATGTGGACACAGTGCAGTGCGGTGACATCTGTGCTGTTGTCGGCATTGATGGCTTTGAAATCGGTGACACTATCGCTGACAGTGAGAATCCGGAGGCACTTCCTCCAATCTCCATTGACGAGCCTACAATGAGCATGCTCTTCACGATCAATAACTCTCCATTCTTTGGCAAGGATGGCAAGTATGTGACCTCAAGGCACATTAAAGACCGTCTAGACAAAGAGTTGGAAAAGAACCTTGCCCTCAAGGTAAAACCGGGACTCAATGCAGACTCATTTGTGGTCTATGGACGTGGAGTTCTCCACCTTTCCGTACTAATAGAGGAGATGCGTCGAGAGGGTTTTGAGCTTCAGGTCGGCCAGCCTAAAGTCTTGGACAAGACCATCAACGGACAGCGCTGCGAGCCTATTGAGGATCTTTCCATTGAGGTCCCTGAACAGTTTGTCGGTGCGGCCATCGAGCTTGCCACCCGCAGGAAGGGCGCGCTTCTGCACATGGAGCCGAGGGGCGACAGGACGCTGCTTAACTTCGACATCCCGACCCGTGGACTTATGGGTCTTAGAAGTAACCTGTTGACAGCCTCTCAGGGAGAGGCTATTATGGCCCACAGATTCAAAGAGTACCAGCCTTACAAGGGTGAGATAGAGAATAGAACTAACGGCTCGCTCGTGTCCCTTGAGACGGGCACCGCGATAGCATATTCAATGAACAAACTTCTGGACAGAGGTAAGTTCTTCATTGATCCAGGTGACGAGATTTACTGCGGTGAGGTTGTTGGAGAGCACACGAGGGAGAGAGATCTCAACATCAACATCTGTAAGACGAAGAAGCTTACTAATGTGCGCGCTGCTGGTTCCGATGAGAAGGTAGTACTGCCGCCACCGGTGAAGATGTCGTTGGAGGAGATGCTTGAGTATATTCGTGAAGATGAACTCGTTGAGGTGACTCCACACCATCTGCGGATGCGCAAGATTCTTCTTGATCCTATGGACAGGAAGCGTTCAGGCAACTCTGGTGATGATGAATAGGCAAACTATTCAAGAAAAGATTTTATTTTCGGAAATTTTTTCATACCTTTGCAACCCTTAATCTGTTTAGCGGATCGATGGAGAATATTTTTATAGTTCCTTTAAATGGATTAGCCCAAGGGCAGACTGAGTTCCGCTTTAGGGCAGGAAAAGAGTTCTTTGAGCGTTTTGAGAATTCAGAAATACTGGATGCGGATTTGAATGTGGTTGTGACTGCTGAGAAGTCTGGACACTTCATCGGAGTCGATTGTGATGTAGATGGTGTCGTGACGGTGGAATGTGACAGATGCTTGGAAGAGTTGACACTGCCAGTTAAGACGGGTTTCAGACTCAGCGTCAAATTCGGGGAAGAACCTGCTGTCAGTTCAGATCCCGCGGAAGGTGAAAGGGAAATAGTTTGGCTTCCAGAATCGGACGCAGATTTAGACATCGGTCAGATTGTTTATGATTATGTGTGTCTGTCGCTTCCTGTTCAGAGAGTTCATCCAGAAGGAGGATGTAATCCTGAAGCTATGAAATATCTGAATTCTGATCATGCCCATGAGGACGATTTTCAAAGCAAGGATTCTTCATTGCCGTTTGCGTCACTGAAGGATTTAATGGACAAAATGAAATAATAAATTTAAGAATATTTAACTATGGCACATCCGAAACACAAAGTCTCAAAGCAGAGAAGAGACAAGAGAAGAACCCACGACTTTGCTCCGGTTCCTACTCTCGCTACCTGCCCTAACTGCGGCGCAACAGTGATGTATCATCACATTTGCCCTGAGTGCGGTTACTACAGAGGACGTCAGATCATCGAGAAGAGCGCTGAATAGTCTCTTCGGTAGATAGCTATGGTCCCATAGTTCAACGGATAGAACGGAGGTTTCCTAAACCTTAAATATAGGTTCGATTCCTATTGGGACTACAAAAGAGGTTCGCTAAATTAGTGAACCTCTTTTGCGTCATTTGGATAATTTGAATATTCTGAGTAATTTCGTAACTGCATTCTGAGTGGTCACTGAGCCTGTCGAAGTGGCCGCCCTCGTGAAATCCATCAATAGTTGTCGCTTCGACAGGCTTAGCGACCGAAGTTCGATTATGCCGTCACAGATGTTGCCCTCATTGTTGCTTTACATCTTGGCACTAGGTTACACCCCAGGGCCGTCCAATCTGTGCGCTTTCCATTCTGGAATTCATTTCGGACGAAGACATGCAATGAAAGTGTGGTGGGGATTTGTCATTGGCTTCCTGTTCATTGACATCACTCTGGTTCTTGTAACACACTTCTTGGGGGATGTGCTTGGCCCTTATGTGAAGTGGCTCTCTTACGCAGGTGCCCTCTACATGCTTTGTTTAGCGGCCATGATTATCGTTAAATCAGGCCAATCTAAGGAGAACATGGCTCGATCTTGTACTGTTAAAACTGGAATCCTTATAGAAGTTACCAATGCTAAAGTCTGGATGTTCTGTCTGACCGCTCTGGGAACATTTGTGCTGCCATATTCAAGTTCCTGGATTGAACTTGCCAAAGTCGGAGCTTTGCTGACGCTTGCTGGACCTGTCGCTAACTTTGTCTGGCTTGTCGCTGGATCTGGACTTAACAGCTTGACAGAGAAGTACGGTCGTCTGATTGACACAATCCTTGCCGGAGCCCTTGTCTTTTGCGCTGTGATGCTTGTGCTCTGATTGTCAGCTGCGTGGGAAACGGACTGTGAAGCATGCACCTTTGAGCGAGAATGACTTAGAGTAGAAAATCTCTCCGTTGCATTTTTCGAGAATATTCCTGCAAATTGAAAGGCCTAAGCCGGTTCCGTTGCTCTTCGTCGTGAAGTTAGGAGTGAATAGTTTGGAACGGTTTTCCTCGCTGACCCCTGGCCCATTGTCCTCGAAGACTATGTCGTAGAAGCCATCCTTGGAGGATAGCCTTAGAGAAATGACGATTCGTCCTTGCATAAGTTCCTGCCCTTTCTCTTTGTTTTCGGCCTGAGCGTTCTCAATCGCCTGTACTGCATTGTTGATAAGATTGACAAACACTCTGGTCAATTGTGGCTTCGGCCCCATGACGGTGGCGTTGTCGAGTCCCATGTAAGAGAACTTGATGTTGTCTCGGCTGTCAAACAGATCAATTTCTTCTTTCAAAAGCTTGTCCAGATTGATCTCCACAGGCTCTTCGGTGTAGAGTTTCGCGAAAGTAGAGAACTCGTTGGCTGTGTCAGCGAGAAGGTCGATTTGTTTGAGAACCTCATCGGAGATTTCATCGAATCTGTCTGCCCATGCAGGATTGCCGTTTTTCTTCATTCTTATCAATCTCTGAATCTGGAGTTTGATAGGGGTGAGAGGATTCTTGATCTCATGAGCCACCTGACGTGCCATCGTAGCCCACGCCTTGTCTCTTTCAGCCTGAGTAAGTTTCCTTGTTGAGTTGTAAAGATCGTGGACCATCAAATTGTAGGCGCGAACGAGACGAGCGACTTCGTCATCTCTCTCATAGACAATGTACTCAAGATTGTTGATGCTGGCTGCATTCATTTTCCTACCCATTTCAGAGAGAGGCTTGAACATCTTGTCAACTGCCTTGGCAATGATGACCCTAGCCAGAAGCAACAAAATCATGAAGACCGTGATGATCGTGATGGAATGAAGTACAGCTTCCGACTTGAAATCAAAACTTTCATCCGTGAACGGAGAACACATGATTGCTATCATCTTGCCATGCGCATTGAACACTGGCGCATAGAGGAAATTCGTTCGTTTTGAACCTATTCTCTCTTTGCTGATGTAGTACCTTTTGTTCTTGAATATGATATTCTCATAAGCGTCAGGACTCATTCTTGACCCTAGCATCATCATGTCGAACACTTCTGGAGTTGTGGACCGGAACTCTTTACCACTTGTTGTGTAGAGAGTTATGTCTGATTTCATGGTGTTACTTATGTCTTCAAGAATCCCAGAGGCTTCCTGAGGACTGAAATCGTTGAAATCCTGAATGTACCGACATCGGGCTTGGAGCAAAGTCTGAAGTGAAGTAATCTTGTCTGCCATAGAGGATTTTAGGTTTGCGTTGTTCCTTCTATAGACGAACAGAACGCTGACGGCAGCCAAAGTGATAAGTGTCATGATCAGAGCAAGCATCATGGCTGCATTAATCCTAGATTTGTAGTAGTTGCTCTCGTGCTGCTTTGGATGGATGCGAGTCAGAGTCAAGAGAGTCAGGCAGAAGTAGAAGACAAGTGTCAAGAAAAGGAAGGCCACGCAGTAGGAAAAATCCTCGGTCTTTGGCCTAGAGACAATGATTAAGTCATTGTTTGAGATCCTATTGACGAAATGTGTGTAGCCGTTCATTCGCACAACCCCGTCAGTGGCGGCCTCAATCTCCATTTCAAGTTCCTCGTCCACTATGGTAGGGTAGGAATAGTTGCCTTTGTAGGACGCCAATGTCTTTCCTGAATATTTGGCATAGGAGTACCTTGCCGGAATTAGGACATCTCCAGGAGCAGAATAGCCGAGAAGTTGTGAGTACCCCTTATTTTCGCGGTTTGACTTAGGAGACACCGTAAGAAGCATCATTGTCACACCGTTCCCTGAATTGTAGTAGGCGAAACTCCCCGTATAGAGACTATGCCTCCCTGCATCTCGAATGTACCTAAATCGCGACCCATCAGAGATGGGGGTGCCTCTAGTTACCATATTCGTGAAATATGCAATGGCGGCTTGGCTTTTCTCGTTTTCAGGGAATAGCTCCACCATGAAGTCATAGTCTTGGGCAATCCTCATCAAGTGATTTTCAATGATTCTGTTGAGAATGATGCCGTTAGAGTTCGGAATTACCGCAAGAGTGGAAATCACTTGGTCAGAGGCTATCTTTTCTTCAACTCTTCGTAATTCGAGTTCAAGGCTGATGTCTCTTTCCATCGAAAGCCTGTTGGCCCACACATTGACTCTGTTTTGCTCTTTCTTGAATCCTAAGGTTCCTGCCATTACCACCATGTAGGCCGCGAATGCGATGGCGGTGATAATCCTACTTCCGGCTGAAAAGAAGTCGTGCCGTACACCCCCGAACAAATGTTTGAGTGCCGGCATGATCATTTGTGTCAGAAGCGGCACTGTCATCAGTAACCCGATTAGTGTCAGATAGACAAGCAGACTGAATATGTTTAAGTCATTAAGTCGGTAAAGCTCAAGTGAAATGTTGGAATTTAATATGATACTTCTGAAAATCACATGCACAAAGGCTAGCACCCCAGCAATCATGAGAAAATTGATCACCGTGTAGGTGACGAGGCAAGCCTTGCTGTGTTTGGCGCTGAGTATTCTTCGATAAATGTCGTTTCTTGTGACGAATGTACAGCAGACACTTAGTACAATAAGCAGCGAGGCGATCAACACTGCCCCTAATGAATTGAACAACTGTCCATCGGCATAGACAGTAGGAGAGAATAGTGGAGCACTGTTCTTCATGTTTTCTCCCCATAGATATGTTGCCGTTATTACAACGAAAAGTCCGGCAAGCACGATTAGAAGTCGTTTCAAGCTCCTTTTCTGGGCTAGATGGAGCAGTGATGCTATGATGAAGCATGCTATCGCGAACCAAATCATAGTTGAGTGCATGGCCGCAGATTGGCCTGCAACAGAGTCAACTACAATTTTGAACACAGGTTTCCCATCAATGACAGTCGCAGAACCACTGCTTTCCGACAGAGGGACAATCAGGTAATTCCGTCCAAGACCAAGTTTCTTATTAACCCCATTCGGACTGTCTTCCGACATGGAATCGACTATCTCTAGACCAGCAATTACCTTCCTGCTGCCAAGGGTCTCTGCTTTGACCAAGAACCATTTCTGGCCGTAATTGACAAATGTTACCTCTGACGTCACTTCCGCGAGAGGGGAGTAGATGCTTTCTCTAGGTTTTGACAGTCTTGAGAACACGATTCCAGAGCCGATGTTGTCGTTTCTTACAGGGAACTGATTGCTCCAGGACTGAAGGGTGTCGTCAATGTACCTATAGATGACCATGTCAGAAGGAACATCATTATGACCGGCCCATGTTCTACGATCTGCGGTAAGAGCTGAACTGATGTACTCGTCAAGGATGTGCATGCGATGAGTTACGCTCCTGCTGACTCTGAGAGCTTCTCTTTCAGTGTTGCCGGGAAGTTTGCTGACGGACAGCGAGAATGCGAGAAGGATGACAGCGATAGCCAAAAATCCTCCCGCGAGACAGTTCCTTATGCCAAATCTTCTTCTCATTCGTGGTGATAAGGTTCCCCTCTGATAATAGTGAACGCTCGGTAGAGCTGTTCTGCGAATATGACCCTGACCATCTGATGTGAGAATGTCATCCTTGATAAGGAGATCTTTCCATCGCATCTAGAATAGACCGCATCCGAGAATCCGTAAGCTCCTCCAATCACAAATACAACATCTTTGCCACCGCTGATCATGGATTTCCTGATTTGTTCGGCAAATTCGATTGAACGGTATTCTTTGCCATGCTCGTCCAAAAGAATAACCCTATCTGAGGGCCTGATGCTGCGAAGAATTAGCTCTCCTTCTTTCTCCTTGATTTGCGATTTTGTGAGGGCGGAAGTGTTCTTCAATTCGGGAATCTCATAGGCACTGAAAGGCACGTAATGCGTCAGTCTGGAGGAATATGTTTCCAGACCTTTCCGTACCCATTCAATGTCGGTTTTCCCGACTGTAAGCAGCGTGATCTTCATCTCTGCAAATTTAATGAAGATGTCTCTATTATTCAAGAAAATAGTTTTAGAAAGTTGGCTCGGAATTTGTAATAAAAACCCTTTTATTATGAAGGTTTTCGTGAGGATATTCACCGTCCTTTCGGTGCTTTTGTCATGCGTCAACGGCAAAGCTGCCGCTGACAGTTATGATGTTTTCGTGCCGATAGCAAAGTATTTGGGACGAGGTGACGCGGAGAGATTGTCAGCTTGGTTCGATGACAACCTTGAGATTACAATCATGTCCACGACCAACGACTCCAGCAAAAATCAGGCGAAGCAAATCCTCAAAGCCTTTTTCGACAATCACAATCCTCGCTCGTTCGAGATAGGCCATACTGCTTCGCGCTCCAATTCGAAGTACGCCCTAGGCTTTCTGAATGCAGGAGGAGAAGTTTTTGAGGTGACGATTTTTGTCAGTGACTGCGGTGGACGGTATAAAATCCAGCAATTGAAGATAGACAGGATTCGATAATCTCAGCATTACTTCCCAAACCATGACGTTCAACTTAAGACAAATAATAGGAATCCTATCTGTAACCATTCTCACAATGACCCTTTACCTGCCTAATGCCTCAGCTCAGGCTACGAAGGTCAAGGGGCGTGTGACGGACGCATCTACAGGTGAGGGCATTCCTTTCGCAGGCATTTACTTCAAGAACTCTACAGTTGGGGTGTCGGCAGACATTGACGGCTATTTTTTTCTAGAGACAAGAGACACTCTGTCTTTGCTCTCGGCCTCGATTCTAGGCTATGAGGAGGAGGTCCGGAAAGTGACAAGGCACGGTTTCAACGAAGTTAATTTCAGCCTCAAGCCGATCCACAGCGAACTCAATGCAGCTGTCGTAAAGCCAGATGACCGTTACATCCGATCGATACTAAGGAAGATAGAAGAGTCTAAGTTCAGAAACAATCCGGAGAAGAGACCGATGTACAACTGTGACGTCTATACAAAGATGGAACTTGATGTCACTAATCCAGAAAGTCCGATGATCAGTAAATTCCTTCCGAAAGATTTCAATTTTGTCTATGACTACATGGACACCTCCGTGGTGTCCGGAATGCCATTTCTTCCGGTGCTGATCTCAGAGACGACATCTAAATACTATCACAGGAAGGATCCTCCGTCCAACAGGGAAATAATCAAGGCGACAAGAATTTCTGGTGTGGACAAAAATCCAGTGTTGGCGCAATTTACTGGAAATATGTACGTCAAGACCAACTTCTACGATAACTACATCAACATATTCCAAGTTGAGATTCCGTCCCCTCTGTCTTCTTCCGGTACGACATATTACAACTATTATCTGGTTGATAGTTTGAACATTGAGGGTCGCAAGACCTACAAAATCCGCTTTCATCCTTCCAAATGGGTGTCCTCTCCAACCTTCGATGGTGAGATGTCTATTGATGCAGAGGAATATGCTCTTAGGGACATCCATGTACGCCTAAAGAAAGGCTCTAATGTGAACTGGGTAAGGGACTTAACCATAGATGTTGAGAACTGTCGCCATGAGGATTCGACATGGTTCTACAAGCAGGACAAGATGTACGTGGATTTCTCGCCAACGATGCGTGATTCCTCGAAGATTGTCACTTTCCTAGGCAACCGTCAGATAGACTATTCCAATCCGGATTTCTTTACCTCCTACAAGGAAGATAAGGAAGACATAAGCGCACAGGTCCAGGCGGGCAAAGATGTCATCAACAATGATGAGGGGTATTGGCAGAGTGTACGACCTTTCCCTTTGAGTGAAAAGGAAAAGGGAATATACAACATGGTGGACTCCATTAAGAATGTGCCTCTGTACAAGGATGTCTATGCTTTGGCGGACATGGTGGTCAACGGATTTCTCAACACGAAATATGTCGGATTCGGTCCGTACTCATCTCTATTCAGTTTCAATGAGCTAGAGGGAGGGCGTGTCCAATTGGGCATCAGGACAACTAAGAAGCTCAGCAGGAAGTTTAGGCTCATGGGGTATGCCGCCTATGGTTTCAAGGATAAGACGCTGAAAGGTGGCGGTTCATTCGAGTACATGTTCAACAACCAGCCTACCAATAAGCTGATGCTTTCGTACAAGCACGATGTGATGCAGCTTGGCAAGGGACCGACGATTTATGGGAGCGGAAGTCTGATGTCTTCTATTCTCGCTAAGGCCAACAGCCAGAAAATGAGTATGGTGAACGACTATGCCCTTTCCTGGCAGAAGGAGTGGTCCCAGAATTTCAACATGATCATCGCTTTGGAAAGCCGCAGGATATTCTCGAACATATTCGTGCCTATGGTCTCGCCTGAAGGGAAGATTTTCAATTCCGTTGGGTACAATCAGGCTCACATGCAGCTTCGTTTCTCAAAGGATGAGATTGTCACCAGAGGTACGTTCGAGAAGCATTACATGTACTCAAAGTACCCTGTCGTGACATTGGATTTCATCGGCTCCACTAAAGGAATAGGAAAGAATGAATATTCTTATTTCCGTCCCGAACTGTCAATCCACTACACTCTGCCGATTCCACCGATCGGGCTTTCAAAGTTCGATTTGAACACCGGAACGATTGTCGGGGAGGTTCCGTACCCAATGCTTAAGATCCATGAAGGGAACGGGACATACACTTTTTCTAGAAATTCATTTGCCTGCATGGATTACTATGAGTTCGCCTCTGATCTTTGGACAACGCTTTTTTGGGAGCATAACTTCAAAGGCTTTTTCCTTGGTAAGATTCCTTTGCTGAGGAGATTGCAGTGGAGAGAAGTGGCCTCGCTAAGAGCTGCTTACGGAACCATACGCAAGCAGAACAACGGAATTGTCGGCAGCGAGGACGCTTCCGCTGTGATGCTCTTCCCTGAGAAGATGGGCAAACTGAATCGGCCTTATGTCGAGATGGGCGTAGGCATCACCAACATATTCAGATTCCTTCGAATCGATGCCTTTTGGCGAATGACTCACCGCTATGAGGTGAAAGACGGTGTAAAAGTTCCGCACGACAACCGCTTCGTGCTCAACTTTGGCTTGGAGTTCCGGTTCTGACGCTGTATCTTTGCAGACTATATGCCCAGAAAATTGACATTATTACTGCTTGTGCTTGTTTCATCAGCACTGCTGAGCGTTCCGTTCCTAGTTCCGGGAATGGGATGGTTGTCGTTAATTGCTTTTGTGCCACTACTTTGGGCCGAGGATATCGCGGACGATGACGAGATGAAAGGTTTCTGCTGGTGGCACTACCTATGCTTTGTGCTTTGGAACGCGACCACGACGTTTTGGGTCTGCAATGCAACGGTGGGCGGAGGAATATTCGCAATCCTTGCCAACGCTTTTCAAATGTCGCTCATCTTCGGCCTGTTCCGTTGGAGCCGCAAATGGTTAAGCGGTGCGCTTCCGTACATATTCCTTGCCTTCGCTTGGATTGCATGGGAACGGTGGTACCTCACCAGCGCACAGATCAGTTGGCCTTGGCTCGTGCTGGGCAATGCCTTTGCGCGCACTACAGGATGGATTCAATGGTATGAATATACCGGTACCCTTGGTGGCTCGCTTCTTGTCTGGGCAGCGAATCTCAGTGTTTTTGGGATTCTGGAATCCCTTGCAAGCGGTCGTTGGATGACGTTTAATTGGAAGGCCAAGTCAGCAGCACTACTGGGAACTCTGGCCTTGTTTGTGGCTCCTCCTGTCGTGTCTTTATTCCTGAAGCCGGAGCCATGTGATGAAACCCTCGATGTTGTCATTGCCCAACCGAACATAGATCCGTACAATAAATTCGGAGGAATGACGCAGGCTGAGCAGAATGAGTTACTGCTTAGTCAATTCGCTGACATTCAGGACAGTGTGCCAGTGCTTTTGGTCGCGCCTGAGACTTTTACGTGGGACGTAGTCACAAATGATTTGTCATCCAGTCCTACTGTCAAGCGATTTACTTCGTTTTTGTCGGAGCATCCTAATGCTAACATGCTTGTCGGTGCATCTTCGAGAACTTACTTGAAAAGGGCTCTCAGACCGTCCTACACCGCACGCCAGGCAGGAGACGGAGTCTGGATGGAAACACACAACTCGGCCTTGATGCTGGACGCTTTCAGCTTCCCGGAGATATTCCACAAAAGCAAACTAGTTGTAGGTGTGGAGATGACGCCTTACCCTGCATTCTTCTGCAGGATAGACGATTGGCTTGGCGGGGTGATGGGGCGCAACATCGGCCAGAAAGAGATCGGACCGTTGCATTTCAATGAATATTCCTACGCTTCCGGTGCCAAGGTCACCGCTGTTTCAGACACCAATCTTTCGGTTTCAGTAGATTCGCTTGCTACTGATGATGTTACTGTGCGAGAGACCATCCCGGTCGGCTGCGCTGTCTGCTACGAGTCCGTCTATGGTGAGTATTGCACTGGATATGTTCGTAAAGGTGCTCGTCTTTTGGCCGTGATCACCAACGATGCATGGTGGGGAGACACGCCCGGCTACGTCCAGCACCTGTCATATTCCCGTCTCCGTGCCATTGAGACCCGTCGTTGGATCGCCCGCTGTGCCAACACTGGCATCTCCGCCATCATCGGCCCGTCCGGGAATGTGGTCTCCCACACGTCTTGGTGGCAGCCGGAAGTCCTGAAAGGCAAGGTAGGCCTAAGTGACCAGCAGACCTTCTTTGTTCGCCATGGTGATTTCATAGGTCGCCTCTCCACCCTAATGGCCGCCCTAATTCTCCTCGCCACCCTTGTCCGTTGTTTCACCAGGTAGCTACTGCCCGCTAGGTGTGTCGCTTCGACAGGCTCAGCGACCGCTGATACCGGCTAGCACGGGTCGCTGAGCCTGTCGAAGCGACCTTGTCATGCGATTCTGTCGAAGCGACCTCCCCAACCTGGCAAATACGAAAAAAGGGACCTAAAGTCGGTCCCCTTTTTCATCATAAAGTTCATTTTGCAGAACTGTGTAGTCAGTCACCTCAATTAGGTTGATCCGACACTTGTACTTCTTCTTCCATTTCCCAAGGAAGGATTTGTCCGAGAGCATAGCGGCACCGCGCTTTAGGTAGGCCCCCAGAATAGGGCTTACTTTTAAAGTGAGTTCGGTCTTGCCGTGCTCTACATTGTAGGCGATGTTCCTCTCGATCTGCTCGTCTATTACAGTACTTGAAGAAATCTTGCCGGTACCATGGCACACTGGGCACACCTCAGCTGTGTTGATCTCGGTAACAGGGCGGATCCTCTGACGGGTGATCTGCATCAAACCGAACTTGGTGAGAGGCAGCACGTTGTGCTTGGCTCTGTCAGTTTCCATGAGCGATTGCATGTACTTGTGCAGCTCGTTGCGATGCTCCCCAGAGTCCATGTCAATGAAGTCCACGATCACTATTCCACCCATGTCCCTAAGTCTTAATTGCCTAGCAATCTCCTCTGCAGCGATCTTGTTGACCTCGAATGCGTTCTCTTCCTGATTGTCGGTCTTTGCGCGAATCCCGCTGTTAACGTCAATTACGTTCAGAGCCTCAGTCGTTTCTATGACCAAATAGGCTCCCTGCTTCATTGGCACCACCTTGCCGAATGAACTCTTGATCTGTCTCGTTACCTCGAAATGGTCAAAGATAGGATCCTTGCCGTTGTACAGCTTCACAATCTTTTCCTGATCTGGAGAAATCAAGGAAATATACTTCTTTGTCTCCTCATAGACCGCCTCGTTGTTGACATAGATGTTCGAGAACGAGTCGTTCAGGAGATCTCTAAGGATAGTGGTGGTCTTGCTGTACTCAGTGAAGAGCAGTTGAATGCTTTTTGATTTGGCAATTTTCTTCCAGGAAGACTCCCATTTTTCGATTAAGGACTTCAGCTCAGCTACGAGCACCGCAGCGTTCTTGCCTTCCGCAGCCGTGCGGATGATTGCCCCGTAATTCTTGGGAAGAATGCTTCTGACGAGAGTCTCAAGTCTCCGCTTTTCTTCCTTAGATGAGATCTTTTGGGAAATGCTAACCTTCTGGGCGAAGGGAATCAGTACAATGTTACGTCCTGCCAATGAAATTTCCGCAGTCAGTCGTGATCCTTTGGTAGAGATCGGCTCTTTTACGATCTGCACAATCACCATCTGGCCAACTTTCAGCACGTTCTCAATGCGACCCTCTTTCTCAAGAATAGGCCCTATCGGAATGCTTGAGTACAACGCACCAAGATCAGTGTTAGGATTGCTCTTTTTTACGAACTCATCGAATGAGGTGAAATAGAATCCCAGATCCAGATAATGAACGAATGCTTCCTTCTTGTCACCGATGTCCACAAAAGCAGCATTGAGCGCAGGAAGAATCTTCTTCACTTTTCCCAGATAGACATCTCCGACGGAAAAACTGTGCCCCTTGCTGGACTCTTTGTTCAGTTCAATCAGCCGATGGTTTTCCATCAGCGCGATGTGAACTTCGGTCGATGTGACATCGACAATTAAATCTTTCTCAGATTTTTCTGACTCCATAAGGAAATAACAATGGTGATAAAATAAATTTTGGCGAAATCGCCAATTTATTTCTTGAATGTTACTAAAAAAGGCTGTCCGGCACTTCCGGTCAGCCTTTTTCTTCTAGCAGACTGCTAAAATGGCAGGCACAGAAGCGCTTTACTTCTTCTTGTGTCTGTTCTTGCGCAAGCGTTTTTTACGCTTGTGCGTAGACATCTTATGTCTCTTTCTCTTTTTTCCGCTTGGCATAATAAAAGATGTTTAAAAATTATTTTTCCTCCTTTACTGCATTCACGAAGATCTTGGCTGGCTTGAAAGCTGGGATGTCGTGTGCAGGGATGGTCATTGTAGTCTTCTTGGTGATGTTCCTTGCTGCTTTCTTAGCTCTGTGCTTTACGATGAAGCTACCGAAACCACGAAGATAAACAGGCTCTTTTCTGATGATTGAGTCCTTAACAGTGTCCATGAAAGCCTCAACAACGGACTGAACTGCGATTTTCTCGATTCCGGTTGACTTCGCAACCTCATTTACGATTTCTGCCTTTGTCATAATCTATTAATATTTATTAGGATTTACCATAATATCCCCCAAAGTTCGTTTGGGGATGCAAAAATAGACTTATTTTTTTAATATTCAAAATCATATACATAAATTTATTGCCCAAATTTTATGGCACGGAGATTGACAATATCTCGGACTGCTTAATAGGCTTCTGTTTTTCTGCCAATTTGGCAGTGAGAAGCGTATGGCATTTTAAAACGGACATTATGAACACAACATTATGAACACAGATATTAATAAGGACATTTTCTTCCCGGCAGGAGCTGCGGAAGTGAACATAATCCCTGTGATGCAGGGAGATGAGCAGATGAAGGTGGAGGCGGCTGATCTTCCTGAAGTCTTGCCGATTCTCGCTTTGAGGAATGCTGTGCTATTCCCTGGCATGGTTTATCCTGTCACAATTGGCCGTCAGAAATCGATAACCTTGATTAAGGAAGCGGAGAAACGTGACTCTTTCATCGGAGCGGTTCCGCAAGTGGACATCACAGTTGAGGATCCATCGGAAAAAGATCTATATGAATATGGTACTGTAAGTCGAGTGATGAAAGTCCTCGAAATGCCGGATGGTACGATCACTGCTATCATTCAAGGCATTAAGCGCATCCAGATGGCCGGAGTGGTTTCTTACGAGCCTTACATCACAGCTAGGGTGAAGTACATTGAGGACATTGTCCCGGAGAACGACAATAGCACGAAGATGATTGCAGAATCACTGAAAGAGAAGGCTGCTATCATCATAAAGTCATCGTCTTTTGCTCCTAAGGAAGCGGTGGGTGCTCTCAAGTCCATTGACAATTATGCTTTCCTTGTGAACTTCATCGCGACGACTATCGAAATAGAAAACTTCATGGAGAAGGTTCAGCTCCTTGGCATAGATGACATTACTGTCAGAGCTATGAAGCTACTCAAGGTGCTGGACACTCAGATCCAACTTCTAAAGATTAAGCAGGAAATCAACCAAAAGGTCAAAAGTGACATTGACCAGCAGCAAAGGGAATATTACCTTAACAATCAGCTTCGTACCATCCAAGAAGAACTAGGAATGGACGAAGAGGAAGAGTTCGAGAAGTTCCGCGCCAAGGCAAAGACAAAGAAGTGGCCTGAGGCTGTCGGAAAGCAGTTCGAGAAGGAACTTGCCAAACTGGAGAAGTACAATCCATCCTCACCTGACTACAGCATCCAGTACAACTACATTGAGTTTATGCTTGACTTGCCTTGGGGCGAGATGTCCAAGGACAATCTTGACTTGAAGCACGCCAAGAAGGTTTTGGATAGCGATCACTACGGCTTGGACACCGTGAAGGAAAGGATCATTGAATATCTTGCCGTCCTCAAGCTGAAAGGCAACATGAAGTCTCCGATCCTCTGCCTCTACGGCCCTCCGGGAGTCGGTAAGACCAGCCTCGGCAAGTCCATCGCCAAGGCTTTGGGCAGGAAATATGTCAGGATAGCCCTCGGTGGCATGCACGATGAGGCTGAACTCAGAGGACACAGGAAGACCTATGTCGGAGCCCTTCCTGGACGTATCTTGAACGGAATCGACAAGGCCGGCACGTCCAACCCTGTCATCGTTTTGGACGAGATCGACAAGGTCGGCAATGACTACAAGGGAGACCCGTCTTCGGCTCTTCTGGAAGTTCTTGACCCTGAGCAGAACGTAGAGTTCCACGACAACTATCTGGACATCGACTACGACCTTTCGAACGTGCTGTTCATCACCACTGCCAACAACATCTCCACAATCCAGTCTGCCCTGCTCGACAGGATGGAACTGATCAACGTCACCGGCTATCTGGCCGAGGAAAAGATGGAGATCGCCAAGCGTTACCTAGTGCCTAAGCAGCTAGAGGAGCACGGAATAGGCAAGAAGGAACTTCGCATCGACAAGGCCGCTTTGGAGAAGATCATTGATGAATATACCCACGAGTCCGGAGTCCGTGGCCTTGAGAAGCAGATCGCCAAAATCGCTCGTGTGACGGCCAAGAAGATTGCCTTGGGCGAATCCTATCCGACAGTCATAAAGAAAGAGCATCTTAAGGAATATCTTGGTTTGCCGACCAATTTTCATGATCTTCAGAAAGGCAATGAGGCTCCCGGAGTAGTTACAGGCCTTGCATGGACGCAGATGGGAGGTGAAATCCTTTTTGTTGAGAGTTCCGTGAGTGGTGGAAAGGGGGCGATGACGATGACCGGTAACCTTGGCGATGTGATGAAGGAATCAGCTACGATTGCCTACCAGTACATCAAGGCTCATCCTCAGCTTGCCAAAATGACATCCGAGGACTTCGGAGCCAAGGACATTCACGTCCACGTCCCGGAAGGAGCCGTGCCTAAGGACGGACCGTCTGCTGGTATAACTATGGTGAGCTCAATGGTTTCCGCACTTCGTGGAGAGGCTGTGAAACCAGGAATTGCGATGACCGGTGAGATGACCCTAAGAGGAAGAGTACTTCCTGTTGGTGGCATCAAGGAAAAGATTCTCGCAGCTAAACGCGCAGGCGTCACCGAGATTGTGATCTCCGAGGACAACCGCAAGGATGTCGAGGACATCAAGCCTATCTATGTCGAAGGTCTGACATTCCATTATGTCAAGAACATTGACGACGTGATTTCGTACATATTCAAAGATTAATTTCTATCTTAGCGACCGATAAGGAATCCTTGGAGGTTCGCTGGGCCTCAGGTGCTTTCAGGGGGCGTTAGGCAATCTGTTATGGACGTAAAGATAGAACAAAGTTGGAAAAAAGCGCTGCAAAGTGAGTTTGACAAGCCCTACTTTGCTGCGCTTGTGCGTTATTTGCATGGCGAGAAGGCTCAAGGGAAAGTGATCTTTCCTCCCGGCCCTGAAATCTTCAGAGCCTTCGAGTTGACCTCTGTTGATCAAGTCAAGGTGGTGATTCTTGGCCAGGACCCGTATCACGGTTACGGGCAGGCAATGGGGCTTAGTTTCTCCGTACCTAACAACGTTCCTGCACCTCCATCCCTCAAGAACATATTCAAAGAGATTGAAAATGATTTGGGAATAAGGATGAGCGGATGCCCGAATCTGGAGAATTGGGCGCGTCAGGGAGTTCTTCTTCTGAACTCTATTCTGACAGTCCGTTCGGGTGAGGCAGCTTCACATAGCGGAATCGGCTGGCAGCAGTTTACCGATGCTGTTATCCGTTATATTTCAGACAATTGCAACGGAGTTGTTTTCTTGCTTTGGGGCAATTACGCCCGAAGCAAGAAGGAACTTATCGACACTTCCCGTCATTATGTGCTTGAGGCGCCACATCCGTCTCCGCTAGCAAGAGGTGCCTTTTTCGGTTGCAGACATTTCTCCAGAACGAACGAGATTCTTGTGAGAGAAGGAAAGACTCCGATTAACTGGCAGTTGTAAACATTCTTAAAGAAGAGTAATCATGAATCGAATAGCATTGTTCCCAGGGTCCTTTGATCCGTTTACGTCTGGGCATCTGAACATTTTGACCAGAGCTTTGACAATTTTCGATGAAGTTATAGTGGCTGTGGGAATCAATCAGGACAAGCGCGGCTTCTTCACAATGGAGCAGCGGGAAGACATCATCCGTCAGGCTACCAGCGATATGGAAGGAGTGAGAATTATTCACTATGAAGGGCTTACCATAGACATCTGCCGCGAACTCGGAGTCCGACACATTGTTAGGGGTGTTAGGAATATGACAGACTTCGACAACGAGCAGGCGATTGCGGATGCGAACCGTCATCTGGCCCCTGAAGTCGATACCATTATCATTCCTACCGCTCAGGAATATTCACACATCTCTTCTTCGGCTGTCCGTGATGTCGTTCGGCATCATGGCAATCTTTCGCAGTTTATTCCGGATGGAGTCGTGTTGCCGGAAGTCAGATGAAAAGAGAGGCGATAATATTCATTGGCCTTTTGTTGTGGCTGCTCCCATCGCTTCGTTGCGTTGGGCAGATTGATTCAACACGCCTGACGGAACTGGATGCGCGGTTGGAGGAATACTTCCGTACTCTTGAACCTGAAAGGATTGAGGTGAAGAACGAGGAATGCGACCTTCTGATTGATTCTGCTCAGGATTCAATTCTGCGTCGTCACATCGCATTGAAGATTTATGATCATTATCTAGAGTCTCCTGTGATGGGTGATGAAGCTGTTGCTATTCATTTGACAGACAAGTGGTTCGCTACTGGCAAGATTGACATGGGTGGCGATGAGGTTCTGCTTAATGCCAAGATATTCGCTGATTTTAACCGTCAGTCGCTTCTTGGGATGAAGGCTCCATTAGCTGAGATGGAAACACCTGATGGAGAGAAAGTTGAAATTGGCGGCCCCGCGAGTCGTTACCGTGTGCTTTTTTTCTATGACACTGAGTGCTCGAAGTGTAGATTGGAGACGTTGTTTCTGCGCTCTAAGCTTAATGCAAAGAATTGGCCGATAGATGTTTATGCTATCTACACAGGGGATAATCCACAGAGTTGGAAGGAGTGGCGGCAGACAAAATTCGCTGTCAGTGCTCCTAAAACTAAAGTCATCCATCTTTGGGACCCGGAAATCGACTCGGACTATCAGATGAAATATGGCGTAATCCAAACTCCTAGGATGTTTCTTCTTGACCGGTCAGGTACCATCATCGGCAGGGGAATGGATACACAAGCCTTGGAGCAACTCCTTGGCATTGTCCTTTCTGATGTGAATTATGAATATGGCGGCTCGGCTTCCGCTGCCCTGATGGACAAACTCTTTGCGGCAGATTCTGATGTTATGTCAATGGCTAAAGCGTTGGAATCTCGAACTTTAGCAAAAGGCGACACTACATTCTTCAAGCATCTAGAAGGTGATCTGCTTTATTGGCTGACATCACGTCGCGATGAAGTCTGCAAGGAAGGGACATTGCCTTTCATTAATGAATATGTTCTCTCGCGTCCAGAGATCTGGAACACGGCTGATGACACCCTTAAAGTCGTAGGGCTTGCCAGAATGATGACGGAGCTGCTGTCCCGTACTCCTGTTGGCTCAAAACTCCCGAAGTACAATCTTCCCAGTTGGAATCAAATCAGAAGGAAAGGTGGCTACATCGTCTTTCACACCGAGGGATGTCCTTACTGCGAGGCCGAACTCTCAGCTGCTGACTCCCTTGGCTTGAGGATCATGGACGTGAACGTTGATGAGATAATGGCATCTGAGCCTGAACTAGCCAAGACCTTGCTGGACACTTTCGACCTGTCTGCGATGCCTTTCATCCTTGAAGTCGGTCGCCATGGAATCGTTCGTCGTCGCTACGTCTCCTTTCTCTTCAATCACCGTGGTTCGTCCCTTCGACAAGCTCAGGGACCGCAGGCTCACCAACCGGTCGCTGAGCTTGTCGAAGCGACATCTATCCCGTAATACTCCGCAACACCCGCGTCAACTGGTCCGAGCAGGAAGTCCCGCGCCCATGACAGTTGACCCCGGACAGGATCTCAACAGCTTTCGAGGCCTCCATACCCTCTAGAAGCCTTCCAATTGCCTGTAGATTCCCATCGCATCCCTTTATGTAATGCAGATTGTGAATCTTCCCGTCAATTAGATCGAAATCAATCTGAGCAGAGCAGACAATCGCACTCGGAACAGCAGTGATGTGCCTGACACCGTCAGTCGTTTTGTCAGAGATTATTTTGAAATCATCGCCAATAGCCATGTTAGTAATTATTAAACGTTTAATCTTACAAAAATATAAAATATTTGTGAAAATTACCGTAACTTTGCACGGCATTTGAAGAGAACCTATGCCGAAAAAAACGTATATTAATTTCTAAATTCATAGAATTATGGTATCATACAAAGATCTTGGCCTGGTCAACACCAGAGAGATGTTCGCAAAGGCCGTAAAGGGTGGCTATGCTATTCCTGCATTCAACTTCAACAACATGGAGCAGCTTCAGGCTATCATCCAGGCTGCCGCTGAGAAGAAGTCACCGGTTATCCTTCAGGTTTCCAAGGGTGCGCGCAACTATGCCAACCAAACCCTTCTCCGCTACATGGCTGAAGGTGCTGTTCAGTATGCCAAGGAACTCGGTTGGGAGCATCCTCAGATTGTTCTTCACCTTGACCATGGTGATAGCTTCGAGCTTTGCAAGAGTTGTGTTGACATGGGATTCTCATCAGTCATGATCGATGGCTCCGCTCTTCCATACGAGGAGAACATAGCTCTTACAAGAAAGGTAGTTGATTATGCTCATCAGTTTGATGTAGTTGTAGAGGCTGAGCTTGGTGTCCTTGCTGGAGTGGAAGAAGAGGTTTCCGCAGAGGAGTCTCACTACACAAAGCCAGAGGAGGTCATTGACTTCTCTACCCGTACAGGCTGTGATTCACTCGCAATCTCCATCGGTACTTCACACGGTGCTTACAAGTTCAAGCCTGAGCAGTGCACAAGAGACCCTAAGACTGGTCGTCTCGTTCCACCTCCACTCGCTTTCGATGTTCTCCACGAGATTGAGAAGAAGCTTCCTGGATTCCCAATCGTGCTTCATGGATCATCATCAGTTCCTCAGGAGTATGTTGACATGATTAACAAGTACGGTGGAAAACTTCCTGACGCTGTAGGTATTCCAGAGGATCAGCTTCGTGAGGCTGCCAAGAGTGCTGTCTGCAAGATTAACATTGACTCAGATTCCCGTCTTGCTATGACTGCAGTTATCCGCAAGATTTTTGTTGAGAAACCAGCAGAGTTCGATCCAAGAAAGTACCTCGGACCAGCTCGTGACGAGATGAAGAAGCTTTATGAGCACAAGATCGTTGATGTTCTTGGTTCTGACGGCAAAGCTGAGTAAAGTTGTTGTGGAAGATTAAACTCCTGACAATCAGTAAATAAGATAATCCCCTTCAGTTGATTATGACTGAAGGGGATTTCTTAATTTATTTATAAATAATTAGTTATCCTCCACTCCTATTAGAAGAGAACCATGTGAGCTGGGAGCATACCAGCAGTGGCTGACCATTTGAACTTGAGGTCTTTGGTGAAGCACCATACTTTGCCTGGATCTGTGTAAGTGAGACCAGAGTCAGCAATGTAGATGTCTCCATTCTCAGGATTTGCTAGAATGCCATAAGGGTTAGAAACCTTGACTGCGTCAGTACCGGACAGGGACGTACTTGTTACGGATGCATTCTTGACGTTGACTTTGTAAAGTGTGTTGGAATAGCCACCAGAAAGTTCATCAGCGTTCCCTATTGCGTAGATAAACCCGTTGTCACACAGGGTCATGCAGCTGACGTGTACGTCTTTGACCGCAGAAGACTTGCCCCCGGAGATCCGGTAAAGGCCCATCGGCTCCGACATGGACTGGATCCATTTACCGGAAGCATCCTGTGACCAAGTGCTTTCACCGTAGCTGGACACCCAGACATCACCGTTGGCACTGGCAGCAAGAAAGTGCAGATTCGAGGCTGTTTCTATCTGACTGCTAACCTTGAATGTGGAAAGGTCGATGACACTTACTGTTGACTCATGGACATAGTTGTAACCTCCACTGTTGGCGACATAGAGCTTGCCACCTGCGACAGCTAGGCCTTCAGGCTGGCAGCCAACCTCAACCTCACCTTCAACTTTGTAGGTGTCAGTGTTGATTTTATAGACTTTACCTTTGGTTTCTTCGCCTCCGTAAACAGCTCCTGCGTAGGAACTTACGTAGGCATAAGACCCGTCAAACGTAATGTAGCGCGGATCGGGTACGGTGATCGAGGACAAGTAATCCTCGTCCTTGGCATCCAAAACATGTATGGTGCTGGAGCCGTTCATCACGAGCCACAGTTTGCCGTCTTGGAGAGCGATGTCATTACCTGTGTCTCCAAGTCCTTGAACTATAGTAGGATTCATCTGCCCGAAGGCGTCTGAAATGTAATTTCCGTCAGAGAACCTGAAGAAATCTAGAGTGGAGTTGTTCTTCTGGTAGTTGCCTTCATTTAGGACAAACAACTTGTCGAACTTCCCGTTTTTTTCACCTACTGCGACATTGACACCCGCAAGGCCTGCATCCCTGGAGGTGGTTTCATCTTTGGAGCAGCTGACCACTATCGCGGCCAACAGCGTGCTGAAAACCAGCAGTGCAATTTTTTTCATGATATTTTAAAGAACTAAATTGGTTGCTTTTTGCGCCTAGAACCTTTGGCGATGGTCCACTTCGACAAGCTCAGTGACCGAAACAGACTAAGCAGCTGCGAAATTACAACTTTCAGAAGGAATATTCAAGCCTGACGGAAATATTTGTGCCGGGCATAGGGTAGTTGTCAATGATTTCGTAGTTCTCGTTGAGGATGTTGTTGCATGAGACACGAACAGTTAGTTCGCTGTTTCTGAGCCGAAATGACTTGCTTAAAGTGGCGTCAAGAGTCTGCCACGGGGCAATCCTATACGCTGTCATGTTAGCCGATGAGGAGTACCGTTCTCCCGCGATGAAGGCGATGACATCGACCCTCCAACCACCAAGCTCAATGAATATGCTCCCAGAGCCGCTGTGGAGAGGAATGTACGGAATCTGCCCTTTGTAAGTCACAGCATCGCTATCGCTAAGGTCCGTGGCCTTCTGGAAAGTGTACTGTCCGCGACCTCCAAGATGGATCTTCCCTAAGTCTTTCTCGTAGTTGGCGCTGACATCTGCTCCGAGAATGTTCACTTTTCCAATGTTGTACATGGACCAGCGGAATTGATTGGATGTCGGTACAGAGATAATCTTGTCTTTCAGTCTGTTATGATAGAGATTGGCCTTGATCGTCAATCCATGGAGCGATGCATTCCAGTCCAATCCCAAATCAAATTGCACTGCGTCTTCTGGAACTAGAGATTTGCTGCCGGTCGTTGTGTAGTAAAGGTCATTGAATGTCGGCATTCTGTACGACCTCTTTGCAAATCCGTTGAGACTGAATTTGTCTGAGAGTCTCCATTTGGCTACGACCGAAGGCATTAGTACGTTCCGCTTTGCCTTACTTCTACTTTTACTTGATGATAAAAATGAATCCAACACGTTGATGTAGAGAAGGGTAGCATAGACCTCAAATCTTCCGACAACGAAAGCATTGGTAAGCGAGCCAAAAGTAGAAAATCTGCTCGGATAACAGAACCCTCGCAAATTTGAGTCAAGGTAGCCGTACTGGATGTCCACTGACATATTCATTTTCCACCAATCACTTAGAACGGCAAGGGCCGCTGTTGAGAGGTAACCCGTATGATTTTTGTATAGAAAGTTCGCTGGGTTTAGATCTGGGCGTAGTTCTGGAACATCGAGATATTCCAATTCATCGAACGAGTATTTGAACCGGGTCATGACAGACCACTTTTCGCTCAGAGTCCTCCTCCAGCGCCCTTGGATGAAAACATTCATGTCTTCTTGACGATCTTCGCTGAGAGGATATTCATTGGCTCTTTTGAAGACGGGTCCAGGCAGGCCGCGTTCGGAACCGAAGAAGTAAGCGTGTAAGTTCCAGTCCGAGGTTGATGTCTTGCTGCTGAAAAGCTGCCCTTCTAGCCTCAAACTTTGGATGTCGCAGTTCTTTCGGATCATGACTGTGTCGTAGCCTGCCATCGTGCCCTCTGGAGTCTGTCTGAAGTCGCTGACATGGAACTTGTACTGTCCGTTGGAGGTGACGGCCTCACCAGTTAGACGGAGCGAAATTCCATCTTTTAAAAGCCGTTCGAATGTCATTCCAGGCGAGAAAGTCCCGAACGATCCTCCGCGAAGCCAGAGCCGACGATTGCTTCTACCAGAACCGAACTCTGGCCGGGCAGTTTCAAGGTAGACGGTACTTGCTGAGGAATATTCCTTGGCACTTTGAAGCAAAGAGGCTTTCTGACCGTTGAAAATGCTGACGCACTGGAGGTTTTCGGTTCCGAAACGTCCGAGATCTACCTGCATGTTCTGGGCATTGTCAACTTGAATCCCATCGAGGAACACTCCAGTGTGCTCGCTTCCCAGACTTCTTACATTTATGGTCTTAAGTCCTCCTGCCCCACCGTAATCCCTGACTTGCACTCCAGAGAAGCGTCTGATAGCCTCAGAAAGATTGGCAGATGATTCCAAGTCTTTATCTGAAATCCTCTGGGGGACAACCAAGCTACCGTAGGATGCTGACACGATAGATGATGTCAAAGTGTCAATGAGCTCGTCTGCACCGTAAGCCTCTGCCACTGAGGCTGTCAGAACGGCCATGACCATTAATGAATATGTCAGTGTAAGCGATTTCATGTTCAATCTCCACCGCAAATGTAGATATATTCTTTGAAAATGAATTTTGAATTTGAATTATAATTTGTTAGTTTTTACTTGTTTTTGGTTTGGGATTCTCATTTTTATGTTTATTTTTACCGAAAATTTGAACCACATAATAAACATGCGCATCAAAAGATTGCTGATTGCAGCTTTTTCGTTTCTTTTTATTGTCCTGCCGATGTCTGCACAGAAAGGTAATCTTGTAAACATTGGGCTTCAGGCGAGAGTCGATTACCAGCGGGAGTATCTGGACGGAAGTTCTGTGAAGGATAATTGTGGCTTCAAAGGCAAAAATGTCAGCATTCTCATTAATGGAGAGTTCAACGAACACTTCTCCTATAATTATAGGCAGCGCCTTTATCGTGGCCACGGCAATGAAAGTTTCTTCAATGCCACTGATTTCTTGTATTTGACTTATAAACCGGATGAGCATTGGAGTTTTTCAGGAGGAAAGCAGATTCTTGAGATTGGAGGCTATGAATATGACCTTGCACCGATTGACATTTTCTTCCTTTCTGAATATTGCAGCAACATCGCGTGCTACCAGATGGGGGCCTATGCCGGGTATTCTTTCGATTCGGGGAAGGACATGATGAGGTTCCAGTTCTGTCAGAGTCCTTTTCGTCAGGAACACAGTGACATGTACGCCTACAACCTGATGTGGAATGGTTCACACGGATGCTTTGATTCGATTTGGTCCGTGAATCTCATTGAATATCTTCCCGGCAAGTTCATCAACTATCTCGCGCTCGGCAATCATTTTACATTCGGAGATTTCTCTGTGTTTGTGGATTTTATGAACCGCTCGGTGGTTGACAAAATGTCATTTTTGAGAGATTTTACCTTGATCGGGAAGGTGGAATATTCATTCAATGAGAAGTTAAGTGTCTTCGGAAAGGCGAGCTACGACTATAATGATCTAGATGAGGTGGGGGATTGGTGCGTGATGCCGGGAACTTCGATGGGAAGAATTGGCTGCGGTGTAGAGTATTTCCCGCTTTCAGATAAGAGAATCCGTCTCCATGCCACTTTCTGTCATTCTTTCGGGGACAACGGCAATCCTGCGGGAGCGCTGTGGGACGACCAACAGATTGCCAGCATTGGGCTCACATGGAGAATGAAGCTATTGGGCATGTAATTTCCGAATATTTTTCGCAAGATGGGATGCTTCGGCAGGTTGGTCCTACCTTCCGACATTGAATGTGATTCCAAAATTGACATCAGAGTTCATCTTGTTGTACGGGTAGAGTAGCGCTCCTTTTGCCTTAGCCAACTTGAAGTTAAGATGATCCGAGCCGATGAAGAAACTTAGTCTGTCCGAGTGCAGACCAATGACAGCCCCAACGGTCGTGCCGAATTTTGAAAAGCCGCAGTTTAGGCCGCAACTAAGCCATCTAGAATGATGAATGTTGGCGAACAGTCGAGCCTCAGACCAAGTGAATGAACCATTTACTGATGTCGTGCTTAAAATGCCCACTGACAGAGCCTTGTAAAAAGGCATAGTGTATTCAGCACTGGCATTGACAATCGCGGAAAGCATTCCTCCTTGGCTGCCATCTGTCTCTGTCTTCCTGAAATCGAACATGTCCATCATGTCATCCTTAAGATCATCCAGCTCTTTTTTCAGAGAGTTATCCTTGCCCCCTTCAATGGAGAAGTCCTCGAATCCATCGAATGACCATCCTTCACCACTTGTTTTAGCTGTGAAGGTTTTACCCCAATACATGTAGCCGAGGTCGTTGACTGCCAAGGAAAGTTTGAGACCGTCCATGATTTTTAGCTCAGCCCCGAGATCAATTGCGGCACCAAACCCGCTGATGGAAGGCTTACTCTTAACTTTAACATTGTCAAAATCAAGTAGATCCTTATCGGACGGATCAGAAAGTTCTTCTCCACTTTCTCCTTTGGTCGGAACATCAAGAAATGAGGATGCTTTCAATGTTCCTTGAGATTGGACAGACCATTTGTCTTCAGTCATGCGGATGTCCATCCTTTCGATGTCGGCCTCTGCATTGGCTATGCCTGCAAGAAGTTTGACACGTGCTCCGATGCTTAGACGGTCTGAGATGCGTTGGCTACGCCCGAAAGCGAACTCAAGCCTGCTATTGACTTTAGCAGAAAGTCTAGAGACTTCGTAGGTCTGAGACTTGCCTACATTCTTCATAAAATCAAATAGGCTGTAAGGCAGACAGATGTCAGCATTGGTCCGCATGCTGATGTCAAAGGTCGTGAATGAGTCCTTCTTTTTTGTCCCGATGGAGAACAATGAAACACTATTGCTGAGGTTGAGATAGTTGTCGGTACTTAGCTTGCTAAGAAATTCCTCGCTGCTTACGGATGGGTTCATGAATGTTGTCAGCTTCCCGTCTAAAGGATAGAGAAACGTGCTGACTCCGAGATTGCTTTGAGTCTCAAGGTTGAATCCGCTGATGGCAGGTATGGCAAAATAGCTCGTTTTGGAGGCGAAAGCCGGATTGAATTCATGCCTGAAATTGTAGTCTTCCATGAAGAATGCGGATCTGAAGGCTTGCTGGGCAGATGCACTGCAAATGCTTGATAGTGCGGTGATAATGAATATGCTAATCTTTTTCATTGCTTTGTTCTTTGTCTATAACTCAGAGGTGATTGTTCCTTGGAGCTTTACCTTCATGTTCTCAAACTTGATTCCTTGTCCTCGGTTGAGGCATACTCCAAGATGATCTTTGTCAGGACCGGATATTCTAAGGTGCATCCTTAGTCCGTCAAGTTTGCGCATTTCTTGCTCCGTTGCCGTTAGACTGATTTTCATTGGAGACTTGGCCGGTTTCTCCACAGAACCGGATGCTACGTCACCATCCACGTTGACTTTTATTCCAGGGATAATCTTGCCATCCTTGTCGATTGCTGATGCTTCCAGCCCTATTCCGAGAGGAATCATATTCACAAAATCAAAGGTCACTTCTGCACCTCTGACTTCTAATTGGACATCGTCATCCTTAGGGTTGAACATCTCTCCCCATCCATCGAAATCGCTGTCATATTCAATTCTAAGATCACTTCCGAAGGACAATGGTGCGATTATGGTGTAATTACAATAGAAGGTGTAGGTCTGCTCGCCCCTGACGGTGACAAATTCATCCTCAGCTTTGGTCTCTATGTTTGTGAGGGCCATCTCTTCTGGGACATCTTTGACGACATCAGATAGGTTTGGGACCTTGATGTTTAAGTAGTTATCAGGAACGTTTCCCCCTGTTCTGGATAGGAATATTCTAGTGACAGCATCGCTTTCAATCTTGATCTCGTCTGTGGCCGGAGCTCCATTGGCACCGATGTGAACGCTTCTTTTAGAACTCCCTTTGTAGGATTCGAGATCAGCGTCCAGAGTCATGGCTAGCGGGCTGTCGTTGCCCACAATCAACATTACTTGAGGATTGTAAAGGTCAACCACAGCTCCTTCTCCACTGATGAAATCAGGTAAGGTGCCAACTTTGGCCACTTTAGGTGTTACTTCAATCTTAGGATTGACCTTGACTGTGACGTCTTGGATGTTCAATGCTGTTATGGTTATGCTCACATCAGCGAAGATCTCTTCTGGAATGTCGCTGAATGTCTTGCCAAAGTCATCTGAGAGCATTTTTAGCTCAAATCCAGATAGTTCGATACTGTCGTCCAGCAAGACCTTGTGCTCAAAGGCATTGAAGCCTTGCCCGTACGGGAATTTTGAGAAGTCTAGCCCAGTAATCATCAATTTAATCTCATGAATTTCGGGGCTCAGTTCCACCTGCCCTAATTTCAAAATGTTGCCCTTCCGGTCGAATGAATATTCCGTACCGCCTGAGAGAATGTCAGAAATCTCAAGATAGTCAGGGAAGTCGATAGCCAGATTTCTAATGGTCGCCTTGCCGATGTTGCTGTGGAACGAGACTTTGGCGAGGGCACTTCCTGTTACATCCTTGATGTCAATGATTTCTTCTGGGACCTCTTGGTCAATCTTAATAGGCGTGGAAGATGCTCCAATCATTCTGGTTAGCTCGATTCCACTTGGAATAGGTAAACCAGAGGCTGGTTCTCCGTGGAATATTTCGGCTATGATGTCTGAACGTTTGAGGTAAGCCTTGTTTCCACCCAAAGTCACCAACTCATCGGCGATGGAGAAGGAAGGAACCGAGAAAGACGTTTCTGTGCGTTTCCCGAAAAAGGTCAGTATGTAGTTATCATTCAAATCCAAAGCCAGCGTTCCGGACTCATCGCTGTCAAGGTCGAAAAGGTCAAGAACCGAGATGGTCTCGGAGTTTCCAATCGGTGCGCTGATCTCTCCATCAATGATGAAGGTCTTGTCGATGTCTTTCGTAAGATCGTAGTCTTCGTTGACGCATGAGGTGAACATTGCTGGTATCAAAAGCCACAATGATAAGGTTGAAAAGGTTCTAGTGGACATAAATAGTTGATTTTTCATTGATTACCTTAATCAATCTTTGCAAAGTTACGGAAAAACGATAGATAATCAATCCCAAACTGATTTAAAATGCCTATTTTTGTACTCAATGGACATTATTAGGATAATCGAATTGTTGGCACTGGTGACAGGCGTCCCGTACATCATCTTGGAGGTTCTTCAGAAGAACAGCATGTGGTATTTCGGAATCGCTACTGGGCTTGCGTGTGCATATTCATTTGCTGTCCAGCATCTATGGTCAAATGCTGCCTTGAACCTTTACTATGCTGTGATGTCCGTTTGGGGACTTTACCGCTGGAGAATGGATGCCAAGGCTTTGGAGAAGGATTCTGAGAATGCCGGTGCAACGGTTCACCTTGGACGGTTGGATGGAAGGATAGCATTGTGGAGTGCGGTGGCCTTTGTTGTGGGTACTGCTTCCCTTGTTTGGCTGCTTCGTGTTTTAGACGGTTCAAGCACTTTGCTGGACTCTGCTTCCGCCATGATGTCGGTTATTGCCACATACTGGCTAGCCCGGTCTATTCCGTACCATTGGATCATTTGGATTGTGACGGACATTATTCTGGTGGTGATGTGCTTTACTCAGGGACAGTACTGGCTCATGGTCCTGTACCTTGCTTATGTAATGGCTGCGGCCTACGGACTTTACCATTGGAGCAGAAAAGGAAAATATATCAATTAATAACACAGTAATATGCTTAATTACAGAAAGTTCATTCTAAGCATTGCTTTGACCGTGTTGGTCGGCATGGTTTCCGTTGCCCAGGAAAAGAAAACAGTCTATCATGATGCGTCAGCATTCCCGCTTTTCGGGAAATGTGTTGAAGAGACATCCGCGCGCTATGAGCGCCTTCCGGAGGCTCTCAAAGGTGTCGTCAGGCAGCCGGTTTGGGATTTGTCTCGCAATTCCTCAGGGCTCTACATCCGTTTCCGTTCCAACTCCACAAAAATCTGCGCCAAATGGAGTTCTACCTATCCGCGTCATTACATGCCGCACATGGCAGACGCTGGTGACAGTGGTCTTGATCTTTACATCCTTACCGAGAAAGATGGTTGGCGCTTCGCTGGCAGCGGGTTCGATTGGGGACGGGATAAGGAGGTCAAAAGCAGGAAGATAGTGGCCAACATGAAGCCCCAGATGAGAGAGTACATGCTCTATCTTTCATTGTACAATGGAATTACTTCTCTGGAAATCGGTGTGGATGAAGGCTCTGTGATTGAGGCTCCTGCGGTAGAGAGTCCACGTTCTGACAGCCCGATAGTAATGTACGGTACCAGCATTCTTCAGGGAGGATGTACTTCTCGTCCAGGAATGGCCTTCACCGCTATCCTTGGAAGAAAACTTGACAGGGAAGTCATCAATCTTGGTTTCAGCGGCAATGCCAAATTGGACTATGAGATTGCTGATTATATCACCAAGGTCAAGAATCCAAGTTTGATTGTGTTGGATTACGTACCTAATTCGGACGCTGAGTTGATAAACGAAAAGGGTGAGAAATTTTTCAGGATAATCAGGGATGCATTCCCGGATGTCCCTGTGATTTTTGTAGAGGATCCAACGTTCCCTCATTCACGCTTCGATCAGAAGATGTACGAGGAAGTTACTTCTAAGAATGCTGCCCAACACGCTCTTTTCAAGAAACTTAAAAAGGCTGGAGAGAAGAAAATATTCTATGTCTCCACAGATGGCTTGATTGGTGACGATGGCGAAGCCACCGTGGATGGAGTGCACTTCACCGACCTAGGAATGATGCGCTATGTGGAGAAGATGCTGCCTGTCATGAAGAAAGCACTTTGATGATTTGTCGGGATATTCATTTAAAAGAAGTAATTTTGTGTGATTTTGATTTCATAGCTTAAAAAGATTTGAATATGATTATAATTGTAGAAAGTGGTGCCACCAAGACTGATTGGTGCGCAGCTTCCGCTGACCAAGAACCTATCAATGTCAAGACTGCTGGAATGAATCTGGCCACAATGCCTCAAGAAGCAATCGAGAAGATTGTTAGGGAGGCTGTTGGTGAGTTTAAGGATAAAGGTCTCTCTGGAAAAGTCAGTGAGGTGCACTTTTATGCTGCCGGTTTGATTGTCCCTGAGGGCGAGAGGATCCCAGCACAGGCTGAGGGCCTTGACAAGGTGCTTAGGTCGTTTTTCCCGGAGGCCGAGATGGAGTACGCCTCGGATCTTCTTGACGCAGCGCGTTCTGTCTGTGGCCATAAGCCGGGAATAGCAGCTATCATGGGGACTGGATCCAACAGTTGCTTGTTTGACGGAGAGAAGGTCGTCAAAAATGTTCGCTCAGCTGGATTCATCCTTGGGGATGAGGGTGGTGGAGCCAGACTTGGCAGACTGTTCATGTCTGACTTCCTCAAAGGTCTTGTGCCGGAACCTGTCTCAAGCGAGTTCGCCAAGGACTTCAAGGTGGACTACATGACTGTGGTTCAGAATGTTTACAGAGGTGACGCCCCTTCAAAGTATCTTGGCTCGTTTGCCCCATGGATTCTGGAGAGGTACGATTCGTGTGAATATGTCCGTGGCCTCGTGGAGCAGAATTTCAAGGATTTTATCGAAAGAGCTCTCATGCAGTATGACATTGACAAATACCCTGTCGGAGTCGTGGGCGGTTTCGGCTATGCCCACAGGCGCATCCTTGAGAAAGTCGCGAAGCCTTACGGGATTCGGTTCTCTACCATCATTCCGGCTCCGATTGAAGGCCTTGTGGAATACCATCTTGGTAGAAAATAAATTAGATCTGCCTTGCAGAGACAACGTTGATAATTTTTGTTATGGAAGACAATAGAACAACTGAACAGTCATCAAAGTATGACCATCTTGAGAAGATGTCCACAGAGGAGTTGCTGAATGCAATCAACACGGAGGACAGGACAGTACCGGTCGCTGTGGCTGGTGCTATCCCACAGATTCAGAAACTCGTGGATGGAATCGTTACTAGAGTTCCACACGGAGGTCGCGTTTTTTACTTAGGCGCTGGTACAAGCGGACGCCTTGGAATTGTCGATGCGTCCGAGATTCCTCCTACCTATGGTGTCCATGATGTGTTTATCGGCTTCATGGCCGGTGGAGACTCTGCGATTCGTGACGCTGTTGAAGGTGCTGAGGATGATCTAGAGGGAGGATGGAGAGACTTGCAGGCATATTCACCGACAAAAAATGATGTTGTGATTGGTATTGCTGCTTCGGGCACGACTCCTTATGTGATTGGTGCTTTGAAGACTGCCCGTGAGAAAGGTCTGCTTACCGGTTGCATCACTTGCAATGAGAACTCTCCTGTGGCTGCCGCTGCCGAGGTCCCGATTGTTGTAGTCGTTGGTCCTGAGTTTGTGACAGGCAGCACAAGGATGAAGGCTGGAACAGCTCAGAAATTGGTCCTAAACATGATCTCGACGGTTTCTATGATTCGCCTCGGCCATGTCAGAGGTAGCAAGATGGTGGACATGCAGCTTACTAACAAGAAGTTGGTGGATCGTGGCACCAGAATGATCATGGGAGAGACTGGAATAGAGGACTACGACTTCGCTCGCAAACTCTTGCTTGAGTACGGTCAGGTTCGTGCTGCTGTGAACGCCTACCAAAAAGGTGAGAACAAGTAGATGACCGCTCCAGAGAAGTTTCCATCTAAATTGCTTGAAGACGCTGTGCAAGCCATAGGCTCCCTTCCGGGAGTGGGTAAGCGCAGCGCCTTGCGCCTTGCTCTTCATCTGTTGAAGCAGCCTTCCGAGAATGTCCATCATTTCGCGGACTCAATTGTCAAGATGCGAGACGAGGCAAAGTACTGCCGTGAGTGTTGGATGATTTCTGACAACGATGTCTGTACAATCTGCTCGGACAAGTCTCGTGACCGCAAAACAATCTGCGTGGTGGAGAATGTCCGTGATGTCATGAGCATTGAGAACACTGGCCAGTATCATGGGGTCTATCATGTGCTCGGAGGAATAATCTCTCCAATCGCAGGGGTCGGGCCGTCAGACATTACGGTGTCTCAACTTGTTGAGCGAGTGAAGAATATGCTTGCATTGGACGGGGTAAAGCCAGAGGAAATAGAGGTCATCTTGGCCTTGAGCGGGGATGTAGAGGGGGAAACGACTTCTTTCTACATCTACCGTAGAATAGCGGAATATTCTGTCAGAGTCTCTTCTTTGGCCAGAGGCCTTGGTTTCGGAGACGATCTTGAATATGCCGATGAGCTCACTCTTGGACGCTCAATCGTCAATCGCCAGGTCTTTAAACCGTAATCCGCATGGTCTTATCATTACTCGAATCGTTGCTTCTGGCCTTGTCGCTCTGTGCTGACTGTTTTGCGGTCTCCACATGTTCAAGTGTCACACTTAAAGGGATATCCTGGCGGAGTGTGTTTCCGATAGCCTTGGTGTTCGGTCTTGTGCAGACTGCTCTTATGGCTCTGGGCTGGCTGTTTGGTGACATATTCGTTGGACATATTCAGAAAATCGCTAGCCTCGTAGGATTCCTTCTGTTGCTCTATGTCGGAGGGTCGATGATTCTTGAAGCTATCAAGAATGAGGACGAGGCGCGTGATCTCAATGGTTTGAAAAATGTCATTATCGGGGCGGTGGCGACCAGCATTGATGCTTTTGCTGTTGGAGTTAGCCTTTCCATGGGCTTCGTTCCGACTGGCAAGATGATGATGAACCTTGCCGCTGTGTTCATCGTGACGATTCTCTCCGTGATCGGAGGAATGTTCGGAGGCCAAAGAATAGGCTGCCGTTTCGGTCGTCCCGCTGAACTCATTGGTGGCTCCGTCCTGATTCTCATCGGCCTGAATATTCTGATCGGGTTCATTTAAGAATATATTCACCCACTCTGGTGCTGTCACGGAGTGACTGGGGTTGAAAAATTAATGAGGAATAAATTATGAACTAATCTTTTTTAGTCCATAATTTATTCCTATTTTTGCAGACTGACTTCTCCGTAATGTCAGCGAATTGAAGTGGAACCTTTCCCACGCTTGGGCCGGGAAATAATCAGAAGAAAGATTATGATCGCGATTTTCTACAGACAGAACGGCAAACTGTTGGTTTCCCAGTCTGAAACGGAGCTTTCTAAGATAAAGCGAGACGATGCCCTTTGGATTGACATTCTTTCTCCGTCCAGTGAGGAGAAGCACACTGTCGATGAGTTCTTGGGAGAGGAAATCCAGAGCCGCGCTCAAGCCGAGGAGATCGAGAGCTCATCACGTTTTTCTGAGACAGAAAATGCGATTTTTGCCAACACCAACTTCTTGATGCCAGGTCCGGAGGATTACTCGATGGAAGCTGTTTCCTTTACCTTCGTGGGGAACTGTCTTACCACTTTGAGAGATGTCCCCCTGAGGAGCTTCACCGAACTTCAACGAAGGATTGTCGCAATGCCACAGTCTTATCCTAACGGCTACACGGTCTTTGCCAGCATCATGGATCAACGTGTCGATTTGGATGCAGACATGATCGAGTTGATGAGTAAGGAGATTTCTCAGTACAGCAAGAGAATTAATCAACAGGAAGACATTAACGAGGATTTCCTCTTGGACATCAATCAGTTGCAGGAAAACACAATGCTCGTACGCGAGAACATAGTCGATAAGCAGCGACTGATTTCCAACATGATTCGCAGTGACAAATACCCTCAGGAGCTTCAAGGACGTTTTTCGGTTCTGCTGCAAGACATCACCTCGCTCATCAATCACACGAATTTTAGTTTCGAGAGGCTTGAGTACCTTCAAGACACGGTAGTCGGTCTTATCAATCTGGACCAGAACAAGATCATGAAAATTTTCACTCTGGTTTCCGTGCTTTTAATGCCACCAACACTTGTCGCAAGTTTTTATGGTATGAATGTCCCTATGCCGCTGATGGACAAGGGTTGGACTTGGGTTCTGTTGCTCGGTGTGATGCTGTTGACGGTGGCTTTAGTTATGTTCCTTTTCAGGAAGAACAAGCTTTTGTAAATTATTGCCAGATACTTATTGTAAATCAGAGAATTTTGCCTATTTTTGCGAGCCTTTTGACCGTTCGCGCCTAAAAGGCGTGTCCGGTAGGGCATGGAAATATTGTTAAACAACTAGTTATCTTTTTATTACCATTATGGCAGAAGAAACACAAAAAGTAGCCGAAGAAGTTAAGGTTGAGGCAGCGCCTAAGGCCGAGGCTCCGGCTGAAAAGAAAACAGCTCTCAATGCTTCGATCGCTCCAGACAAGTTCGACTGGGACGCATTCGAAGGCAGTTCAGAGATTTACGGAAGTTCCGACAAGAAGTCCATTGAGGACGCTTACGACCAGACTCTCTCAAAGATTGTTGAGAATGAGGTTGTAGAAGGTACTGTTACCGCTATCTCCAAGAGAGAAGTTATTGTCAACATAGGTTACAAGAGCGAAGGCGTCATCCAGGCACCTGAGTTCCGTTACAATCCAGACCTCAAGGTTGGAGACAAAGTTGAGGTTTATGTAGAGTCCGCTGAGGACAAAAAGGGTCAATTGATTCTTTCCCACAAGAAGGCACGCGCCCTCAAGTCTTGGGACAGGGTCAACGAGGCATTCAACAACGACGAGATTGTCAAGGGCTTCGTAAAGACTCGCACAAAGGGTGGTATGATTGTCGATGTGTTCGGAATCGAGGCATTCCTTCCTGGTTCACAGATCGACATCAAGCCTATCCGCGACTACGATGCTTACGTCAATCAGACAATGGACTTCAAGATTGTCAAGATCAATCAGGAGTTCCGCAATGTTGTCGTTTCCCACAAAGCTCTTCTCGAAGCAGAGCAGGAGCAGCGTAGGGCCGAGCTCATCAGCAAGCTTGAGAAAGGTCAGATTCTTGAGGGTACTGTCAAGAACATCACCAACTACGGAGTCTTCGTTGACCTCGGTGGTGTTGACGGTCTCATCCACATCACAGACCTGTCTTGGGGCAGAATCGACAACCCAGAGGAGGTCGTTTCTCTCGATCAGAAGATTAAGGTTGTTGTCAAGGAGTTCGATCCTCAGCAGAAGAGAATCGCCCTTGGTTACAAGCAGCTTACTCCTCATCCTTGGGACAACCTCGATGCTAACATCAAGGAAGGCGATGTTGTCAAGGGTAAGGTTGTGCTCATCGCTGACTACGGTGCTTTCGTAGAGATTGAGCCAGGTGTTGAGGGTCTTATCCACGTGTCTGAGATGTCTTGGTCTCCAAGACTCCACAGCGCTCAGGAGTTCCTCAAGGTAGGTGACGAGGTAGAGGCTAAGGTTCTCTCCATCGACCGTGAGAACAGGAAGATGTCCCTCGGTCTGAAGCAGCTTACTCCTAACCCTTGGGAGAGCATCCGCGACAAGTACCCTGTAGGTTCAGTTCACAAGGCTGTTGTACGCAACATCACCAACTTCGGTGTGTTCGCAGAGCCAGAGGACGGAGTAGAGGGACTCATCCACATCAGCGACCTCTCTTGGAACAAGATCAAGCATCCTTCAGAGCTTGTTTCTCCTGGTGATGTTATTGATGTACAGATTCTTGACTTCGATGAGGCTAACCACAAGCTCAGCCTTGGCCACAAGCAGCTTACTCCTAACCCTTGGGACGCTATCGAGGAGAAATATCCTGTTGGTTCAACAGTAGAGGGAACAGTTGCTTCTCTTACCGACAAGGGTGCTAACATCAAACTTGAAGGTGACGATGAGGGCTTCGCTTTCAGCCGTGATCTCATCAAGGAGGATGGCAAGCAGGCTGTTGTGGGCGAGAAACTTCCGTTCAAGGTTGTTGAGCTCAGAAGGAGCACTCGTAGAATCCTTCTCTCACACGTAAGGACATACGCTGAGGCTAAAGCCGAGAAGGTAGCTGTCGAGGCTGACAACACCAAGAAGGTCGTTAAGAAGATCAACTCTAATCTTGAGAAGACCACTCTCGGTGACATCAGCGAACTCGCTGCCCTTAAGGACAAATTTGAGAAGGGTGAATAATCCATGGATTTTACTTTAACGGTGTTGGGCACGGCTTCGGCCAAGCCCATCCCCGGAAGAAATCAGAGCGCTCAGGTACTTTCCGTACATGGGCGCTTTTTTTTGATTGATTGCGGGGAGGGAGTTCAGACTCGCCTGCAAGAGTGCCACATTTCCCCGATGAGGATTGACTCAATCTTTATCTCGCACATTCATGGTGATCATGTCTTTGGACTGTTCGGCTTGCTTTCCACAATGGGAATGCTTTCCAGAATGACTCCTCTGAACATCTACGCTCCAGTGAGTTTCGGCCCAATCCTCAAGTTCTTCCTATCCTACTATGGTGAAGGGATTCCATTCGAGATCCGGCATATTCCAATGACGATGAAGTCGCCTCAGATGGTCTATCACACGAAGTCTCTTGAGATTTTTGCTTTCCCTTTGAGGCACAAAATCGAAACTTTTGGTTGGCTGTTTAGGGAGAAGGAGCCTCAAATGAATGTCAAAAAGTGGAAGATTGATGAATATTCCCTCTCACTCACCGAGATCGGTGCCGTTAAGCGTGGGGAGGATGTAGTCCGCGAACAACCCGATGGCTCCAGAGAGGTCATCCCGTTTCAGGAATTAGGCTATAAGCCTTACTCTCCCAGAGCTTTTGCTTATTGCAGTGACACAGCTCCGTTTCCTGAGTTAGCCTCCTGGGTCAAAGGCGTTGACTTGCTTTATCACGAGACGACCTATCCTGCCGAACTAGCTGATCAGGCTGCTAAAAGGAATCACTCGACAACGCTTCAGGCCGCAAAGTGTGCTTTGGACGCTGGTGTGAAAAAGCTTGTGATAGGGCATTACTCTTCGCGTAGTTATGACATTGCTCTCTATGAATCGGAGTGCAGGAGCATATTCCCGGAGACTTACGCTGCCCATGATGGTGATGTTTTTGACATCCCGCTTGTGAAATTGGCATAAGAACGTGTCTTTTGAGGGAAAGTTGAGCCTTTCTTAGAGTAATTATCGTTATATTTACGCTTTGCTGTAAAATAACAAGATGAAGAAGATTCTCATATTCATAAATTTGATTCTGTGTCAGATTTCACTTCTGGCTCAGGGTACGCCTCAGGAAAGGTACATTCAGAAGTGGGCTCCGACAGCTGTGCGTGAGATGTACCGTAGTGGAGTTCCAGCTAGCATCACCTTGGCTCAGGGAATTTTAGAGTCGAGGTACGGCCTGTCTGCATTAGCTTCCGAAGGCAACAACCACTTCGGAATCAAGTGCCATAAGGATTGGAAAGGTAAATCAATGCGTTACGATGATGATGCCAAGGGGGAGTGCTTCAGGGTTTATGATTCCGCTGATGAGTCCTTTCAAGATCATTCGGACTTCCTTCGTTATCGCGATCGCTACAAATTCCTCTTCGAACTTAAAACCACTGACTACAAGGGATGGGCGTACGGCTTGAAAAAGGCCGGCTATGCAACCGATCCGAACTATCCAGCGAAGCTTATCAAATACATCGAAGATTACAAGCTTTATGAATATGACACAATGACTTCCGAAGAGTCGGAGCGTTTGTCGGAAGCAGAGTCTCAGAAAGAGGGCTCAATGTCCGTTGGTTCAGAAACATCTAAGGGTGGCAAGTCAACTGTTACCAAGAAAGCTAAGTCCCGTAAGGAACTACGCAGGGAGAAGAAGGCTCGTAAGGTCAGAAAGAAATACAGGTCTGCTGAGGAATCTGTGCCAGATGTGATTCCAGCATCACCGCTTTCTCTTGAGGAACCGAAGAGGATAGACAAGAGCGGACGTGAGGTGTTTAGTTTCTCGTTGACTAGGGAGGCATATTCCCGCAATGGGGTTCCGTTCATCACTTCGGTGGAAGGGGAGACATATTCAAGTATTGCTCAATCATACCATCTTTATTTGAAGGAGTTGTTGAGATTCAATGACTTGACTCGTTCCGAAGAACTATTGCCTGGTACAGTGGTTTATTTGCAGGCAAAGAAGAACCAGTCTGAGAAGGGGCTTGACAAGTACATAGTCGGTGAGGACGATGAGTCGCTTCGTGACATCTGCCAGCGCTTTGCGGTTAAGATGTCAAGTGTGGTGAAGATGAACGGATTTTCGGCTGATTATGAACCTCGTGAAGGTGACACAATCATACTTCGCGGCAAGAAAGTGAAGAAAAGATGAAGACTTGGAAGTTGATAGTTTTGATCACGGCATTGCTGGTGATTGTGATTCTGGGTGCTGTCGGTGGACGTTGGTATGCTGACAACCGTAAACCGAATTTTTCTGGTAAGGCAGATTTGTTCATCCGTCCGCAGATGACTGTGTCTGAGGTTTTGGGACAGATTCCTGACAGCATTGTTTTGAATCATCGCAGTTTGTCTAGAGTTGTGCGGAAGAATTTGACTGACAGTGATTTGAAACCAGGACATTACTTGGTTGAGAAGAACAAGCCGAGCATTTATGTTGTGAGGATGCTGAAAAACGGTTGGCAGTCTCCTGTTAATCTGGTGCTTTCCGGCACAATGAGGCTCAAGGGCAGAATCGCGCGTAAAATCAGCAATCAGATGATGCTTGATTCTGCGGCTGTCGCTGATGCTTTAAATGATTCTGTTCTGCTCGCTGGCTATGGCTTCACTCCTTCGGATGTCTTCTCCCTGATCATGCCGGACACCTATCAGGTCTATTGGACGGCATCCATGAAGGACATTCTAGACAAGCAGAAAGCGGCTTATGATGCATTTTGGACTGCTGAGAATGTTGCTAAGGCCGAGGCTCAGGGTTTGACACCGAAGGAGGTCTCGATTGTTGCTTCCATCGTCAAGTGCGAGTCGAATTATGCTCCTGAATATCCTTCCATCGCTGGTGTTTACCTAAATCGTCTGCATCTTGGAATGCGCCTCCAGGCTGACCCTACTGTGGCTTTTTGCTATGGTTACACTCTGAATAGGATTCTGTTCCGGCATCTGGAGTTTGACTCTCCGTACAACACCTACCTTCATGCCGGTCTCCCTCCCGGCCCAATCTGTGTGCCTGACAAAGCCAGCCTTGAAGCTGTCTTGAATCCGGACCGTCATGGTTACCTCTATTTCTGCGCCAGCGCTGCCATGGATGGTACCCACAAGTTCGCCTCCACCCTCTCCGAGCACAACCGCAACGCCCGCGAGTTCCAGCGCGCCCTCGATCTCCGTCGCACTTCCGGTCGCTGAGCCATTCTCTTTCCGGTCACTGAGCTTGCCGAAGTGCACTGGGCGCTGTCACATGGCTATCTTCTGTCAGGGGCACCGCTGCTTGAGGGCCATGGCGGCCTACGCGCTTCGCGCGCCCTATCCGGGTAAAGGGCCGCCATGGCCTCCAAGCAACGGTGCCAACGTAAGGAAAATTGCTTCATTATCATGTGAATTAGTATCATACACTCTTGTAATATGCAACATCTTTAGTGTCAATGGGTGGTAGATAATGCATTAATTATCATATGGTTAACGCTTTGTCTTGGGTGCTAAATCGCTAAAGGCAAGTAGTTAAACTATTTATTAACAATGATTTACAAATCACGCCTTCCTTGGTTATGAGCCGCATCATCGACATCTTGCCAGTGAGCAGATTAAAAGTTATTATAATGTTTTAACACTTTTTCTTTGAAAGATTGTCTTTGTTTTATAAATTTGTCGATTGTTAAAGAGCAAGTTGAAATACTTTTTATCACTTAAATTATAACATTATGAATCACACTGATTTACAAAAACTGGGGGGGGGGGTAGAATACACCGCTCCGATCTGCAAGTTCGTTGAACTTGACACCAATGCGACCATCTGCCAAGGAAGTAATGGTGATGGTACTTACTCAATTGATGACTGGACAACTGACGATTCCGGCCTTGAGTTCTAACCTTTAAAGTTCGTACACAATGAAAAAACAGATTCTTACTCTGGGCATGATGTGCGCAGCCGCATTCGCCCTCACCAATTGTGACAAACAGTCCACTGAACCGCAACGTCCAACCGAAGGCACTCCGTTCGAGATCATCGCCTCTACTGTTGACACCAAGACCGCTAATGAAGATCTCAAGACCGTATGGGCTGAAGGCGATGCACTTAACGTGTTCCATGCCATCGCTGGTACTTCAGATTATGGTGATAACGTTAAGTTTACCTATACTGGAGAGGGTGATAAATTCACTAGCGAACAGGAAGGTCCTACAGAAGGAAGCTACGACTGGTATGCGTTGTATCCTTATTCCGATAAAGTAACTACTCCAGCGGCTACTTCGTCTGGTTGGATTTATGTTGGGCATTCAAAGGGCGCAACTCAAAAAGAAAATAACAGTACCGAGCACTTGTGCGGTACTTTGTGCCCGTTGTACGGAGTTTCCAAGAATGTTAGCGCAGGCACTACTGTTGCTTTCAATATGCATCATCTGACATCCGTAGTGAAAATTGGAGTGACAAACACTAATGATACTCCTCTGAAAGTTAGCACCATTGTTTTTACTGCTACCGAAGATATTGTGGGAACTTTCTATGTCAACTTTGCTGATCCTTCGAATATTTCATTTACGTCATCCTCTACAGATAAGAAAGACTATACATTCCCAAGTGCCACTCTCAATGTTACCAATGGAGCGGAAATAGCTAAGAATGAAACCGCATATTTCTACATTCCTATCAAGCCTTTCAAAGCCGCTTCAGGTTCTGAACTTGTAATCAAAGTCAATGATTGCGAGAAATCGCTGAAAATGCCAAAGGATGTCATATTCAAAGCTGGCGAGATTAAAGAAGTTGCTTTTAAATATGATTATTCTGGACCGGTAGAGAAGGAAATTAAATTGACCACTACATCGGGTGAAGGGTGGACAGTAACAGCCCCATTAGCATCAACAGGTAAACATTATGGAATGTCAGAAGGAACGTATATTGAGACGCCTTCGATTTCGTTTTCAAGCATAAAAAGCATTACTGTTAAAGCAAGGACTTATGGTGGGGTCGATGCTACTTGTGATAAGATTGATATTTCATTTGACGGCTCATCAGTGGCTAGTATTACGCCAACAGACAAGACTTTAAAGAATTATACTACTGATGAAATATCATCAAAGGGTACAGGTAAAATTAAATTCTATTGTCCTGGCGCAACGTCAAGTAAATATGCTGGTATCTCAGAAATCACAATAACTTTCTACGAATGAACAAACTCCGGCGGTTCCGGCGGTGGCGGGACCACGGAGGGGGAGCCGGGGGCTACGGTCACCAATGGTGGCTGCACTATGACGAGTTCGACAGAGGCAACTCTGTCGGGCTCATTCTCTGGGGCGAGCTCGGTTCCTTCTGAGGTGGGTTTCTACTGGGGAACCTCCTCAAACTCTTTGACGAACAAGGCTGTGGCTGATGCTGCAAGCTCGACTAGTGGGACGTTTACGGCCAAGTTGACCGGCCTTACCGAGGGTGAGACATACGTCTATCAGGCGTACGCCATTGTCAGCGGGACCGGCTCGCATTCATCTGAGACTCAAATCTTCTACGCCAGCGGCACAAAGTACTTCAAGGCAGGTGAGTCATCATCCTCTTCTGCTTTCTGTGGTTGGCTTGAGCTTCCTGGCGGAACTGTGGGCACAAAACAGACCGCATCGGAAGGCTTCAAGTATGTCTCTGAGGATTTGCGGTACATCACTGATGTCCTTAAGGCAAATGGCAAGCGCAACTACACCCATTACTTCGACACAAAGATGTACACATCCTTGTGGACGGCCTATCCGGTGTACCCCGCGTCGATGGGAAGTTTGGGGAGACCAGGCAACTGGCACAGCAATCCGAACATTGACACAAAGTACCAGATCAATGTCTGGGATGGCAGCTACAATGCGGGCGGTGACTACTCCCGTGGTCACTTGATTCCAAATGGTTCACGCAATGGCATTAGGGCTATGCAGCTACAGGCGTTCTATGCCACCAACTCTGTTCCGCAGATCCAGAACACGTTCAATGGCACGATTTGGAGCAGGTTGGAGAACGCTCTTCAGGCCATTGGCCAGACTGACACTGTCTATGTTGTCACAGGAGTCGCTTTCAACAAGGTCGGTGGCTCTGAGAGCATCAGTTACATCAGCCCTAAGCATGATAGCAAGAAATGCCCTGTTCCGAACTACTTCTACAAGGTGGCACTTAAAGTCAAGAGGAGCGGTTCCACTATCACTGACGCAAGTGCTGTTGGTGTGTGGATGGAGCATCGCAGTTATGCCAAAACTGAGGATTATGACAAGTTCACAGTCTCCGTTGACCAGATTGAGGAATGGACAGGACTTGACTTCTTTGTCAATCTCCCGAAAGCTCTTCAGACCGAGGCCGAGAAGAACTCCAGCTGGTCCACATTCAAGAATTTTAAGTAATTGAATACCATAGATTACACGAAAGGAGGGCTGCCAAAAGTGATTTTGGCAACCCTCCTTAAATTATTGCTCCCGCAGAGCCTGATTTGAACTTAGATCTCGCTGCCGGTGAACTGACCGATGAAGTAGATGGCTCCGGTGCTGGACTCGCTGATGAGATAGACGAAAGGTCTATCTGCGTGGAATTCGACATGACGAGGTTCTGGAGCAAGGGCAGACATGGTCATGATTGCTGCTGTGACGGCTGCGGCCTTCGTACCCTCCTCACTTACCTCAATCTTGGCTTTCTGGAACATCTTGGAAACGTACAAGTTCCCATCCGCCAACTTGCTGAAATCCGCTGCCGGCCTGAACATCGTGGAAGCTCCAAGGCTGGCGATTATGTCATTCAGAGGCTGTTCGACTTCGGTCGTGAACTTCGGCAGCTTGAGATCAACTTTGCAGTTCTCCATGTTTTGGCGAATCTTCGAAAGCTCCTTGGCACTGAGCACTTTCATCATGTCTTGGATCGACTTGTCCTCGTTAGGCAGAAGCACTGTCATAGAGAACGAGCCGTTGCCGTAAGGGATCCTTACGGCGGAATAAGTCTTGTTCGACGTGTAGAGATATTCATCATTCCTATGCATCATCCTGACTTTCTTGATGTCGCGGGTGTAGCCCTTGAACCGCTCAAGCTTGGTGTCCTTGGCATCAAACTTTTCCGCCCATGAACCGTTGAAGTAGATTGCATTCATCAGGTAGGCGACAGCACTTGGCTCCACGCTGTCTATAATTTTAGGAATCATCCCGTCAGTGTGCTCGGAGCACCAGTCGTTGATGATGCCTGTTGACTTGTTCGATGTGAAATCAAGGTTCTCTACCTCGGCCTTGAACCAATCACTGACTGTCTGCTCGAATTCCTTCTTGACCTTGTTGTTCTTGTTGACCGCGATGAAGTCCGCGATGCTGACGGTCGTGGCGGGATCCAACTTCCCGGCCTTTTTGATGAGGTAGCCGTACAGAGCATTGATCTCGTCCTGAGACGCTCCGCTGAATCCAAGAGTGTTGAGGATTTCCTGACGTGTCTCCCCCTCAGCTCCGTTTGACAAAATCGTCATCAGTCCAGTGATGCTTAGCGGTGAAATCACTCTTGAGTCCATTCCTGAAACTTTGTTGAACAAATTGATGGCGAAAGTGTTGTTCTTCGCTAAAAGATCCCTCTGGCTGTCATCTAGGATAAGATAGTCACTGTCAGTCTCTTCCATATTTCCCATTATCACTTGCCCAGCATCGCTCTGCCCGCTTTTTTTCGCTGTTCCACATGACACCAGCATGGCGGCTGCCATACCCGAAAGCAGGACTTTTCTTGTTGTCTTATTCATGTCTGTCTCTCTCCGTTAGGCAGGCAATTGCCTTCAGTGAATATATTCATTTAAAGCGGTGATTGCCCACCGCGCTAACCAACTAAACTTACTAAATCCCGCAAGAACCGTTCCTTGCACCTGGAATCAACAATCTTTATGAATATTTCGTTGGACTTTCAAAATGAAAAATATAGTTTTGTCTCAGCTAGGAAATTTTTATCTTTGCAATGTCATCAACACAGATAGTATGAGAAAACACATTTTTATCTTTTTGAGTTTAGCCTTGCTCGCAGTTGCAGCAAATCCGCTTTTTGCCCAGCACAGGGCTGACCGTCAAAATCTTGAGAACGAGGAATCGTTCTCCATGATCGTTCTTGGAGATCCCCAGACCTACAACAAGTACGACATCAACCAACCTATCTTTGAGCTGTGTACCGCATGGATCGCTGACAATGTGGATCACCTGAACATCAAGGCCGTGCTCTGTACCGGAGATCTGGTCGAGCAGAACGAGAACATTAAAATGAACCGTAAGATGGTGAACCAGACCAGCCGTGAGATGTGGGAAGCTGCGTCAAGGTCCATGTCGCGTCTTGATGGTAAAGTACCGTACATCATCTCGTGCGGCAACCATGACTATGGCTATAAGATAGCCGAGAACGGTAGGACAAAATTTCCTGAATATTTCCCTTTCGAGCGTAACTCATGCTGGAGGAACTGCCTCGTGGCTGATTTCCCGAATCGTAACGGTGACATTTCGATGGAGAACGCTGCATTTGAGTTCCACGACAAGAATTGGGGCGATATTCTGGTCATAACGACCGAATTCGCTCCAAGGCCAGAGGTCTTGGAATGGGCCAGAAATCTCGCTACAAACGAAAAGTACATCGGCCATAAGGTGATAGCGATGACGCACAGCTATCTCAAGCATCGCACAGCGGATTACACCGACAATTCTCATTACAAGGTGAGACCTCAGACCTCCGGCAAGGATTTCTGGGACAAGTTTGTGTCTGTCACGCCTAATGTTGTGCTCGTTGTCTGCGGCCACACTGGACGCCCGGGTGGTTTTGAGGATTCTGTGGCCTACCGTGTGGACAAGAACGAGGCTGGACGGAATGTGCATCAGATGATGTTCAATGTCCAGATTCTTGGGGGCGGCTGGGAAGGCAACGGTGGAGACGGTTGGCTTAGGATTCTGGAATTCATGCCGGACGGCAAGACGGTGAAGGTGAAGACCTATTCCCCGCTCTTCGGTATCTCTCCGAGTACTAAGCACTTGGCTCACAGAACCGAGGCCTACGACCAGTTCGACATGACTATTGATTAGAAATGTTCTACGTCAGTGAGATAAAGCGCACGGCCCCGGAGACGTTCTCCACACCGTTGCAGAAGAAGGTGTACGAGATGTTCTCGGAACTGGGAATCCCGTTTGAGAGGGTGGACACGGATCCGGGAATCACGATGGAGGACTGTCAGAACATCAATGCCGGACTCGGAGGCAGGATAGTCAAGAGCATATTCCTTTGCAACCGTCAGCAGACCAAGTTCTACCTCTATGTGACTAGGGATGACAAGCCGTTCGTCACCAAGGACTTCGGTCAGGCTCTTGGGATTCCGAGGGTGTCGTTCGCCTCTGCCGAGAAACTGCTTGAGATCGCTGGGACAGAGCATGGGGCGACCACTGTGCTGAGTGCCTGTCTTGATTCAGCTAAGGAGGTGACATTCGTCCTTGACAAAGAAATCCTGGAAGGCGAGTGGTACTGCTGTGCAGACGGCACTGCGGGCTGCTTCGTGAAAATCAAGGTCAACGACCTTCTCGATAAGTACTTGCCGGCCTGCGGACACGAGCCAATCATAATTTAGGAATATCCGAGTATGTGTTCTATGAGACATTTTTCAGTCTTGGGCTTGGTGCTGTTGTCCTTGCTGGTCGCTGAGCCTGTCGAAGCGACCAGCCGTTCCAGAGAAGTGGAAGTGAAGGTTGGTCAGGATAATAGGCCGGAGAGGACATCGGATCTGTTCCGGCTCAACATGGGCTGGTCCACAAACCGCTATGGCTTGATGGAAATGACATGGCATCACTTCCTTAGTCCTAATGTCGCTTTGGGAGGAGGTGTGTCTTGCGGCCTGGCTTACCTTGGAGACAAAATGCCTTGCGGTGCCATAACGGATTGGGAATATGATTTCTGGCGCGAGATGTCAGGTGATGAGGAAGAAAGTCTGGACATGGAGGCGATGGGCCCGAAATTCTTGTTTTCGGGAATATTCAAGACTCCGGACCTGCTGAAATTTTCGCAATGCAGGGTCTTTTGCCTTATCGAGCCGGGCGCTGTCTTTGCGGTGCCATATTCGGGAAGAGACCTCCTTTTGTCCAATGAGGCTGGGGGTACGGCTACCGAGCATGTTCATAGTTGGGGCGGGCGCTGGCTATTCTGGCAGTGCCGAGGGACGCTGATGTTTAATTTTGATGATCTTGGAATAGGAATAAGCTACTCGCTGAACGACATCGACATGTACTCCACCCTCAGGACTCTTGAATATGAAGGGCAGTCTTTCGATGACTTCTATCATGCGAAAAAGATGGTCTATCACACCTTTGGGGTGACGCTGTCATATTCATTCTGATTATTCCAGCCACCCTTCCGGAAGCTGCATCGTGACGCAGTGGAGGCCGCCGTGGCCGGAAAGGAGCGGACGGCAGTCAATGATGATGACCTCACGGTCTGGGAACACTTCCTGGAGCCTCATGCGGACAACCTCATCGAGGTCCGACCCTGTGCCCGGCACAAGAACTGCACCGTTGATTATCAGGAAATTCGCATAAGATGCTGGCAGAGGATAGTCGTCCAGAAACATCTGCTCCGGCTTCGGCAGGGGCACGAGTCTGTACGGCTTCCCGCCCAGAGTACGGAAGGACTGAAGCTGCGCTTCCATATTCATTAACGACTCATAGTCAGGGTCCTCCGGGTCATCACTTTTGAGGTAGGCGATGGTCTCCAGGTCGCAGAAGCGTGCCAGAATGTCGATGTGGCTGTCGGTGTCGTCACCGGAAAGGCTGCCGCTGTCCACCCAAAGCACACGCTTGAGCCCGAACGCCTGCTTGAGCTCGCCCTCGATCTCCTCCTTGGTGAGATATTCATTCCTATTGTCGCTGCAAAGGCATTCCGAGGTGGCCATCAAGGTTCCGGCTCCATCGGTGTCGATGCTGCCGCCTTCAAGCACGAACGGACGCATGTCCACGCACATCACCTCATCAGCGAAAGCCCTGTCAAAGAATATCTTCTTGGTGATTCCGTTGTCGAAGTTGGAGGCGAACTTGAGTCCCCAGCCGTTGAAAACAAAATCATAGAGGTACTTCTCTCCCTTGTCTCCATAGACAGCGATTCCGCCATGGTCGCGCGCCCAAGTGTCGTTGATTGGACACTCATGAAAACTGATCGCGGAAGTGTCCACCCCCAGCTCAGAGAGTTTGCCAGTGGCGGCCTCTACATCGGCAGTCACCAGCAACACCTTCTCGAAGCGCAGTATCGCAGAGATGATTCGTCCATAGCATTCCTGCACCTTCTCCAGTTCGTACCAAGGTGTCGTCTCGTCAGGCCAGGTGAGCATCACCCCACTCTGCCTCTCCCATTCAGCAGGCAGTCTCATGTTTATTACTTGTTTATTATCTGCAAAGATATTGTTATTTTTGCGAACTGTGAACAGGATCAGGAGGTAAGCCATGAAATTTCGTTTGGAATCACCATACAAGCCATCGGGGGATCAGCCGGGGGCGATTGAGGGACTTTGTGACGCGCTTAGTCAGGGCGTGGGGGATGTGACGTTGTTGGGGGTGACGGGGTCGGGAAAGACCTTCACGATGGC
>DBKH01000086.1:14873-15030 GCA_002297815.1 Bacteroidales bacterium UBA755 | reverse complement strand
AGCCTGTCGAAGTGACCGAAGCCACCGAAGTGCCGAGAAAACAAACATTTGCATATTCAAAAGATTATCCCTTACTTTGCATAATTAACACAACTGCCCCATGAGCTGACACTTTTCTAATCAGCAATCCATTTTCACAATCCGGACGAAGGTCCCT
>DBKH01000086.1:0-14846 GCA_002297815.1 Bacteroidales bacterium UBA755 | reverse complement strand
AACGGGTATATTGTACCCGGACGAAAGGATCCGGTGGCCGGCTATCATGTTCCGGCTGAAATGACATTAGGACACAGCCGAAACGTTCTTTGAAATAATTCATGAGTTATGAGAAACAGCAATTGTGAAATGGTTGCCTGCACCGGCAATGGGAAAGTCAAGATAAATCTTGATCTGGTGAAAGAGATGTCGACGAGTTATCTTGACAGAATCAAAAGGCTTGAGGAGACCTTAAGCAGACACTACGGTGACGGGAAAGAGGCGTCCTGCACAGTCAACCTGAGTCTTGAGTTCGAGAGGTATGGGGATTTCCTCTTGGAGTCCGGCCTGATCTTCATGGCGTTCAGGAACTACATCAAGGCCGCAAGCGTCTGCACTTCAGGAAGCGATCTTTGCTGNNACTTCCGGAAGCGACCTTTGCTGGGCAGACACGAATGAAGGCTACTTGCTCCGCTCTCCGTACAGAGGAAGGTTCTTGGAAATGTTCTTCAAGATCAAGAATCTGGTCAAGGCCGATGGCTCACTCAAGGTATCCTTCATCCAGAGCGGATTGGAGAAAGAATATCTTTCCGTAACCGCCTGCCAAAGAGCTTGGTGTGAGGAATTCAACGAGATCGCCGATGCTCTGCAAAGCGACAAAATGCCGCGATGACGTTGCCCGAGAGTGCCGCACAACACTCCCGGCAGCACTTTCGACACTTTTCGTTTCCCAAGGGTGCAGCGAACACTCTCCGGTAGCGTTTTTAGTCCCTTTTCGTCTCCCAAGGGGTTGACAATGGATTCGAGAACTATTCAAACAATTTATTGAGCACAGCAACCTCGACTTGAATCTTGCGGGCAATTCGTTTTGTGTCAATGCGGTATTTCTTTTTCAGGATCAAAGCCATACGGCACTTATCGTCAACGCCCAAATCTTTGACGGAATTCACCTTGAAACGATCTTTAAGGACATAGGCGATGATCTCGTTCAACTCATTCTCCGAAAATACAATCATCTCACCGACACCCTCGGCAACCTTAAGATAAGAATCAAAGTTCTTCACAAGCCCAGAACTGAACCGCCACGAGTTCACAAGCATCTGCTCCGCCTTGCCATTTAGCACATAAGACTCCGGAAGTATGATCCCCAACGGTCTGTTGAACAGATAATCTCCCGGCAACCTGATTTTAGTCTTGAATATTCTCATTGACTCTCTATTGGACATTTCTGAGATCTTCATTTTATCATAGAGTCTGTCCACATCGCTGAAAATCAAATTCGCTGATCCCCAAGCATAGCCACTGGCTGTGACATCCGGCCTCGCCTTCAACGGATTTCTGGCGATGTAGACAATCGTGTCAGCCAGTTGCCGCCCATCAACAACCTTCACCATTTTGAATCCATAATCATAAGGGAGCGGAGGGTAGCCATCCTCCTTGAGTTTCCTATTGATCCTTCCCTTGACAAACAAGAAGAAACGGACGATGTCCTCTCCTGATCCATGAACAAGAATATGGCAATGGTTGACCATAAGCACGAACACGATGACTGACAACCCGCAGACATATTGTCCGATGGCCACACTGTTCATTCCGTCGGCATATTCATCATCATTGTTGAACAACTGTCCTGTCTCGATAGAGTCAAAGATGACGTGGTAGTACCACTTCGGCTGTTTCCGGTACTCCTTGAGGAGTTCATTGAGTTTGTGACTTCCCATAAAATCTAAATTCAGGTTTGCCGCAATATAGTGCCTTTATCGCAGACTCATATTCAAAAACAGAAAAACTTTCTTTAAAGAAACAGAAGTTTCTGTTTCTTTGCACCGCCCTGATCAAAAAAGATTTATCACTCCGATAACAACATTATTGATAGCACTTAATTTTCAACCATTTAAGCCCAGCAACAAGCACAATCTCCAAATAATTGCCTTACAAGATATGTGAATATATTCAAGTGGTTCTCGCTACGGAAAACATCTTATACCACAGCCACGGCAATGGCAAAGAAAACCACTTTTTGCATAACGGCTCTGGCAAAGTGCAAAAATGAATATTATGCATCTCTGTATTCCAAACCTCGACCACGTAAGCGCTTCGGTGACAGAAATAAGATATAATGCTCCTCGATAGTGCTGAATGCACCTTTAGGAAGCAAAAACGAGGTTTAATGCTTCTCAAGAGTGCAGCGTGCACTCTCGGGAAGCGAAAACGAGACTTAATGATGCCCAAGAGCGCTTCCTACACCTTAAGTAGCAAAAACAAGGCATAATGCTTCTCAAGAGTGCAGCGTGCACCTTTGGGAAGCAAAAACGAGGCTTAATGCTACCATACGGTGCGGGATGCCCCTTAGGTAGCATAAGAGGCCGAAAGCGTTACCGATAGGGAGGCACGATCACTTTACGGAACCGATGGCGTGGGCGACGAGGCAAGAAGAAGAGGGACATTATGCCCAATCTAAAAAGAGGCACATCCCGTCCATGAACTAAAAGCGGTTAATCTCGTCGTCAGCGGAGCAGCTTCCTTTGTACTTGTCCTTGAAACTGTTGAAGTTATAGGTGATGGAGGCGATGACGCAGCGGTTGAAGCTGTTCACCTTTCTGTTCTGCACCACGAAATTGACTCTCTTCACGTCGCTCAACCTTGACCAGTCAAACAAGTCCTCAGCCTTCAGCGTCACTGTCAGCCTCTTTTTCAGCAACTGTTTCTGAACCATCACGTTGAAAGAAGCATGGCTGTTCTGGTCATAGATGCCGTGATGCCCTTTGATGTTCCAATAGAAATCGCCCCGGAAGAGCCAGTCGCCTTTCAGTTCTATCGCATTCTGGAAGGCCAAGAGACCGTATGGATGATTGTAACTCGTCTCGGAACCGTTGTATGTCAGCGAGAAGTAAGGCTTGTACACACCCGCTGTCAAAGTCGGCCTCCAGCATCCAACGACCGGAGCCACAACACATTGCGCGCCCAACTGCTGGAATCTATCGGCATTTGTTGACATCCAGGCGACCGTTCCGGGCTTACCTTCGATCGCCACAACCGTAGGATGAATATAGTCCTTGATGTACTGGTAATCCACCTTGAAGTCGATGATGCCGTAATTCAGACTGAACTCAGTGTCATACACGTACTGCGGCTTCAGATAAATGTTACCCTGTTCATAATGATACTGGTTGTTGTAGCTGACACTGTTGTTCAACTGACGGAACGAAGGACGGTTGACCCTGCTGCTGAAATCGAGGTTCAGATCCACTTTCCCGACAGAAGTGGATAGCGACAACGAAGGCAGAATGTCCGAATAGTCAGCCTTGTTCTTCACTTCACCTTGATCCGTGTTGATGGCGTGGACATATTCATAGCGAAGTCCGACGCTTCCTCTCCACTTTTCAGAAGACAAACGGTAAGAGACAAACCCCGCATACTTGGTTTCCTTGTTCTTGAACCGGTCATCGGTGATCTTGCCTTCTTCATTGACAGACGTGCCCCAGGAACTGATCTTGCTGAAATCCGTTCCGAAGTCGAACCCGTTGCTCTCATTGACCTTCCAAGCGAGCACGCCTTTGAAAGCGGCCGCGCGGTTTCTCTGATCATTCTGAATATGAGTGATTTCCTGCGCCGCGTCGATCCGGCTTGTCTCAGCCACCTGCTGCCAATGATTCAACCGGGAATATACATAATCGGCATCCACATTGAGTTGCAGCTTTTCAGACAGCGCACCGACATAATAGACATTGGCGTTGTGGAACCTTTCCTTTTCCGACTCATCCGTCTTGTTGTCCGTGGAAGTCAAAAGTTCACCGTTCCGATATACCTGCATATAATCGTAAGGGGAATCAAGCAGTTTGTAGTCAGAGATGGTCCCCATATATTTGCCGCCAACTGAATGGTTCTTATTCAGCGCATAGTTCATCCCCACGCTGTAATCGTGTGAGCGTGAGCGGTCTGAATATTCAGAAGCCGAAACCTCGTGGAAAGTGTCCTGCTCGTAATTGGTCTGGTCGAGGTCATAGCGGATGTCGCTTCTTGAGTTGTCACGCAGGTACGCGAGGAAAACATCCGCCGCACCTTTATGAATATTAAGGTTCACATCCTCGTTGCCGGACCAATTCTTATGTCTGGAAAGTTCCGCGCCGACAATCCCGGAAAGGCCGTCGAGCCTGTGGCGCACTGTGGTGATGGCAATGACACTCCTTGTGCCAGCGTCATATTCAGCCCCGGGATTTGTTATAAGCCTCACAGACTTCACATTGGAGGAGGAAAGGAGCGACAGTTCGGAAGCGTTCGCCATCTTTCTGCCGTCAATGTAAATGACCGGCTCACCTTTCCCGAAAACCTCGTATTTGCCATTGGAATAGAGCATTCCGGGAATATACTTGATTACATCGGCGGCCTTTCCCACATTTTTCAGACTGGAACTCTGAACATTCAGCGTCAACCCACCTTCTTCCCTCGAAATGTATTTGCGCCGGGCGACAACAGTGGCGTTATCCAGCATACCTGCGTCAGTCTCCATATAGATTGTCCCCAAGTCCAACGCCGTCACAGAGATGTCAACGGTTTTGTACCCAATGCAACTGATTCTGGCAAAATCCGCCTCACCGGAGAACTGAATGGAAAACCTTCCACGCTCGTCACTCATCTCACCGGCGACAAGCGTGGAATCTTTCTTTGAATATATCGCCACAAACGCAAATGGTACTGGTTCTCCACTCTTCTCCTGAACAACTCCCGTGAGAGTCTTTGTGGTGTCAGCACTCATTCTGACCTCTGAATATGAGCGTTCGGAGAACAGACCGGAACGCTCACAAAAGGTCGTTTCACTTCCCGAATATGCGTGCGCCGAGACGGTTATGCATAAAAGGATTGACGCATAAAATTTAAAAATATTTTTTAATCAGCAAATATAGTAATCATCTTACTTTAATGAATATTCCACAACTAGGGCGGTGGAAGGAGGGACGATGGTGGAGTCGGAGAGTTGGACGGTCTCGCCTGTGAGGACGTTGCGTCCGGACTTCAGGTCGGAGGCGATCTCGGAGTAGTGGGACCACGGGATGGCTTTCGGCTCCGGGGAGTTGTTCACATAGACGAAGACTTTGTCGGTGTCGTTGTAGCGGAAGAAGCCGTAGGTGTTGTCGCGGCCGAGGAAGTGCATCGTGCGGCCGTTATGGATCACATCCTTACCCTTTCTCCACTGGAAGAGGGTCTTGGCATAGTCGTGAAGCTCAGCGAGTTGTCCCTGCGGGATAGTTTTTCCACCTACCGAAACGGTGGCGGAGGCACGGCCTTCCTCGGTGAAAAGGTCAACCTTGTCGCCTTCCCAGCCGCCTGGGAAATCCATCCTCAACTCACCATCGCTCTTGTAAGACTTACCGGTGGCGAATCCCATCTCGTCTCCGTAGAAAATCTGAGGGATTCCACGGACTGTGGCCAGAAGAGTGTAGGCGATCTTCAGCTTGTCTGGGTTCTGCTTCCATGCGTCAGCGACACGATAATGATCGTGGTTGGACAGGAATATCAGCATCTTGGACACATCGTGATAGGTGGCATCGTGTGAGAGAGCCGAATAGACCCGGACCATACCCTGTCCCCATTGCGGTTCATCCTCGCAGAGAGCGGCATTGACAGCCTCTTGAAGAGGAAAATCCATAATTGAAGGCAAATGCGAATCGAAACCGTCACGGTTGGCGTTGCCGCCCTGCCAGTAGGCAAGCTGGTCGATGTTGGTGTCCCAGCACTCCCCTACGATGTTAAGGTTGGGATATTCATTCATCACGGCCTCACACCACTTGCTCATCGGGACTTTCTCGTTGTAAGGGTAGGTGTCCACACGCAGACCGTCCTGTCCGGAATATTCTGTCCACCAAATCGCCCACTGCTGGAAATATTTCAGCATGAACGGATTGTCGAGGTTCATGTCCGGCATCGAAGGCACGAACCAGCCGCTGACCTGAAGGTTGGAATCGTACTGGGAGGCGTTCGGATCCATCGCCGTGGAGAAGGCGATGTTCGAGTCGGTATATTTAGGAAATTGGTGGATCCAGTCGTTGAAAGGCAGATCCTTCATCCACCAATGTCCTGTGCCGCAATGGTTTGTGACGATGTCCATTATCACTTTGAGGCCTTTCTCGTGGGCTTTGGAGACATATTCCTTGTACTGGGAATTGCTGCCGAAACGAGGGTCGATGCGGTAGTAGTCACCGCAGGCATAACCGTGGTAGGACTCCTTCGGCTGGTCATCAACCAGAAGCGGAGTGCACCAGATGGCGGTAGCGCCAAGGTCGGCGATATAGTCCAGATGATCGATGATACCCTGCAAATCACCACCGTGACGGCCAAACGGCTCGCTCCGGTCAGCCTTCTCGGCTGTGTCATCCGTGTTGTCGTTTCCTTTGTCAGCGTTCGCAAAGCGGTCAGGGCAGATCAGATAAATAAGATCCGAAGTTGTGAAGCTGCCACGCTCGGCTGAACCTTCCTCCCTCGCGGCAATCTGGTACGGATAGCGGAAGGACTTACCATCTTTTGTGAATATGATTCCGTACTCTCCGGGTTTGGCTGACGGGCTGATGGCCACGTCAACAAACAGATAATTAGGGCTCTCAGCCTTATGGATTTCTTTTACGCTGACACCCTCGCCCTCGATCCTGACATCATAGTCAGCGATGGCATCTCCGTGGATCATCAGCTGGAGCGGAGTTTTCATCCCGACCCACCAGCTCGGAGGCTCCACATGCGAAATCCTGGCCTCAGGGACATCTATGCTCCAGTTCCACGGAGCCTTCAGCTGAACGCTGACGATGACGCTGTCCTGATCAAGGCTGCGCTTGAAGACCAGTCCGGAATCCGTGCAGGAAACGACCTCGAATGACGGATTGTCGGCAGACAGAGCCGGATGGGCGTGCTTTACCTTATTAAGATAAGTGTAGAAATCCGTGGTGGCGTTGTGGTGCCAATCTGGCATCGGATCCTTCTCGAAGAACTCGAAACGGTGGTTGTAGCCGACCTCCTGACCCGTGTAGATCAACGGCTGGGCGTTCGGAAGGGTCCAGCAGAGGACTGCCATGGCCTTCCAAGCGTCACCCATCCTTTCATATTCAGTACCATTCCATGAGTTTTCGTCGTGGTTGGAAGTGAACGAGAGCCTGTAACCGTTTGACGGATAGGTGGCAGCATTCCACTCCACATAGCGGACAAGGCTGTCAGCGTTGGCTTTTCCCTGCGCGATGTCATTCAGCAGATGGTGTAGTTTCCATGCGTAGGTGGCATCGAAGCCGGCCTCGTGCAGCCAAGCCTCCTCACCCTCGGCGAGGAAGTAAAGTCTGCGGGAATATTCAGACCTGAACTTCGAGAAGGCATCAGTCCAGAAGTCTTGCGGCACCTGAAAGGCCACGTCGCACCGGAATCCGTCGATTCCTCTGTCCAGCCAGAAACGCATACTCTTCTCCATCTCAGCCCGCATCTCCTTGGACGCGTAGTTGAGTTTCGCGATGTCCGTCCAATCATATTCAACGATCGTGTTGCCGCTCGCATCGCGGACGTACCAGTCGGCAGGTTTCTCAGTGACCCAAGGATGATCCGGAGAGGTGTGGTTGGCCACCCAGTCGATGATGACCTTGAGTCCAAGGTCGTGCGCCGACTGCACAAAATGGTCGAAATCCTGAAGGGTTCCGAACTCAGGATTGATGTCGCAGTAGTCCTTGATGGCGTAGTAGGAACCAAGGGTTCCCTTGCGGCCCTTCTCTCCGATCGGATAGACAGGCATCAGCCAGACCACATCCACGCCCAACTCCTTGAGCTCCGGGAGTTTCTTCTCGGCTGCCGCGAATGTGCCCTCAGCGGTCGCCTGGCGGGTGTTCAACTCATAGACCACAGCGTTCCGGGTCCAGTCCGGCTCTTCCACGGCCACCTCCGCTTTGGGAGCGCAGGAGAATGCCACAAGAGCTGTCAGCAAGATAGATAGAGTGCGTCTCATATAATGTCAAATAATTTATTGCAGGAATACTACCGATGAATATGCCCCCAGAGTCACCTTGGTGCCGTTCACCTTGACAGCACCGTTGGTGACTATGGCGTTGTCCAGTTTGTCGGACGGGAGGTTCACGGTGGCGTTGCCACCGGAGAAATTGTGGACAACCAGCACTTTCTGGTCCTCGCAAGAGCGGTACCAAGCCGAGACTGAGCTCACTGAAGCGGCAGCCGAACAGTAATCGAACGAGCCTTTGGCCAGGGCTTTATATTCATCCCTCAGAACACCGAACTTGCGATAGACATTGAGGATTGAGTTCTCGTCCTTGGCCTGACTCTCGACAGAGATCGAGGATGTCAGCATGGATTTGTCCACCTTGCCGCTCAGTTTGCCATCGGCAAGGGAAGAGCCGTCGGCATTCCACATAATCGGTGTGCGGACATATTCATCACCACCCGATTTGCTCCCCCAATAACCAAGTTCCTCTCCCTGATAGATGTATGGCTGGCCGCCGGCTGTAAGCAGCACAGCTCCAGCGAGTTTCATCTTGTCAACATTCTTTCCAAGGTCGCTGCCAGTCCTGTCCTCATCGTGGTTTGACAGTTTCGTGGCCTCGATGTAGTCGGAACGGTAGCCGGAGTATAGTTTCTGATAACCCTGAATCGTCCCGACAAACGAACTTCCGTTGCCGCCGTTGATGCAGTCCTTCAGTCTCCACCAGAAACTGAACTCGAAGAGGGCCGGAATGCCTTTGTAATATGGTGCCACCTCGTCCGCATCACTCATCTGCTCACCGACCATATAGAACTCGCCTTGCCCTCCTGCGGATTTGAAGGTTGCATTGCAGTGGTCATAGAACTTCTTCAAGAAAGTCGGATTCTCGTCCGAATTGGCATTGTGGTAGATGTGCTTGACAGCATCCAGACGGAAACCGTCAACTCCCATCCTGATCCATCTGTCAGCGGACTCGCAGACGGATTTGAAAGCGCCCGACTGCTCACAGGTCTCCACCGGACCATAGTTCAGATCAGCAAAGTATGGCGTCCAGAAATGAGAGTGGTACATCGTTGTGGTCATTCCAGGCAGAAGTATGTCTTGGGCATTGGAGTTTGAAAGCGCAAGAGGAGTGCCGTAGGAAAGTTGGTTCTTCCCCGAAGGAGCTCCGTACTTGTAGGAGTCCCATTGGGTCTGACTGGTTCTCACGAGAACTCCCCAGGAAGACTCAAATTCCAGAGACAGAGAGCATTCCTTAGCTCCGGTCTTGTAGAACTGTTCCATGCTGGCATCCCCGTAGTACAGCCATATTCCTGAGTTCTGACTTCCGGAGTTGGTCACTTCGTCCACCTTGTCCATCTTGAGGGTCGAAGGTTTCCCGGAATTGTCCAAGGTTAGGGTAAACTTCACTTTCAATTTGCCGTCAACTCCGGTGACAGCGGAGAACCACTGACCGGAATCGTAGCCACGCGCGCCCTCAGTGGCGATCATCGGAATCTTGCCGTCACGGATGTCAGCCTGAGGGTTGTCGGAGAAGATATAATAGTCGCGGTACTGGCTGTCCGCGCTTTGTTTCGCGTCAAGGAACCACGGATGATTCTTGGAAGTGTGGTTCAGCACATAGTCAAGATAAATCTTGATCCCTTTGGCGTGTGCCGCGTCCAGGAGGGATTTGAAATCGGCTTCGGTGCCGTAGTCGGGATTGACGCTGGAATAGTCCAGAACGTCATACCCGTGATAGGATGAAGCTTTGTGGATCGGGGAAAGCCAGAGAGCCTGTACCCCCATCTCCTTCAGATAGTCAAGTCTGGATTGGATTCCTCTGAAGTCCCCGCAACCGTCGCCATCGCTGTCAGCGAATGAATAGACCAGCAGCTGGTAGGATATTCCCGATTCTCCGGTGCGTTCCGGAGTGACAGGCTCCGGGGTCGGAGCAGGTTCAGGTGCAGTGCCGTTCTTGTCGCATCCCACAAGGAAAGCGGCTGACACGATCAAACTTAAAAGGCCAAAGAGGAATGACGAGCGTTTCATAATTTACGAATATAATAAATCAGACGCACCCGGACATATTCTTCCCTTCGGGTGCGTCTGAAAAACATGAATATTACTTCTGGATGGTCACGGTGAGGGTCTTCGCGTTGAAGATCACCTTGTAGTCACCGGCCTGGGGAACCTTGATGTTTCCACCCGGCTGAACAAGAGTGAACTCCTTGCCAATCTCGACTGTTGTTCCGTCACTGACACCATAAGTGTTCGCGTCATCCCAAGAGGAATCGTAGCGGATCTTGAACTCGCCACCGATTGTCACTACAGGGCTTGTCCAGACATCACCGTCCTGTGTCATAACGAAATCCTTGCCCCAACCGGAGCCGTTGATGTCGCCTATCAGCGAGAATAGAGCCTTGTGATTCTCCACGAGAATGGTCTTGGCTGCATTGTCGTAGGTGACATCGTAGATGCCCTCGATTCCGACCTGAATGTTCATCCCACCTGACGCGAAAGCTGTTCCAAGCACAGGTTTGAATACATCATAAGGATTCTCCGGATCGATCGTGCTCTTTGAGTTGGCCTCTGTGCCTCCAGCGGTCTCCGCCCAGTCGTGTCCGAAACGAAGTTTGAACTCATCACTGGCGGTTAGGCTCACGCTTCTGGCGATCCATACCTCACCTTCGATGTTGGACATATCTACGTCAGCGGTCCAATTGTCTCCGGCGATTGTTCCGATGAGAGACCAAACTGCCGGTTTCTCCGGCTCCGGCTCACTGCCGCTGGCATTTGGCTCGTCTTTTCCGTACATTGAGGTGCTGAGCTCGACTGTCTTCTTGTTGAGGTCGAGATAGATACGGTACTTACCAGCGCTGACAGCGATGTTGTCGCCACCAACGTTGCCGTCCTTACCCCAGTTGAAATCCCAAGCAGCGTCAGCGCGGAACTTGATCTCGGTGTCGGAAGAGAACTCAGCGTCAGCCCAGAATCGAACATAGTCCTTGTTGTAGTTCATCTCGATGTCCGGATCCGCACCCCAATTGTTGAACGCGCCAACGATTCCGATGACATCAGCGCCCCAGTCCTTGGTAAGGACAAGAGAGTTCTTGTCGAGGGTGAATCCGTAGAAACGCTTGCTGTAGCAGATGATGTTCTGTGAGCCGTCACCGTTGATGAGCTTAATGCTATTGGCCTCGGCTTCCTCGGCCTGAGCCGCAGAACCCCAGTTACCGCTTGAGGCATCCCAAGAAGCCGCTCCCGTGAACTTGATTCCATTCGCTGCCTTGTCAGCGAAGTCAACAACACCTGTGAAAGTCTTGCCGTCCTTGCTGTAGTTGTAGAGGAACTGGCTCTTGTCGTGGCTCCAGCCGCAGTAGTCACCCTGAACCCAGACGTGGTCATAGACATCCTTATCAAGAATCAGCTGGTTGTAAGGAACGAATGTGGCGGAAATCACATTGGACTGTGTCAACGAGGTCTCCACAGCCGTGTTCTTGTTGTTTGCCACCCATGAATCAAGTCTGAGATAGACCGTGAACTCAGCGTCAGCCATACCGCCCAGATTGAGGATGGCGGAGTTAAGGGCTGACTGCTTGACAGTGACGGTCGTGCCGCTTACTGTGGCAGCAAGCTTCTCCTGCTTGGTGAAATCCTGAGAATCAGAGATGTAAAGTGTGTAGAGCTTCGCAGCATCGATGTTGTAAGTCGGCTGTGTGAACTCGAAAGTCAGATCAGCACCGTCAGAAGCGAGCGTGGTTCCGGCAAGGGTTCCCAATGACGGAGCCACAGAGGATGAAGGATCAAAGACAAGCTTGTCCTCATCCGTTGAGCAGGAAGCTGCAAGGATTCCCGCAAATGCGATTATCGTGTAAAATAACTTTTTCATAATCTATTAATATCCAGGGTTCTGCTTAAGATTACCGTTGGCGTTCAGCTCACCGGATGTGATAGGATACAGATTGAAGTGCTCGTCAACCGCCTTTCCGGCCTGAACGCCACCCTTGAACTCCCAAAGGTACTTATCAGATGTGAAGAGACCGAAACGGATGAGATCCTGACGACGGAAGCCTTCGTAGTAGAGCTCACGTCCTCGCTCGTCAATGATGTTGTCAAGAGTGAGGGCTATGCTGCCTACTCCGGCTCTGGCGCGGACAGCGTCAAGGTAGTTCTGTCCCTTCGCCTTGTCAGCGGCTCCTCTGGCTGCGCACTCAGCGTACATCAGGTAGGCGTCAGCCGAACGGAAAACAGGCCAGTCTGTGTCCACGAAACCATCGGCCTGAGCCTTGCTTCCATCGTGGTTCACATTCAGGAATTTCATTGACTTCCAGCCGTTTGACCAACTGTCAGACTCACGACGTATAGCATCGATATACTGGTCGAACTCTTCTCCGGTATAGAACGTGGCACGAAGGTCACCGTCCTCAAACTTGCTTGTGAAGGCACCGGTCATTGAAAGTCCACCCCAACCAGAAGAGATTCCGATGGCAGCAGCATCCATCTTGCCTCCTGTGCAACCAAAGACAAGGTAATTAGTCGCACCGTAGGACTGAACAAGGATACCATCCTGCTCCACAACGAAAATGATCTCGTCACCGTTGTAGGTGGTGTTGGCCGTCCAAAGATGGTTGTCTGCCATAAAGAGTTCACGCCATGCACTATACTCACCGTGACTCTTGGTGTGGAGAGGATATTCATTGATTATCTTCTCGCAGACAGCGGCAGCTTCCGCATACATCGGTGTACCCTTCCAAACCTCAGCGTTGAGGTAAAGCTTGGCAAGGATCATCTGTACCATACCTTTGTCGCAGCGGCCATATTCATTCTTTCCAGGTTCGGCAAGGTCGCTGCCGTTAAGCAGATCGTTGCACTCGCTAACCATCCAGTCGAAGAGATCAGCACGGGAAATCTGCTCCGCTCCTGTTGAACCTACTGACTGTTCGTCAGTAGCGAAAGGCACATTGCCGAACATGTCGATGGCGTGGTAGTAACTGAACAGTCTCAACGCACGGGCCTCAGCGATGTAGGCATTCTTAAGTGTGTAGCCACTGATGTCGCTAGCATTGGAGCGGCGGATAAACTCGTTGCAAAGACCGATCTGGAAATAGATTCTGTAGTACATCGAAAGCACAAACTCGTTGGAAGCGTCCCAATTGATGTTATGAATATCAAAAAGGTTTCCATCGTTCCAGCAGCAGGTTGCCACATCGGTAGAAAGTTCTTCCATGTTGAACAGGGCTCTCATATACTGACCATAGCCACCTTCAACGCCCTCAATGTCGGGGTCTCCGCTAGGGCCAGTGGAAGATGAGCAGGAAAGCCCTTGGTAGCACTTCGCCAGAAGAGCAGTGAAGGCATCTTGACTGTTGAGAACATCCTCCGGAAGTTCAAGGTTCGGATCAATAGGCTTGACATCAAGATCACCAATGCAGGAAGTTGCCGCACCAGCGAGCATCGTCGCTGCAAGGGCGATCGCTGTATATTTGATTATCTTTTTCATGATTTATGACGCATTAGAAGTTGAACTTGACACCAAGGATGTAAGTACGAGGTCTCGGATACATATTGTTGTCGATTCCGGAGAAAATCTCAGGATCGATTCCGCCATACTTGGTGAAAGTGGCGACATTCTGCACCGTAGCGAAGACATTGAACGACATCGGGTTCTTCTGGCCGAAGTTGAATGAGCGGCTGAGAGTGATGTTATCAATCTTCAGGAACGAGGCGTTCTCGATGTAGATGTCAGACCAATACTGGGCGTATGAAGAAAAGTTGTGTTCCTTTGCCGTAGAGTAACGGTTGTTCACGAAGTTGTTGGCCCAGAGGTCGGTAAGGAGGTCTCCATTGGAGGCTATGTTATTGTAGACATAGTTGCCGACATTGGAGTGTGCGCTAACCGCGAGGGTCCACTGCTTGTAGGCCAACTGGGTGTTGAAGCCAAATGTCCAATCCGGGGCGGCCTTGTGGAAGCAGTATTTGTCGTTGTTGTCGATCTTACCGTCGTTGTTCAGGTCAGCATAGAGGCCTTCGATAGGGTTGCCGTCAGTGTCATAGACCTGCTTGTAGACGAAGAACGAGTTAGGGGCGTGACCGGTCTGGTGAATCTGAATCTTGTTTCCGGTACCTCCGGCGATGTCACCGGTCTCGATTCCGAAATAGTCGGCACGCTCGTCATCGGTGGTCAGCCTTGAAATCTTTGTCTCATTGAAGGTTGCGTTGAAACCGAGGGTCCAGCTCCAGTCCCTTGTCTGTACAGGGATGGCGTTGATCTCGAACTCGACACCCTTGTTGGTAAGGTCACCGATGTTGGCGTTCAGATAGTTGGAAAGGTTGGCACCGGCAGCCACAGGAGTGCGGTTCAGCAGGTCCTTGGTGTCACGCTTATAGACATCCACGCTACCGAAAATCCTATCATTGAGGAAACCGTAGTCAACTCCGACGTTGTAGGTCGTGGTGGTCTCCCACTTGAGGTCAGCGTTGTAGCCGAGCGGAGTGATCGGAGTGATCGTCTTGTCACCGAAAACGAACATCGACTGGTTCGTGTTGTACTTGTAGGATGACAGTGTAGGATAGTCACCGGACTGGAGGTCCTGCTGACCTGTCTGTCCCCAGCTGAGCCTAAGCTTCAAAGCGGAAACGACATCACTGTTCGCGATGAACTTCTCCTTGGCGAAGTTGTAGCTTACGGCCACAGAAGGGAAGAGACCCCACTTGTTGTTGGCGAAACGTGAGGTACCATCGTTACGCAGGGTGGCTGTCACAAGAAGACGGTCGTTGAATGAATAGTTCACACGCCCGAAGAAAGAGACGAGGAAATATTCAGTCTTGAACACGTTAGGGGCGCTCAGATAGTAGTCCGACGCTGTAGGCAGTGTTCCGTCAGCCTTGTACTTCTCGTTGAAAGTAGAGTTGTAGAAGTGCTGCCAAG
>DBKH01000055.1 GCA_002297815.1 Bacteroidales bacterium UBA755 | reverse complement strand
AATGCTTGAAGGTATAAAGACAAATATCGAAAAGTTGATCGCCCTGTACGAAGCTGAGAAATCGGAGCGCGAAAGGCTCCAGTCTGAACTTCTACAGTGCAAGGCTGACAATGAATCCTGTAGGAAACGGATTGAGGATTTGGAACAACAGGTGAACAACCTTCATCTGTCCGAGGCTTTCGGTGTGGCCGGAGACGGTTCTGCAGCGAAGGAAAAGATAGAAAGATTGATCAAGGAGATTGACAAGTGCATCTCCTTGCTTGAAAATTAGGAATGGGACAGAACATCAAGATAAAGATTGCGGGTAATGAGTACCCTCTCGTTGCTTCATCTCCTGAGATGGAGAGGATGATGAGACTCGCAGCGGAAGCCATCAATCAGAAATTGACGGCCTACGATGCCAAGTACCCGAACAAGACCCTTTCCGACAAGCTATCTTTTGTCGCACTAAACGAAGCTGTTGGCAGATTAGCCTACCAGAAAAAACTCGCTGATGCTGACGCAGAAGCGAGGCATCTTCAGGAGGATGTTGAGTCCTACATTAGAAATATTGAAAAAGAGGGCCGTTAGTCCCACGTGCTCAAATCAACAAGTTCTACGGAACCGAGTTTACTCGAGCCGGCAATGACGGGCCAAGGTTACCTTCGGGGATTGCGCCTTTGGCGTGACGATGGATCTCTGAACCGGTGCGGATCTCAAATCTTATTAATTTAAGGTTTCTGACAAGCGACTAACGGCTTTTTTTATTCTAAGTCCGGTCTGTTTCCGTTAGGCGGAGACTGCCGGCTTTTTTGTGAGGAGGCGGCAAGATGTGGAGAAGTGATTTCATAGATAGTTATTTTTTTTTGAATATTTAAATTTTAAGATATTATGTTACAATTTTTTATAGGAGTCCTGATCGGTGCAGTAATCGCATTGGCGGCTTACATAATCATTCAGAAAATCGTTCTGAAAGGACAGAAGAACGAGATCATCGCCAAAGCTGAAATAGAGGCTGAGGGGATCAAAAAAGACAAGATTCATCAAGCTAAGGAAAAGTTCCTCCAACTTAAGAGCGAGCATGAGCAGTACATCAACGAAAAGAATAGTCAACTAAAAGATGCGGAGAATCGTATCAAGCAGAAAGAAAATTCTCTGAATCAGCAAAATTCCGAGCTCCAGAGAAAAATGCGTGATGCTGACAATGCCAAGTCTAACTATCAGGCTCAGCAGGAAGCTCTCGTTAAAAAGACTGAGGAGTATGAACGGTTGAGTGCTCAGGCAAACAAGCAGCTTGAGACCATCGCAGGAATGAGCGCCCAAGAGGCTAAGAATATCTTGATGGAGAACATGAAGGCGGAGGCAAGGACCGAGGCTCAGGCTTACATCAATGACACTATGGATGAGGCTCGACTGAATGCGTCCAAAGAGGCTAAGAGAATTGTTATCAACACAATTCAAAGAACTGCTACTGAGACAGCTATTGAGAATGCCGTGACTACATTCCCGATTGACAATGATGAGATTAAAGGTCGCATCATCGGTCGTGAGGGGCGAAACATCAGGGCATTGGAATCTGCTACCGGTGTTGAGATCGTTGTTGATGACACTCCGGATGCTATTCTGCTGTCCGCTTTTGACCCAGTCCGTAGGGAAGTCGCCAGACTTGCACTTCACCAGCTTGTTGTTGATGGACGTATCCATCCTGCCCGCATTGAGGAGGTGGTAGCAAAGGTTCAGAAACAGCTTGAAGATGAGATCCTTGAAACTGGTAAGAGAACTTGCATTGACCTTGGCATCCATGGCTTGAACATCGAGCTTGTCAAGATGATCGGGCGAATGAAGTACCGTTCTTCCTACGGTCAGAACCTTCTTCAGCACTCTCGCGAGGTTGCTAACATCTGCGCTATCATGGCTGCTGAATTGGGACTTAATCCTAAACTTGCCAAAAGAGCCGGTCTTCTTCACGACATCGGCAAGGTTTCCGAGGAGGAGCCTGAACTTCCTCACGCATTGCTTGGTATGAAATTGGCTGAGCAGTACAAAGAGAAGCCTGAAATCTGCAACGCCATCGGAGCACACCACGAAGAGATTGAGATGACTTCCATCATTTCTCCTATTGTGATGATAGGTGACGCAATCTCCGGAGCTCGCCCTGGTGCACGTCGGGAGGTTATTGAGTCTTACATCAAGAGGCTCAAGGGCATGGAAGACCTTGCGGCATCTTATCCAGGAGTGACCAAGAGTTATGCAATCCAGGCAGGTCGTGAACTTCGTGTGATTGTAGGAGCTGAGGAAGTCAGTGATGATCAGGCAGGAAGGCTCTCAGCTGACATCGCTCAGAAGATCCAGGAAGAGATGACTTATCCGGGACAGGTCAAGATCACGGTGATTAGGGAGACCCGTTCTGTTGCTTACGCAAAATAATAATCTACGAATATAACGGCAAATGTTTTGACGCTATGACACATACTTTTAAGAAAGCTATGGCATTGGTGGCTGCACTCCTAACATGGAGTGTGGCCTCTTTTGCTCAGGCACCTGAGGCAACCGCTAAGTGGTCAGTCTCTAGCAAGCAGATTACCAATGATGTCTTTGAACTGACGTTCACGGCAAGCATCGAAGATGGCTGGCACATCTACACAATTGATCATGAGTATAATCCTATTGTCATTGACTTTACGCCCGCTCCTGAATATTCCTTGGATGGTACTTTGGTTCAAGTGACAGAGCCTTCCGATTATAAAGGAGAAAAAGTGTTCTTTGATTTTGTAAAGCTTACTCAAAAGGTTAAGTTAACATCCTCGGAGGCAACAGTTTCCGGTGAAATCTCATGGAGCGGATGCAACAACCAGTTCTGCGCTGCTCCTGAATCATGGGCGTTTTCCGTGCCGCTAAAGCAGGAGGCTTCTGCAGTGGCAGAGGTTGCCAAAGAGGTTGACAAGCCGTCTGAGACAATCGCCCCTGATGAGACCAAGAGTGAAGGTTCACTTTGGGCTCTGATTATCGAAGCGATTCTTTGGGGCTTTGCTATGCTGATGACCCCATGCGTTTTCCCAATGGTTCCGATGACGGTGTCGTTCTTCATGAAGCAGTCCACGACAGCGGCTGAGGGGCGTTTCAAGGCTTTCATCTACGGGCTGTTCATCGTACTTCTTTACACAGTTCCGATCAGTCTGATCATAGGTTTGACATGGATCATCGGAGGAAACACTGTAACTGCTGACATATTCAATTGGCTTGCCACGCATTGGCTTCCGAACCTGATATTCTTCATCGTCTTCATGGTGTTCGCTGCTTCTTTCTTCGGAGCATTTGAGATTGAACTGCCGTCCAGCCTTGCCAACAAGAGTGACGCGAAGTCTGGCACCAAAGGACTTGGGGGAATATTCTTCATGGCTCTGACCCTCGTGTTGGTGTCATTTTCTTGCACGGGTCCTATTGTCGGAACGGTGCTGATCAAGTCCACGCAGGGGGAGTTTTGGACACCGATGGTCACAATGTTAGCGTTCTCTGTAGCCTTCGCCCTTCCGTTCACAATCCTGGCAATGTTCCCGTCACTTCTGAAGAAGATGAAAGGTAAGTCCGGCTCGTGGCTGAACAGCGTGAAGGTCGTCTTGGGCTTCATCGAGGTGGCACTTGGCTTTAAGTTCCTCAGCGTTGCTGACCAGACATATCACTGGGGACTGCTTGACAGGGAGGTCTATCTGGGAATATGGATCGTCACATTCTCGCTTCTCGGATTCTACCTTCTAGGTAAGCTACGCTTCAAGAATGACGATCCTGTGGAGCATGTCTCAGTGCCAAGGCTCGGCCTAGCGATTGCCGTGTTCACATTCGTGGTCTATATGATTCCGGGGATGTGGGGTGCTCCGCTTAAGGCTTTGTCAGGGTACCTTCCTCCAATGGAGACTCAGGACTTCGTGGTTTATAACTATGCCGATTCACCGGCCAGTCCGGTCGCTTCGACTGGCTCAGCGACCACCGAAACGGCTGACCATACCGGCACATCGACAGGCTCAGTGGCCGGAGCCTCCACTTACGGCCAGAAATACGACCTAAAGATGCCCCTAGGTTTGACTGGTTACTTCACTCTTGATGAAGGCCTTGCTGCTGCCAAAGCTCAAGGCAAGCCTGTCTTCGTGGACATCACTGGCCATGGCTGCGTCAACTGCCGCGAGATGGAGCAGCGCGTCTGGAGCGATCCAAGAGTGCTGGATATTCTTAGAAATGAATATGTTCTCGTGGCCCTCTATGTGGATGACAAGAGCAAACTAGAAGAGTCAGACTGGCTTACAACACCGGAAGGCAAGACCCTGAAAGAGATTGGCCGTGTCAACTCTTACATCGCCCGTACCCGTTTCGGAGTCAACGCCCAACCGAACTACGCCCTTTTGGACGCAGACGGCAACCAGCTAGTCCCAGTACGTGGCTACAACCTTTCCATCGAAGGCTTCATAGACTTCCTGAACTCCGGCCTTAAGAAATAGTCGTGGCGCTTAATGTCTTGTTATATAATAAGGAATAATGAAAGCAAGAATTTTGTGCCTATATGCCATCGCTACGTACCTTTGTTCTTGTGGAACAGCGAAGAATAGCGTAGTCGATCTGTCAAAATATCCCAATAGGGCAGAGATGATTGTAGCGCAGATGCACGACCCTCATTCGAAGTATGTCGTGGTGGCCTGTCATAGAGGCGACTGGCGCAACTATCCGGAAAATTCCATCCCTGCCATAGAGTCCATCATCAGGATGGGGGCAGACATCATGGAGCTTGATCTCAAACTCACAAAGGATAGTGTGCTGGTTCTTTCCCATGACAAGACGATTGACCGTTGCACGACCGGCAAAGGTCTCGTGAGCGACTACACTTTGGATGAATTAAAGAAATTCCGACTGAAACGCGCCCACGGTGTCGCTACCGACTCCTTGCACATTTGCACGCTCCGCGAGGCTTTGGAATGCTGCAAGGACCGCATCTGCGTGAATGTGGATCAAGGGTATGAATATTATGATATGGTTCTCGCCCTGACAGAGGAACTTGGAGTAACCGACCAGATCCTAATCAAAGGCAACAAGCCGCTCGCCGAGGTCAAGGCCAAAATGGCCGCCCACGTGCATAACATGATGTACATGCCGATAGTGAACTTTCAGAAAGGAGGCGCGAAGCTGTTTAATGAATATATGAGCACAGGCACCGTCCCTCTTGCCTACGAAATCTGTTGGAACAAGATGACCCCGGAGGTCAATGACTGTTTCAAGAAGATTCTGGACTCTGGCTCAAAACTTTGGATCAACACCATCTGGGGAAGCCTCTGTGGTTATCTTGACGATGACAAGGCCTTCGACAGCGGTGATCCGGCAATGGTTTATGATCAGATCATCAGCTATGGTGCGTCTCTTATCCAGACAGATCGCCCTGAGCAGTTGCTTGGGTACCTTCGCAGTAGGGGATTGCATGATTAGTGTTTGATTGTCATAATATTGATGAATAATGGCTTCATTTCTTGATTTTTCAGAGTTAGTGAACCATGAACGGCCCCGGAGCAACCCTTGGCATCTTCGTAGTCGCATCATACCATGCGGCAGGATTGCAGAACATCGTCTCAGGACTCCTTCTGGACAACAACACCGTTGAGGTTGTGAACAAGCTTGGTGAGACCGTGACGAAACACGATTTTACCTACGTAAGCTGGTTCTGGCTCGGTGCCGCAGTGATTTCCTTCCTCCTTCCGATGCTCAACTGGCACCGCAAGCAGCAGGAGATATAATCGGATTAGTGTTCAGGCGGAGTCTTGAGCGATCGCTGTCTGCCAGTCATGATTATTCAAAAAACTGTCATATCTGTGCCTAGGGCTTGAACTCTCGACAATTTGAGTTAATTTTGCCGTGTTATGAACAACGGACTTATAATTCTAGACTTTGACGGTACCCTTTGTGATACCAGAAAAACCATCGTCAGGACCCTTCAGATGACGATGGAGAAACTTTGTCTGCCTGTGGCTGATGAATATTCCTGTGCAGCGACAATCGGACTCCCTTTGAGTGAAAGTTTTAAAGCACTTTTCTCATCGTTGACGGATGATCAGGCTAAAGAATGTGCCGAGGCTTATAGGGAAATATTCGAGGAGAACAAGAAACTGCTTGTTCCAAAGGTTTTCCCTAATGTCCCTGAGACTTTGAAAGAACTCCGCGCAAGAGGTTTCGTGCTGACAATCGCCTCCTCCCGCTCCAATCATTCGCTTTTGGATTTTGTCAGGACTTTCGGTTTCGACGAGGAAATATCCCTCGTTCTTGGTGCAGATGACGTGAAGAAAGCCAAACCGGATCCTGAGCCGGTCCTCCTGACCCTGAAGAAGTTGGGTGGTAGCGCATCGAGAACCTTGGTTGTCGGTGACATGTCTTTTGACATCCTTATGGGCCGCGGTGCCGGTGCCAAAACCTGTGGTGTCACCTATGGCAATTCCACTCGCGAGGAGCTTCAGACCTATGGTGCGGACTACATCATTGATGATTTTGCTAATCTATTGGATTTGAATTGGCTATAGTTTAGATTGGGCATTTTTGCCTAAGAGGTCAACAAAAAAAAAGAAAAACCAAAATTTTGCACGGTGGACCAAAATTTTGGTTTTTATTTTTCGCTGCCTTGTGCATGAATAGGTAGGTCACTTCGTCACTTCAGCACTTCGGCAGGCTCAATGACCGTCCTAATGGTTCGACAAGCTCACCAACCGGACGGTTACGAGTCCTCCGAGCCATGCTCTTTGGTCGCTGAGTCAGTCGAAGCGACATGCTAAGAAATTTTTTAGCCCTAAAAACCGCAAAAACCTCAAAAATATTTGGTTATATATATATATATATCACTGCTGTCCGGAGAAAT
>DBKH01000016.1 GCA_002297815.1 Bacteroidales bacterium UBA755 | reverse complement strand
CGGTACCTCTTCTTGGAGTCCTTGTTGTCGATGAGCGGGTCATTGAAGGCCGCCACGTGACCTGAAGCCACCCAAGTCTTAGGGTGCATGAACACGCATGAATCAATGCCGACGATATTCTCGTTCAGCCTGACCATAGCGTTCCACCAGTACTGCTTGATGTTGTTCTTCAGTTCTACGCCCATCTGGCCATAGTCATAGACCGCTGCCAGTCCGTCATAAATCTCACTTGACGGGAAGATAAACCCGTACTCCTTGCAATGTGCCACCAGCACCTTGAACAGTTCGTCCTGTGTCATAGTATTTGTGTACTTTAATAAATTTCAAAAAGTCATTCAATAGCTTGAATATGCCCGGCAACCTCTGACCACCTTCCTGGCAACCCGTACCGACATATCCCTTAACGCTCACTAAAAACTTACAAATATACACATTTTCACGCAAGAATCATCGTGACGGAAACACGTTCGCACGTCCCCATACTCGTCACTTGCCGCCACTTGCACGTTTACAACCACGGCAACTCCTATCTTCGCACCTCATTGCGTTTTGTCCACCCAAACCACCATTCCGCCGGAAACTCGACTATATTTCAAGAAATGACGTTTCGGTGGAAACTCAGACGGGATCGAACTATGTGAGCCCGGCCCCGATAACATTAATGTATCAGGCGGGATATCTGACCATCAAGGATTTTAATCCTGATTATTTCACATACAACCATGACTACCCTAACGAGGAAGTCAAGCGTGGCTTCATACATTCTCTCAGCCAGTTGTTCTCCCCAGCATTGATAGAAGGCGAACTTTCAGTATATCTATTCGTTAGGGATATCAGCAATGGCAACACCAAGGCTTTCATGAATCATCTCACTGCATTTTCAGCAGGAAACAGCTATATGATTCAGGGCGATCTGGAGTTGTACTTCCAGAACGTAATGTCTATAATGCTGAAAATGTTGGGGCTTTACGTGAGGACCGAATACCAGACATCCAACGGCAGGATAGACATTGTATTTGACACGGATAAATATATCTATATCATTGAATTAAAGAAGAATAAATCCAACGAAACGGCCCTGAAACAAATCGAGGAGAAGTCTTACGACAAACCATTCTTCGCCAGCGGCAAGCAGATAATCAAGTTAGGTATAAACTTCTCATCTGAAAACAAAACCCTTGGCGGCTGGGCAGAGGCTTAAATTTCAGTCCACGACTCGCAGCATCATTATTACGCTACTCGAAACAGCCAAGGGCGGTACTCCTAAAAAAGAGATGGTGGAGAATTACAAACTCATCATACCCACACGGTCCGATGCTCCAGAGCAACATGATGTACTTGGCTAGCGTGGACCTGAACGACATTATGAAGGTCACTGGCCACACATCGCCTGCGATACTGAAGAATTACATAAAGGCAGACTCCCTCAAAGTCGTCGAGAGACTGACCGACAAATACGATTACTTCAAGTGATCTACCTCATTCGGTTGTTTTCTGCATCATTTTTCTTGTCTTGATGCAGAAAATTCGTTTTTGAGGCAGAAAAACACTATCTTAGCCCTGTAAACTATACGCGCTATGCACGAATTTGATTTCATAAACCGCCCCAAAGAACTTCTCACGCCGGAGGTAGTGGCTCTGCTGACCCGCCTCCACGAATGCCGCGGCCGCCAGGAACTTTTCATCGAGGCCGAGCCTGATGTGCTCACAGCCCTGCTGGATGTCGCCAAAATCCAGAGTACCGACGCATCCAACCGCATCGAGGGCATCTATACCTCTGACGAGCGTCTAAAAGCCATCGTTCAAGAAAAGGTCCAGCCCCGAAACCGGAACGAGGAAGAAATCTCCGGCTACCGCGACGTGCTGGCCACCATCCACGAATCCTACGAATACATCGCCCCGCGCCCAAACAACATCCTCCAATTGCACCGGGACCTCTATTCTTTCAGCAGCAGCGCCGTAGGTGGTGTATATAAAAACTCGGACAACATCATTGCAGAGAAGCACGCCGACGGCACGGAAACAGTCCGCTTCCGCCCAGTCCCTGCCTTCCAGACGGCCAATGCCATGCTGAACCTCTGCACCAGATACAATGATGCCATCGAGGCTGCTACCTATAATCCTCTGATCCTGATGCCGATATTCATCCTGGACTTCCTCTGCATCCACCCGTTCAATGACGGAAACGGCCGCATGAGTCGCCTTCTGACGCTTCTCCTCCTGTACCGCACCGGATTCATTGTGGGCAAGTACATCAGTATCGAGATGCTCATCGAGAAGAGCAAGGACTCCTATTATGAAGCGCTGCAGGCCAGTTCCCAGGACTGGCACGAGGACGGAAACAACTATCTTCCCTTCCTCAAGTACATGCTTGGGGTCGTGGTTAAGGCTTATAATGAATTCGAGAACCGTGTTGAACACCTTCGTTATCGCAAGGTATCCAAGCCTGAGCGCATCAAGGCCATCATCGAGCGCACTCCTGGCAAGATCACCAAGAAGGAGATATCCCAGACCTGCCCGGACATTAGCCTCACCACCATCGAGCGCACTCTGTTCGACCTTCTTGCCGCCGGTTACATCGAGAAGACAGGAACCGGCAGGGCTACGGCCTATGTAAAGAAATAATCCTCCTATAGCTCTATGTTGCCGGATAGTCCAGAGCCTGGTACTGATGTCATCTTCCCCTTTGAAGACGGATGGATGGTGTCCCGCCATTGGGGACAGGTCAAGATTTGCGAGGTGAAGTTTGAATATGAAAGCAAGGACCAGGAAACGACCCTGAACCTTGCTGCCGATGACTTCGTGGAAGCCATTCTTGAAGACGCACTCGTGAGAAAGGCCAATTACGTCCCCAAGTATTAACCCGCGCTCCTTAAGACTCCTTGATTTCAGGAGCTTCCGTCTCCGCTTTCTTGCGGGCCTCATCAAACTTGGCCTTCATCGTGGGGTTGCCACGGGTGAGGCGCTTGATGGTGAGGTTGTCGGCTTTGTCGTTAGCCAGACGGAGGTTGTTCTCGGAACCAATTAGGGCATCCTTGATCTCCTGGAGATGGGCAATGGATTTGTCAATCTCATCGATGGCGGTCTTGAACTTCTCGCTGGCTAGGCGATAGTTGCGTCCGAAAGCGTCCTTAAAGGCATTGAGCTGGCCTTCAAAGTTGGTAACGTCGATGGATTGGCTGCGGGCGATAGCCAGCTGGTGCTGGTAGTCGATGCTCTTCTTGGCCGCATTCACCAGTAGGGTGATCATAGCCTTGAAGAACTGGGGCCGGATGACGTACATCTTGGGATAGCGGTGTGACACATCCACGATACCGCCGTTGTACAGTTCGTTATCGGGCTCCAGGAGGGATACCAGCACGGCATACTCGCAGCCTTTGGCGGTACGATCTGCATCGAGCTTCCGGAAGAAGTCCTCGTTCTTGTGCTTGGTGGCCGTCTCATCCATCTCGTTCTTCATCTCGAACATAATGGAGATATACTCCGTGCCGCCATCATAGTCCCGGAAGATAAAATCTCCCTTGCTGCCGGCTGAGGCATCATTGTCCTTCTCGAAGTAGGCCACCGGGAAAAGCGGTCGCAGTTCTCCGTTGAAGATTGTGCTGCAGTGGGCTTCCAGACTCTCGCCCACCATCTTGGTGGAGAGGCGGGTCTTGAAGTCCTTGAGGCGTTCGACTTCTTCTTCTGCCACGCGCAGACGGGATGCGGCCTCGGATTTGACGACCTGCAACTTGCCTTCATATTCTGTCTGAAGACTCTTTTCGCGGAGTGCCGCTTCTGAGGCGACAAGCTTGGCCTGTGACTTCAGGTTTGCAATCTCCACGTCCTTTGCCTGGGTCGCTTCTTTCGCCTGCTGGCGTTCTTTCAGCAAAGCAATCTCCAGAGCCTGGGCGTCCTGGTCAATGGTAGCCTTGAGCGCGGCAATCTCCCGGTCTTTTTCCGTGACGGCGGCATTCATCTCTAGGTCGCGTTTCTCGCTCATAGCAGCAAGCTGGTCTTTGAGACGGAGAATCTCACTGTCCTTCTCGCTGATGGTTTTGTCTTTGACGGTCAGTTCTTTCTGATGAGCCTGTCCGGAGAGGGCTTCACGAGCCTTCTGCTCGGCTTCGTGCTGCTTGTGCAACTCCTCAATACGACGGGCAAGCTCGTCGTTGAATTCGGCGTTCTTGACCTGTGAAACGATGGAAGCGTAGTCGGCTTCGTCTACGGAAAAAACGTTTCCGCACTTGGGACATCTGAGTTCTTTCATGTTATTTTGTTTTTTATAGTTTAAATCTTAATATCACTGATGGCGCAAAGATAAAGCCTTATTGTGCATTGTATCTGCATAATAAAAACATCAAATCTCTTTCAGACCAAGTTCGCGGAGATAGCCGTTGAATTTTGCCCTGGCATCAGCAAGTGTTCGCTCTACCTCAGAGAGTTTCTCCTGATTGGCAGAGAGGTCAATTTGCGCCTCTTCCTGCGCCAGAGAGACGTAGCGGGTGATATTGAGGTTGTAGTCGTTCTCTACGATTTCCCGGACGCTGACGCAGCGGCTGTAACGGTCTTCCTCCTTACGGAAACGGTAGGTATCCACTATTTTTCTAATATGCTCCTCCGACAGGGTATTCTGTTTCTTATCCTTGTCGTAGTATTCTGCGGCATTGATAAAGAGGACGTCGTCGGTCTTTCGGCATTTCTTGAGCACGATGATGCAGACGGGAATGCCGGTGGAGTAGAAGAGATTGCTTGGAAGGCCGATGATACAGTCGATATTATCATCGGTGATGAGTTTCTGGCGGATGGCAGCCTCAGCCCCACCACGGAACAGAACACCGTGGGGCAGGATGATGGCCATCGTGCCGCTGTCGCTCAGATAGTGAAAGCCGTGCAACAGAAAGGCGAAGTCGGCTGCACTCTTGGGCGCAACGCCATAGTTCTGGAAACGGGGATCTTTGGAGACTTCGTCATCGGGTTCCCATTTTAGGCTGAACGGCGGATTGGCCACAACAGCGTCGAATGTCACCGGCTTGACGGGATTGCTGTCTTTCAACAGAGGCCAGTCGTTGGTGAGAGTATCACCGTGGAAGATCTCAAACTCAGAGTCGTGCAGGCCGTGAAGCAACATATTCATCCGGGCGAGGTTGAAGGTGGTTACTTCCTTTTCCTGGCCATAGACCTTACCGATTTTCCCGTTATGCTTTTTCATCTCGTTGTTCACGTTGAGAAGCAGGGAGCCGGAGCCGCAAGCAAAGTCCAACACGCTGGAGAGTTCTTTCTTGTGGCCAGTTGTCGGGTCTTGGCAGTCAAGCGTGACGATGCGGGAGAGGATGGTACTCACTTGCTGAGGAGTATAGAACTCGCCCGCTTTTTTTCCGCTACCCGCGGCAAATTGACCGATGAGATACTCGTAAGCATCGCCGAGGATGTCTCCACGCTCATCAAATTCGATCAGTTTCTCTTCCAGCTTGGCGATAATATTGCACATCATCTTATTCCGTGCAGTGCGGTCCTTACCAAGCTTCTCGCTATCAAGATTGATCTCGGAAAAGAGCCCCTTGAAGGCACCTTTGAATGATTCCTCCTCAATGTGGCGGAAACTGTCTTTGAGCTCGGTCAGGAGGGAATCGTCCTGGGTGCGGGCCAGTTCATAGATTGCGCTCCAGAGGTACTGGGGCTTGATGATATAATGCGTGCTCTTGAGCATCATATCCTCGAATTCCGGGATGTCCGCAGCGTTCTCTTCGTACCACTCGTACAAGGGCTTATCTTCTGGAAGGTCTCTCCCCAATTCAAGGCGGGCGGCTGATTCGTAGCGGGCGCTGATGTAGCGGTAGAAGAGAAGCGAGAGCATATAGTCGCGAAAGTTGTCGGCCGTCATAGCTCCTCGAAGGATGTCGGCAACATTCCAAAGAGCTCTGAAAAGCTGCTCACGTTCTTGCTTGGTCAGCGGGGTTTTCGCCGTATTTTCCATTTTCTATGTCTTTTTTGTTTTATTATTGGCTTTTAATTATCTGCCAGAAGTATGTATCTCCCTTTCACTACGAGCATCCGTCAAATCTGGCAGCACAAAATGGTATTTCTTCTTGATATGATAGAATAACGTCTTGATAGAGTCTTTATTATCCTCGTTCATAAGTGTAGGTGAAAAGAACTGACCCTGATGAGAAAAGACGTTGACTATTCGCGAATACAGGTCAACAAGTTCCCCTTTACTGAAAGATAGTTCGTCGAAGTCATTTCCTTTGTAGTTAATGCCGTCAAGAATATAACGATAATCCCGATGTCCAAAGAATTCTGCAATCTTCTCCATTACACTTCGCATTATGGTGAAATGATAAGTATAGAGCCTGTCATTGAAGATAGCTTCTTGAATTTCACTCATCATGGCAACGTTATAATAGAATGGCGTTTTGTCGCTCATGCTCTTGAGGATTACTTCATCAGAGTCTTTAGCCCTATGCAGGTAAAACTGTCCAAGCTTTGAATCATTGCTCAGACCATGTATCATAACATGGAAGAATAGGGCGTGGTGGGTAGAAATAACGAACTTTATTCGTTTCAATTCACCGATTCCGCTGTTTATCACCCTTCTCTCATTCCTGAGACTATCACGAATAACATTATAAAGTTGAGCTGCAAAAGTAATTACATTGTTGTCGTCAAGAGACGACATAGGGTCATCAATGTAGATGTACTCAATCCCTTTATAGGCGCTGTTCCCTCCAAGTACTTGGTCAACTATACAGCGGAAAAAGCACCATACGAATAACCTCTCTTCTCCACGCGAGATTTTAATATTCTCGAACGTTTCGTCATTCAAGGTTTTACTGAAAACCACATAGTCAGGAAGATCAGGATTCTCGCTATCGTAATGAAAATCAAAATCTATATCAGTAAAGACTTGAAGGTACTTACGTAACGGTTCACTAAAATTGAAGCCTGCCAGACCTTGGATTAAAGCCGAATCCTGATTGATTATCAGGTGGTGATCGGTATTGTTCTCAAGATCATTATCCCAAGTGAAGAGATCTTCTGTATATGCGTTGTAGTATAGTGTATGCTGGGAGGCACCCTCTTCTCGACCATAGTGAGCAAAGTCATAAGATAACCGAGTCTTGCCTGTTCCGTTGTAGGCGAAAATGAGGGCGCAGTTGGTATACTTACCCGATTCGTCTTCTTCAAAGACTTCACGTAATGAGGTGATAATATCGTAGTTGTAAGCCATGGCGAATGATTATTTAACGGGCTGAGGGAAGAGTTGTTGCATAAGGCCTTTTTTGTGGGTTTTGAGGGATTCCAATTTCTTTGTTTCTGCCGCAATCAAAAAATCCAGGGTTTCCAGACACTCCGCAATCTTTTGTTGTTCTTCAATAGACGGGACAAACAACGGCATATTGAAGAACCCGTCCGTGGTGATGTTCATTCTGTCAAACCGTGCGCCGAAATTTGCGATACTCTTTAAGTATGGATGCCATATTTCCGTTTGGAAGTATTGCTCGAAAAAGGCTATGTGGCCCTGCTGAAATTTGAAAACTGTATATAGTGGAGACATAATACCCTTGCCCACTTTATTAATTGATATAGGTCCAACAGGAGCCGTAGACGAAATCCTAGGATTATATACAAATTCGTCTTTATCAACGATGTAATAGTTATTTGTATTATCCTTTACCGCTATGTCACGTTCAAAGTACGCATTCTGATCAACAACCCCCTCTGTAGCAGAATTCGTCAACACACGTGTGACAGCGAAATCCTTGTTTTTCTGGTTAACTTTTACCGCTAATGAACATAGTGGTTTCTCTTGCCAGTCGCCGGTGAAGCCGGGGAAACGGAGGGCGGGGGTGGTGGCACCGGGCTGTGGGAAGAGCTGCTGCATAAGACCTTTTTTGTGGGCCTTGAGGGATTCGACTTTCTGATTTTGAGCAGAGATCATCTGGTCTATCGCTTCCAAGCATTCTGCTATCTTCTGTTGCTCATCCCGGGACGATGGCACCAATACATCAATCGCCTCAATCATTGACTTATTCACGGAAGGAACTATTCCACCGGAATAATCTGCAAGATTGACTTTTGACATCAGATAAAACAAGAAGGTATCTGAAATCTCGCCTTTGCTTTTTACTGCCGCCGCATTGTTGTCAATCAAACAAGGGACACCCGTCCTGATTCTTTTGTTAGAACGAATAGCCTCACCAATTTTTGCAAAAATGGTAGAGCCGACAGGAATTGGCTGTGCATGTAACACTGGCAAAAGAGAATAATCAACAAAGTTGTCAGCCTTGTTAATAACCATTTCTCCTCTATCAACGGCTGAGGATATGTCTCCCACCTTACAAAATGGCAAATCTCCATATTTTTGGCCCTGATATTTCTCTGGAAAGCCATATCCTTGCAACACAATAGCTATGTCACCAATCTTTTTTTTCTCCCATTCTCCATTAAAACCTTGAAAACGAATGATCGGAGTTCTGATATTGCTGTTATCCTCAATCATGTTATATTGCTCGTTCCGTTATTTCACATATGCATTAAGGCCTTCGATGGTATTGTCGCCGGAGAAAAGGGCAAATAGTGGCGATAGGTCCGCGAGCAGTCCTTCCTTGGCGGCTTTGCGCTGCTTCCAGCCGTCGATATGGCTCAGGAGCTCGCGCAGGGCATCTTCGTCCAAGCGGCGGAGCTTGGTGGTTTCGGCCACGAAGGCTTCCAATGCGGCAGGTTCGATGCCATATTCCGCGGCGAGAGCGGCAATCTGCCGGTTGAAGCGCTTGTCTTTGTAGGCCTTGTAGCGCTCACGAATCTCCTTCTCACTGATGCCGCTACCCTTGTGGAGTTCTTCCTCGATGAAGGCTTTGAGGTAGTCGCGCTCGTTCATCAGGTCCACGCTGCCGGACAGGATATCAAGAAGCTGCTCCTTAGTAATCTTCACCTTCTCAAAGTGGGTGTCGGTGTACTTGGCCAGCAGTTTCATGATATAGTCGTAATCCACCAGGGCGGAACTGAACAGGGAGAGTTCAAAGTCCGGCTCGTCCTCGGGATCTTCCTTGGATTGGCTTCCCTTTTCATTTCTGCGACGACGAGCGAGATCCAGATAGGCCGTGCGGAACTGCTGGAGGGTATCCTCCGGCATAGCGGCCTCTATAGCATCCTTCATTTCTTCCGGCATATCCACGTACTGGTCCAGTTTGAGCGCCAGACGCTGGACATCCTTGAAGGCACTGATAAATTCGCCGGTGTTCTCTCCCTGAGGAATGTTAATCACCTCGTCTGGTTTACATTCCAGGCCCATACCGTTCATCACGGTCCGGAGCTGCGTGATGGCTTCCTTGTATTTCTCCACCACAGATTCTACCGGCTCAACCAGCCAGTACTCCTTTCCTTTGTCGCGGTCAAATCCGCTGAAGAGTACCATAGCATCGTCCATCTGCTTTTCCAAGTCGCGGTAGCAGATGATGTTGCCGTAAGGTTTGGTGCCGTCAAGAATGCGGTTGGTGCGGCTGAATGCCTGAATGAGATTGTGCCACCTGAGATCTTTGGCGACGTAGAGGGTATTGAGGAACTTGCTGTCGAAGCCGGTAAGCATCATCTCCACGACGATTACGATGTCCAGCTTCTTGGCGTGCGGAAGATCCTTGTTGGGATACTTCTGGTCTTTGAAGCGGCCCTGCACATCGCGGTAGTATTCGTCAAAGAGATCGACTGTGAAGTTGGTGTCGAACTGGGCGTTATAATCGTCGATGATCTTGCCCAGCTCGCTTTTGTTGCGTTCCGGGTCCTCGTTGTTGTCGGCTTCTTCCTGGGGCAGGTCTTCATCGGAGCTGTTCCGCATAGGCGGTGTGAACACAGCAGTGACATTCAAGGGCACATAATCGGGGACGTCTTTGACAAGCGCATCCTGCAACTCCTTGAATATTTCATAGAAGATGATTGCTTCCGGGATGGAAGGTGTGGCGAGGAGCGCGTTGAAACGACGGTTTGCCGTGAGGGTGTCGTGGTTGTCCAGAATGTGCTTGACGATTTGCCAGATGGTAAGGGGCTCATTGATAGGATTCCCGTCGGCATCCGTATTGCCGTAGTGCTCCACCTTGAAACGAAGGACGTTGTTGTCCGTGATGGCGTTGGTGATGGTATATTGGTGCAGGCATTTCTGGAATACATCCTTGGTTGTTACATACTCGGCCTGCTGGCCGTTTATGCGTGTATAGCTGCTATTCTCCTCGAATATCGGAGTACCTGTGAAGCCGAAAAGCTGGGCCTTCGGGAAGAAGTTCCGGATAGCGGCGTGATTCTCGCCGAACTGGCTGCGGTGACATTCGTCGAAGATGAAGACGATGCGTTTGTCTCTCAGGCGCTCCAGGCGCTGGTGAAACTTGTTCTTGTTGGTCGAATCCAGGGCGATGCCGAGCTTCTGTATGGTTGTAACGATGACCTTGTCGGCATAGTCGGTGCTTTCCAGTCGGCTCACGAGGGCTGTTGTATTTGCGTTCTGCTCTACGCACCCTTCCTGGAATTTGTTAAATTCGTCTCGGGTCTGCTTGTCGAGGTCTTTACGGTCTACGACGAAGACGCATTTCTCGATGTCGCTGTTGTATTTGAGCAGGGTCGAGGCCTTGAAACTGGTGAGTGTCTTCCCACTGCCGGTAGTGTGCCAGATGTAGCCGTTCTGGTTGTTTTCCGAGACACAGTTAACGATGCTTTCAACAGCGTAAATCTGGTAGGGACGCATAACAAGAATCTTCTTCTCTGTCTCCACGAGCACCATATAACGGCTGATGAGGCGGCCGAGGGTGCACTTGGGGAGCATTATGTCGGAGAATTTGAAGAGTTCTGCAATTTTGTGGTTGCTCTCGTCGGCTGCGTGATAGACTGGAAGATAGTTATTGGTGGCGTCAAAGTGAAAGTGCTCGTCGTTGTTATTGGCAAAGTACATAGTGTCGCTGCCACCGTTGCTGACGATGAAGAGCTGCATGAAACACATCAGCGTATTGGTGTAGCCGTTTCCGCGGTCTTGCTTGTAGCGGACAATCTGTTCAACAGCCTTCATCGGAGAAACGCTGTGGCGCTTGAGCTCAATCTGAACCAGTGGCAGGCCGTTGACCAGGATGATGACGTCGTAGCGCTGGCGACTATTGGTGGTATTGATAGTGAGCTGGTTCACCACCTCATAGTCATTCTTGCACCAGTCCCGCAGGTTCACAAGGCTGTAGTCGAAGGTGGTGCCATCGTTACGTGTGAAGGTCTGCTTCTCGCGCAGGTGCTTGGAGGCAGTGAATACGTCGGCCGTGACGTTCTCCTGCAGGAGCTTTCGGAATTCATCATCAGAGAGGGTAACGAAATTGAGCCGCTCAAATTTCTGACGAAAATTGCTTTCTAGCGCGTCCAGGTCTCGGATGTCGCTGCGGTATGTGTATTTCATCTCCTGGAGTTTTTCCAGAAACTGCTGCTCGAGCTGTGCTTCGCTTTGGATCATATCGTTTGTGTGTTTGTGTTATTTCGAGTGCAAAGGTAAAGGCTTATTGTGCACTCATTCTACACAATTATATTTTTCTGTCAAATTCTTGGTTTTTTCGCGGAATCTCTCACGAAGAGAGGCCGGAGCCAGCACTTCGACCTGATCTCCCTGGGAGAAAATGAGAGATTCCAGCTCACGAGTCAAAAAAACAGTCAATTGAACGATGCAATTTTCATCATCCAATATGGCCTGAGACGGATGAAGGGGCTTTGTTATAATATATGGGTATTGTCTCTTGTCAAATTTCAAAACCACTTTTTCGGGTTCCCCTTCACGCGGAACCGATACGCCTACAACGTCTTCGAAATACTCCTCAAAGTTAAACTTCGTGTTGGGGATATACGGAATGTCTACGACCTCGATACTGCCTATCCGGTCCAGAGGCAGATTGATAAGGTTGTTTTTGTCCAGCTCGGTTATACCGAATAGGAACCAGCGATTATTGTACTGTTTCAGGTAATATGGGTGTACGGTGTAGCTCATCTTCCCCTTTGTAAAATGCCTGTAGGAAATCTTCAGAGCTTTCTGATGTACAATAGAATTGTATAATGTCGAGAGATTTTCTATACCTGTTAAAAATGGGTTCTTCTCGTAACCGATGACCGGCGTGGCGCTTCTGCTACGGCCAAGTTTGTCTTCGAAATTGGCGATGAATTCACTTACCCAGTCAAAACCGGCCTCTCCGTTCAGCCGGTTTAGCATAACGAGCGCTTCATCCAGTTTGTCAAGCTCCACCTCGGAAAAATCTCGTTTATTGATGGAGAAGTTCTCGTCCGAATACCGGTAATAGCAACGGTGGCCCTCATAGTATCGCTCGATGGGTGCATTGTAGCCGCTCTCGCTTTGCATATAACTTATGTCAGTGAAAACAGTGCGCTTCTTGACCTGATAGCTTTCTTTTGTAAAGGGATTCTGCTTGGAGACATAGAATTCCTCCAGCGCATCATTACACGCGGAGACGAGATCCTCTATGAAGAACTTCCTATACCTATTGCCAAAACAGGCATCAAGGGCTTGATACCTGATCATGGCATGCTTGTTTGTCGCCATTCAGAAAAAAAATGGTAATATGCTTATCTTTAATGCAAATTTAAGAAATATTAGGAAATGCGGCGCAAGATAAATAAAAATTATGCAGAAACACTGCACAATTTTCGGTAATACTCTTGTTGTATGGTTTTTAAGTTTTTCAATTTAATATACCGGATAACCCACACCATTCAGCCGTTTTGTCCGGCAATCGCAGCCTTTCACCGGACAAAATTCATCTCATTGTTGTACTGCCGGTTGACCCAAAGCCAAAGAAACTTGTCGGGGATGGAATATTCCTTAAGATCAACTGTAATGATGTCCTCTTTCAGGAGTTTGCGGATTGCGGTGTTGACAACGCTGGCTGTGGAAAGCTGGTAACGGTTAATGAAAGCGGAAGTGTTGACTTTCCGCACGCGCTCCTCTTTCGCGATGGCAGCCAGCACACGTTTTTGGTTCTCGGTAAGGTTTGACATCTGCTCAGCGAACTGAATCTCATTCATCAGCAGGATGTTGTCAATGGATTTCCTTACCAAGTCCATAGAGCACTCCTCTCCCCTGTCTAACGATGCAAAAGCCTCATTGAAAGTCCTTTGCATGTAGTAAGTATATCCCTCAAATAGGTCATAGACGTACTCGACAGTTGCCTTAGATACGCTTTTTCCATATTCATTGAACTTCTTTGCAACAAAATTTGAGTAAATGTCTCTATCAATAGCTTTAAGTTCCAGAGGATCAGCGCTTTTATAGAACGGACGGGCCGGAGACTGAAACATGGTACTCATGATGTTCCTCTTGCTCCCAGCGAAAACAAAATGGCAATTTTTCATTTTCTGAATATGTCCACAAAGAAGAGCCTCGACATTATTATCTTCATATTCGTTGATCTGCTGAAACTCATCAATCGCCACGAGACACGGCTTCCCCGCATTGTCAAGGTAAGTGAATATCTCCTCCAAAGTAAACTCCGGCCTTTGAATATCCCCAAGGCTGATCCCGAACGCTGGCTGCCCGGTCACAGAATCGTACGTGATCTTGCCCTGAAGCGATTTTAACGCCACCACAAGTTTATCAATAGCTTTCCTGCCTACCGGCTGTAAAGCCCTGAACACTTCCTTTCCTAAAAAGAAAGTGAACTCCCTAAGGCTTGTAGTGTGCAGAATATCAAATAATCCATTTTGGATAATTTTAATAATAGCTCATCAAAACACATTTTCACCGTTATCGAATATCCTTCTATATTCACCGAGACGACCTAAGGGCAAAGGCTTTGGCGAAATGAGAAAAGTACTTGTCTGACGAAAGCAGGGCCTCGCTATCATCGGAAAGATATTCCTCACAGAATTGATCTCGTGCCCTGATAACCTCCTTCAGCATTGAATCCCTCGAAGAAAACGGCTCATTCTTTCGCCCGACAGTGATTGTAAGGTCAAAAAGATCAAGTGCGCGGACAAAAGCGCCTCTGGCCATACTCGCATTGCCTTTTCGCTTCCATTTCAATGTTCTGCCGACCTCGCTGCCAATGTTGGCCATCTGAGCGATAAACGGCATCTCCGCCCACCTCTCCACATTAGGTTTTTCTGGAAGATTCACCATCTCTTGACAAGATTATCAACAATCAAACGAATCTCATTCCTTATAGAACTGTCCTCAACATCCCTGCTGAAGTTATTCCTCCTTGGACTGATGTTTATCAATGAATCAAATTCGATAAAATCCTCTCCTTCAACTTCGGGATAAAGGTTAATACCCCACAAAGATTCCTGCATGGAGCCATCCTCCAACAGGAGTTTTTCCAAATCAGCGTGCAGTTCAGCATTCAATGCCAATACCTTACGGTCCACATCCACGACCCCCTTAACCATATCTCCATAAAATTCCAGAGCCATTTCCCTAAGTTGTTCCCTGCTGACAGGTTCATGAATTATAGTCATACCAAATGTCATCTTACCTCCGCAAACCTACATAAAATATTCGAAATTTCGAACACAGCTTGATATTTTCGTCCTTGCTTTCAATTAGCGACATTCTTCAAGCAACCGAAGGATTACTCGAATTATATTTGTATGTTTGCTTTTAGGCTGATAATAGGGCTGACAATCAAATCGCTGTAACTTTGACTAACAACAAAACTATGGTAAAAAAGAACGCTGTAAAGATATTCGGTGAAGATAGGATTCGCGCCGTTTGGGATGAGAAACTAGAAAAATGGTTCTTTTCGATTGTTGATGTTGTGGCTGTCTTGACAGGCAGCGTTAATCCTCAAACATATTGGAGAGTACTTAAAAAGAGGCTTAAGGACGAAGGGAATGAAACCGTTACAAATTGTAACGGTCTGAAGATGCTTGCTCCTGATGGAAGAATGAGAGTAACTGATGTCGCTGACAAAGAGCAGCTTCTGCGCATCGTTCAGTCTATTCCATCACCGAAAGCGGAACCGTTCAAGTCTGACCGACATCATTTACCAAGCGTGGGTCGGCAGAACAGCAAAAGAATACAAAAAGCTAAAAGGACTGAAAAAAGAGAATCTCCGCGACAATATGACCAACGAGGAACTTGTGTTGAATATGCTCGCGGAACTCTCAGCCACCAGCATCACAAAAGCCAAGAATCCACAGACATTGGATGAGAACAAAGTGTGCGCGAAAGAAGGCGGTGACGTTGCCCGTGTGGCAAGAGAGACTCTGGAATCTAAGACAGGCCGCCAAATCATCTCGCCCCTTTCAGCAAAAAGATTCTTTAAGGCCCAAACGCCTACCCCAAGCATCGAAGACCACAACAATGATCTAGACAAAGAGTAATCACCCATGACGAGAGCATAAACAAGCAATATTGCTCCAGTCGATGTCAAAAAAGCCTATGACGGTAGCATTTTCCGAATAAAACGCTACCGTAACAAACGAAAAGGATTTTCATCGAAAGTAATGATATCCCAATAATGGCCTCCTCTACTAGTTTTGGTAATGGGTCTTGGATGTCATAAATATCAATTTTCAGTCCCGCGCTAAGCGCGGGACTAAAAAACAATCAAACAATTATTCTTGGAGGCAACGGACAGACCTTCCGTACGAACGCCAGTCGTCGCTCGAAGGGTAGACGTTGCCATTGCTGATGAAGTAGAGGTAATACGCTGTGGGGCCGTTGACTCTCGGAGTAACTGACCAATAGCTGCCGTAGATGCCAACGACGTTCAGCGATCCATCATCGTAGTTCAGATAACCCGCTGCGGGATACCAAATGGTCGCATCAGAACCAAAAACACTGCTGAAATTAAGACCCCTTGAGCTACCGCTGACATTGAAGTCCTTAGCATTACCCGAAGCTGTGACCCATATTCCCTTTTCTCCTCCGTCAGGTACTCTCCATCCTGCTGGACATGGGTCGTAAGCCGTCTTATTCGAGTCCCAACACCAGTCAGGTAAATAATTAAAGCTATACATATAGAACGTCATCGGATTCTGTTCAGCAATAACTGGGGTCATAGAGTCACTGCTTATCGTCCAAGAACCCGTCGATGCAGCACGTGATTCTCCACTCACGGATCCAGCTCCCAAGAACGGATCCTTCCGTCCCCACTGGTAGAAAAGGCCGAGGGAACCCACATCGCCAGGCTTTGCGGATGTCGCACCAAGATTGCGGTCCATCATCGTACCTGCGTTGTTGTAATACACCTGTTTTTTCCAACCTTCGGATGCACACCAGATATGCCATGACCACAGGATTACCCCTTTAGCATTCTTTGCAGCGATGACAGCGTTCCCCTCCGCGAATGTCTCAGGAGTGGAGAAACGAATGTAGCCGTCATGATAGGACGTGGATGCGATGATGTCACCGACATTCGGAGCCGTTGTCGTTCCGAAGGATTCCCAAAGGACCTCCACACTTTTCACATTGCCGACAGTGCCGTCAGTGTTGCCCTGGACTGCTTTGAACTTATAGTCGCCAGCCTTTTGAACAAGGTAACAATTGGCGGTTCCATCCTCGGACAGATTAACGTAGGTCTTTCCATCATCTCCAAGAGTTTCGCTGCCTTCTCCAGGACCTCCATCCTCAAAAGTCAGATTAGCGTCACGATCTTTGAAGCAAGAGAATTTGTTTCTTCCGAGAGAGTATGGCTTGTCGTAACTGTAGGTGGCATGCGTACTCTCCTTGTAGTAAGTTATCGAAAGGCCATTCTTGAATTCCGTAGGGAATAAAACAAAGTAGTAGGTCACTCCTGGTTTGAAGAACCCTCCATCCGGAGCATTCATCTTCAGTTCCTTTTCGCCTAATTCTACGGATTCGACAATAGGCAACAACTCCATAGAAATCTTTGCCCTTCCGGCAATAAGTTCATCACTGTTCCCTTTCAAAGAGACTGCCTTAATGTCATCAGAAGTCACAGTGAATCTTATACTTGCGCACAGATTGTAGAATGACATGTAGAAATTCCTCGACCTCGCTATCTGAGGGAACAACTCTTTTGCAAAAGTGTTTTCAGCGGCCTTCTGTTCAGCCTGTAGAGTGTAGTAAACATACTTTCCATCACATGTCGTGCTTGACTTGTACGGATACACACCCCAAAGACTTGTGTCATCATCTAGCCCTTCACCACCACCGACAACAACATCGATGGATCCCTTAAACTTTGCCTGCTTGCCGGATTCCTCTGTGACAAACTTACTGCTGACAGATTCACCAAAGAACACATTTATAGCATCCGATGCCGTCCATCTTATGTCGGTGACATCGTTGTCTATGATGGCGTTTTTGGTTTTAGGTTCTTGTACAACAGTAGCAATAACTGTCTGTTGTTCTAAAGAATTCAATTGCTCTGTCATCATCTCATTACAAGAAATCATGAAACATGGAAACAGAGCAATAAGAGCGCTTGATTTTTTCATGGATTTTTCATCTAGAGATCATCACCAATTTCTCCGCCTTCGCTTCCTCCCGGAAGAACATCTCCTGAAGGTGAAGGATGAAGAATCACACCATTAATCTCAAATTCCACATCCACAACCTCCGGGGCAACGTACACCTCAAAATTCTTACTTTCCATAAGTTTGTTTATTAATTCACCTGAGCTCCAGCAAGTAATTTATAAAAACAAAGAAAGTGTGGAGCTATTTCGTCCATCCGTCAGAAGGTTGTGGTAGAACCTGAAAGAAGATAGACTGAACAATCCCCACACCCGTATAGCCAGAGTGTTGAACACACGCAAGCGAATACAGATGATGGTGCTGCCGTCCTACCTCTCTTTCGTTGAAAACTACCACATTTTCTGACGAGGATAGTGCGAAAACACTTTCATCAAATATGTCCGTTTCAGGCACTTGTCCTAAAACGTTGCGAATATAGGAATATTTTCTGACATAACAGCACCATCGGAGGAGAGATTGTCCGTGGGATAATACTACATATTCAGAATTGGCACAAGTGTTTATCTGCACCAGACAAGAAATTGTGACGCAGTTCGATGCTTTAATGATTCGGGACTTCGGTGCTTCGATGCTTCGACAAGCTCAGCAACCGCAAATTCAGCAACCGCAAATTCAGCAACCGCAAAATTTTTGTCCACCAAAATCACCCACCACCGGACATAACTCGTAATTTAGCTATTTTGTCCGGTGATACAGCCTTTCACCGGATAAATCGATTATTTGCCATTATGTCCAGTGATTTTGCTTTTAATCGGACGAAAAAATCCAATTCTATTACCCACAAATAATGCGCAATATTAGCCTTCGGCCATAATAGACTGATTTATAAACATTAAGATAGAAGCTTCATATTGTCTATTGCGCTATTTTTACGAAAACAGCTGAACGAAATGCGTTATTTTGACGGTTTCCAGTGGTTGAAACCTGCTTATTTTGACGAAAAATATTCAGGAAAAGCGGTTTTGAGGGAGGGTTTGGCGACTTCCTGAAGGGGGATCATCACGAAGGGGCGGTTCTCGATGTCTTTGTGGGGGATGGTGAGGTAGGGAATATCTATGCGGTCGGTGCCGTAGAAGAGGATGTCGATGTCGATGATGCGGGAATGGTATATGCGGTTGCCTGTGCCGTCATATTCAGGAGGGTCGGTTCTACCCATCGCGCGCTCTATCGCCTTGATTTTGCGCAGGACTTCTGTGGCTGCCTCCTCTGCCGAGGTATCGTGTCTGAAGGTTCTGTAAAGCGCTACAGCGTTCAGGAACTTACCACCGGAAAATCCCATAGGTTTGGTCTCAATAAGCCGCGACAGGGCCGTATAATGGACTTCAAAGGCCTCGTCCATGCAGCGAAGAGCCTCCTCGATGTTCTTCTCGCGGTTGCCAAGGTTGCTGCCAAGGGAAAAGTATATGCTGACAAAAGCCATCGTACCTATCTAAAATGGAAGCCGCTAAATTACTTATGAATATTCAAACAAAAGCAGCGCGGCCAAAATGCAATGCTTGAATATGTCAGATCAGGAATTCGGTTCCTTTGAATAGTCCGGGCCGGTGCCTGGATCCACACGCCCGGCAGCGGAGTCAACATCGTCCAGACCAAGCTCTAGGCGGGCTTCGTCGGAAAGCATGGACTGATCCCAAGCCGGATCAAAGACCAGTTCCACGTTGCACGATTTGATGCCTGGGACATCAGTGACATTTCTCTGCACCTCATCGAGCACCTCATCGGCCATCGGGCAGTTCGGAGCGGTGAACGTCATCTTGATGAAAGCCTCGTGCTTCTTGTTGATGACAAGCTCGTAAATCAGACCAAGATCATAGATGTTGACCGGAATCTCAGGATCATACACCTGCTTCAAAGCCAGAACCACATTGTCATAAAGCGGTGCGAGCGCCTTCACATCCTCTGCGGAAAGCACCTCGCTCTCCTGCTCCACCTGCGGCTCCTGAGCGGTTGCCTTATCTTCTTCCTTTTTCTTGAATATGCTCATATAATACTTAATCAAACAATTATATTCTTCAATATGTCTAAAGACAACTTACATAACACGCTAACTGTTCTCCAAAGCCACCGCCTTGATGGTGTCGATCATCGAAACAAGACCGTTCGCCCTGGTCGGGGACAGATTCTCCTTCAAGCCGATCTGGTTGATGAAACTGAAATCATCCGCTGCGATCTCTTTCGGAGTACGACCTGAATAGACGCTAATCAGAAGGGAAATTATACCCTTTGTGATGATAGCATCGCTGTCCGCCCTGAAGTACAGTTTTCCGTCCTCAAGCCGCCAATCCAGCCAAACCCTTGACTGACATCCCTTAATCAACTTATCCTCAGTCTTTTCCGCTTCTGGATATGCTTCCAGATTCTTTCCCAAGTCGATGAGATACTCGTATTTGTCGAGCCATTCATCGTACATCGAGAAATCGTCAATCACAGACTGTTTTGCTTCCTCCAGTGTGTTCATTTAATTATATCTAAAATAACATCTTTCTATTTTGGCGCTTCGACAAGCTCAGCGACCGTTGTTTTACAAAAGCGGTTTGAGTACAGTATCTGCGGTCCCTGAGCCTATCGAAGGGCCGCAAGACCCAAATACTTAATGACACCGATTCACTACACCAACATCGCGATCGCCTTATCGAGCGACTTGATGAAATATTCAGCTTCTTCCATCGTGTTGTACGGAGCGAGGGACGCGCGAAGCATTCCTGTAACACCGAATCTGTCCATAATCGGCTCGGCGCACATCTGACCAGACCGTACAGCGATTCCCATCTTGTCCAAAATCAGAGCCAGATCCTCGTGATGCGCTCCATCCACACTGAACGAAAAAAGAGGAATCTTTGACTCCGTTCCACGTGGAACGCCATAAAGATGGATTCTCGGATTACTCGTCAGAGCATTGAGTAAGTACTCAGACACAGCATGCTGATTATCAAGTAATTCTTTATCATTCATCAATTTAGCTACCTCTATAGCAGGCTTCAAAGTCGGAATGGAGTTGATGTTCTGAGTTCCGGCCTCGAATTTTTCCGGAAGCGGAGCGTAGGTCGTACCGGAAAACTTCACGGTAGCAATCATCTCTCCCCCACCCTGATACGGAACCATCTGATCCAACCACTTGCGCTTTCCGTAAAGAACTCCCGTACCGGTAGCCGCATAGAGTTTATGCCCGGAAAACGCGTAAAAATCACAGTCAACATCCTGAACGTCAACACATTCGTGCACCATTCCCTGCGCTCCGTCGATTAAAACAGGGCAACCTAATGAATGACAAAGTCTTACAATCTCTTTAACCGGATTGACAATGCCAAGGACATTGGAAATTTGCGTAACAGCAACTATCCTTGTCTTGGGATTCAGCAACGATTTCAATTCGTCAAGATTAAGATGCCCCTCTTCATCAACGTGAAGGACCTTCAATGTAGCCTTTTTCCTTTGACAAAGCATCTGCCACGGAACTATGTCGGAATGGTGTTCAGCCTCGGAAACAATGACCTCATCGCCCTCGCTGACGAAAGTCTCACCGAAAGAAAAGGCGACAAGGTTGATGGATCCAGTCGTTCCAGAAGTGAATATCACCTCCTCACGAGCAGATGCGTTGATATATTCCTTCACAGCATCGCGGGTGCTTTCGTACTCCTCTGTGGCATCGGCAGCGAGTTTGTGTACCGCGCGGTGAATGTTGGCGTTCGCTCCGACCGTAAGTCCGGTCCATTTGTCGATGACCGACTGCGGACGCTGGGCTGTGGCAGCGTTGTCAAAATAGACAAGCGGCTTGCCATAGACGGTGCGCGAAAGTGCTGGAAACATATTTCTTAGTTCTTGAATATTCATTGTCAAACCTCCTATTCAATCTTGCAAAGATAATCAAAAGCATCGGAAGAATAGACTGTTATTGAAAGCGTCTGTGAATATTCCGTATTTCACGTAAAAAAATACTAATTTTGCCTTGAACAAAAATCTTTGAATATGATCGATTACATCAAAGGGACGATTGTCGAGCTCTCCCCTGCCGAGTTGATTCTAGAGAACAACGGAATTGGATACAGTATACTGATTTCATTGCAGACTTTTCAGGCGCTGCAGGATAAGAAGGAGGCTAAGGTTTACATATTCCATTACCTTCGTGAGGATGCAGAGTTGTACTACGGTTTTGCTTCAAAAGATGAACGAGAATTGTTTGAACTTCTGATTAGCGTGTCCGGAATCGGAGTAAATTCGGCCAGAATGATGCTTTCTTCGCTCTCTGCCGAGGAAATCAGACAGGCTATTCTTTCGGAGGACATTGCAAGAATCAAGAGCGTGAAAGGAATCGGGGTTAAGAGCGCTCAGAGGCTTGTGCTTGAACTCAAGGACAAAATCGTCAAGGGCGAAGGAGCAGATTCAACAGAACTATTCGGTGGCAACCGCAGCGAGATCGTCGAGGAGGCCAGCCGCGCCCTCGTCATGCTCGGTTTCGCCAAACCAACCGTCAACAAAGCCATCCAAGCCGTCCTCAAAGCTAATCCAAACGCAAAAGTCGAGCAGATCATCAAGTCGGCGTTGCAGATGATGTAAAGATATTTTCGCTAAAGGCGGCAAAAAGAAAAAGACTTTGGCTACCTACGCGCTACGCGCGCCCTATCCGGGTGAATGGTAGCCAAAGTCTTTTATCTTTTGTCTTATCGTTAATATTATAATAACAAATCACAAAATAATAGTCTAAACAACAAACTAATTACAAGTTTTACCGTCCAAAATAGACCAGCAGGACGGAGATGTCAGCGGGAGAGACTCCAGATATGCGGGAGGCTTGGGCGATGGTGGAAGGTTTGTAACGGGCGAGCTTCTGGCGGCATTCAATGGTGAGACCGGAGACTTTATTGAAATCGAAATCCAGCGGAATCTTCAAATCTTCAAGACGAGCTATTTTTTCAGCAATTGATTTTTCACGCTCGATGTAGCCTTTATACTTAATTCCGATTTCAACTGAGTCAATAATTTCTTTTCTGTCGTACTTTTCTCCGTAGCTGTCACCTTCTGGAAGTTCTACTGAAAACTTAGAAAATGTTCCACGTGGAACAAAATTCAATAATTCGGCAAGAGAAATCTCAGGACGGGATGCTAAATCAGAAACGCGTTTAGATTCTGAAAGAGGAGCGGAATTATGATCGGAAAGATATTCATTAACTACATCCGCGCGCAAGTTTACCTCATCACACATTTTGGAAAGAGCATCGACCGCCTCATACTTTTCCTGCATGATCCGATAACGCCTTTCAGAAGCAAGACCAATCTTGTAGGATTTCTCAGTCAAACGAAAATCAGCATTGTCCTGCCGAAGAAGAATACGATACTCAGCGCGAGAAGTAAACATCCTATAAGGCTCGTCAACACCTTTAGTAATCAAGTCATCAATCAGAACTCCGATGTATGATTCATCACGACGAAGAATGAAAGGATCTTTGTCATGGACCTTCAAATGAGCATTGATCCCAGCTATAATTCCCTGTGCAGCAGCCTCTTCGTAACCAGTTGTACCATTGATCTGACCAGCGAAATAAAGCCCTTCAACATCTCTAAGTTCAAGAGTTTCACGAAGTTGCGTTGGATCAAAGTAATCATATTCAACAGCGTATGCTGGTTTGAAAATCTTAGCGTCCTCCAAGCCGACAATCGAATGCAACGCATCTAACTGAACATCCAAAGGCAACGAAGAAGAAAAGCCTTGGAGGTAATATTCATTTATGTCACGCCCTTCCGGCTCCAAGAATAGTTGATGGGAAGTCTTGTCCGGGAAAACCCTCAACTTATCCTCAATGCTTGGACAGTATCTCGGACCACGACCGGTTATCATCCCAGTAAACATCGGAGATGCCTTAAATCCGGACCTTAAAATATCATGAACTTTCTCATTGGTGTGAAGAATGAAGCACGGCATCTGATTTCCCATTGATTGGACAGCAGACAATGTATTCATGTAAGAAAAACGCTCCGGTTCATCATCTCCTAATTGCTGAAGAAGTCTTGAAGTATCAACCGAAGAAATGTCAATTCGGGGTGGAGTTCCTGTCTTCATTCTTCCAGTCCGAAGTCCAAGACTGACAAGCTGCTCAGTCAGACCGTGAGAAGACAACTCTCCTATCCTGCCTCCTTCGAAAGAAGTGCGGCCTATAAACATCCTACCGTTCAGGAAGGTACCGGTAGCCAGAATAACCGCACGAGACTTAAAAATTGCCCCAGTATTTGTCTTGACTCCACAGATTTTTAAATTCTCAAAGAGGAAAGAAGTAATAAAATCAGCGTAAATATCTAATTTACAATTATTTTCAAGAATATTCCTCCAGTACGCAGAAAAGACCTGTTTGTCACACTGAGCGCGCGGACTCCACATTGCCGGACCCTTCGAACGGTTCAGCATCCTGAACTGAAGAGTCGAGGCATCAGTCACCAGACCCATAATTCCACCGAGCGCATCAATCTCACGGACGATCTGTCCCTTGGCTATTCCACCCACAGCAGGGTTGCAAGACATACGGGCGAAACTGGTAAGATCGGCATTGATCAGCAAAACGGACGAACCAAGATTGGCAGCGGCAGCGGCAGCTTCACAACCAGCATGTCCTCCACCAACAACAATCACATCGTAAGAATATGTCATATTCAGGAAAAGTCTATAATTCATGAAGAGGCAACAATGGAAAAGGTAGCCTCACTATTATTATATTCAAAAACAATTAGACATTATCTCTCAGACTAAGATAATAATCCTCCTTAGCACGCATAACCTTCTGGTCCTCAGGAGTGTGATCATCGTAACCGATAAGATGAAGCAGACCATGGACAATCACGCGATGCAGTTCCTCATCGAACTCGGTGCCGAACTCGATGGCATTCTCACGCACACTGTCAATACTTATAAATAAGTCACCTGAAAGAACGTTGCCTTCACAATAGTCAAAGGTAATAACATCAGTAAAGTAGTCATGATGAAGGTAACGAAGGTTCACATCAAGAATGTAATTATCTGAGCAAAAGATAATAGAGATGTCTCCTAGAGTTTTGATTTCACTCCCAGCAACCATTTTAAGCCATCTGTTATTTGCAAGTTTGTTCTTGAACTCGAACTTGATGTCTTCACAATAATACCTTACCATAACTTAAATTTTACGCAAATCTACAACTAATAATTCAAAAAATTTGAAATGACAATTATTATTTCTATCTTTGAGAGCCTATTGGAAGGTTTTGCTTCAAGGCACATAATAAATGATTGTTAAAATTAATTACTGATATGGAAATCAAGAAAACACCAAAAGCCGATCTTGAGAACAGAAGAACTCTCTTTACGGAGATCGGACTCGTGGTTGCTCTTCTCGTAGTCTGGGGAGCTTTTTCCTACAGCACCAAAGAGAAGGCTGTAGCCAGCCTGGGAGAAGACACTCAGGTAGTTGAAGTTGAGGACATGGTTCCTATTACTCAGGAAACTCCTCCACCACCTCCAGAGACTCCAAAGATTCCTGTTCTTTCTGACCAAATCGACATCGTTGAAGACGACATCAAGGTTGAAGACAACTTCATGAGCCTTGAGGATGATGCCAATCTTGGAGTAGAGATCATGGATTACGTTGAGGAAGTTAAGGAGGAAGTTGTTGAGGAAGAGGCTATTCCTTTCCAGCTCGTTGAGGAGAAGCCTTCGTTCAACGGTGGAGATGCCAATGAGTTCTCAAAGTGGGTTAACTCCAAACTTCAGTATCCTGAGATAGCTAAGGAGAACGGTGTGCAGGGACGTGTTACCCTCCAGTTCACCGTTAATCCTGACGGATCTGTCAGCAACGTGAAGGTTCTTCGTGGTGTTGACTCTTCACTAGACAAAGAGGCCGTCAGAGTCGTTTCAATGTCTCCTAAGTGGAAGCCAGGAAAGCAGCGTGACCGCGCTGTGAAGGTTACCTACACCTTCCCTGTTATATTCCAGTTGAGATAATTTGAAAATGAATGAATATCAAGGCCGTCCCCAACCGGATGGCCTTTTTTTGAATAGATTAGTCGATGAACAGATTGGTCACTGAGCTTTCGGTTGCTGAGCTTGTCGAAGCACCGAAGCATTGAGGCGAAAGTCGCTTCGACAAGCTCAGCGACCACAGATTATTAGATTATAATGGAAGAATTGATAGAAAAAGCCGTCTTCGTCGGCATCATCAAACAGAACGATGACGAGAGGAAGGTGATGGAATATCTTGACGAACTTGAATTTCTGGCGGAAACGGCAGGAGCCAAGGGTGACAAGAAGTTCGTGCAAAGGCTTGACAAACCGGAGAAGGCCACTTACATACGAAGCGGAAAACTTCAGGAGATTGCCGACTACTGTGAGGAAAACGAGATAAAATACGTGATCTTCGACGACGAACTGACCGGGATGCAGCAGAGAAACATAGAGAAGGTAATCAATTGTAGCTCAGTTATTGACAGGACAAGTCTGATCCTTGAGATATTCGCGCAGCGCGCCAAGACATCCTACGCCAAGATGCAGGTCGAACTCGCCCGCTATAATTACATGCTTCCAAGACTGGCCGGAATGTGGACCCACCTTGAAAGACAAAGAGGAGGCATGGGCACGAGAGGCGGTATGGGTGAGACCCAGATTGAGATTGACCGCCGAATCGTCAAGGAGCGAATCGCAAGGCTCAAGGAACAGCTGAAGAAAGTCGATAAGCAGATGGCTACGCAAAGGGGCAACAGAGGCTCTATGGTGCGACTTTCCCTTGTGGGATACACAAATGTAGGCAAGAGCACAATAATGAATATGCTGGCTAAATCTGACGTTTTTGCCGAAAACAAGCTGTTCGCCACCCTGGACACAACTGTCAGAAAGGTCGTGATCGAGAACGTCCCGTTCCTGCTGAGCGACACTGTAGGATTCATCAGAAAACTCCCTACACAGCTTGTGGAGGCCTTCAAGAGCACTCTGGACGAGGTAAGGGAGGCCGACATATTGCTTCATGTGGTTGACATATCCCATCCAGGCTTCGAGGAGCAGATGGAGGTTGTGGAGAGAACCCTACAGGAAATAGGTGCCAGCAACAAACCTGTCTATGTGATATTCAACAAGATAGATGCTTACACCTACGAGGAATACGATGAGTTCTCACTGACACCGAAAGGCAAAGAGAACCGATCGCTGGATGAGTTGAAAAACAGCTGGATAGCGCAGGAAAAGACTCCATGCATATTCATTTCTGCCAAGAACAAGACCAACATCGAGAAGCTCCGTAGCGACATCTACAAGATGGTCGCTGAGATCCACGCTGGCCGCTATCCATTCAATAATTTCCTCTGGTAAATTATCACTGAACCTGCATCAAAAGATTCAGTATATCATAAACAGCCCAAAAAGTCTCTCTCGAAATTTTTCACGTTACAAAAATTTCGAGTAGAGACTTTTATAGGCTTAGAAAGATTACTGAATTACAAAATAATCAGTTTTCATAATTATAGCGAAAGGGCAGAAAAATAAAATTTCAAATTTTGGTAACGTGCAAAATTTGGAATTTTCTTTTTTTCTGCCCTCTGAAGTTACTGTATAAACAACAATCACTTCGACAAGCTCAGTGACCGAAAAAAAGGTCGGAAAAGCAAACGCATTTCCGACCTAAGATATTCAGTGATAAAGTATTACTCAGAGAACTTCGCCTTGAGGAACTCGCGGTTGAGGCGGGCGATGTGGTCGATGGAGATTCCCTTAGGGCATTCCATTTCGCAGGCGCGGGTGTTGGTGCAGTTGCCGAAGCCTAGCTCTTCCATCTTCGCGACCATATTCTTAGCCCTTCGAGCGGCCTCTGGACGACCCTGAGGGAGCAGAGCAAGGGAACTTACCCTTGCAGCCACAAACAGCATCGCAGAGCCGTTTTTACAGGTTGCAACGCAGGCACCGCAACCTACGCAGGCGGCAGCGTCCATGCTCTTCTCAGCGTTCTCGTGAGAGATAAGAATGTTGTTGGCATCCTGGGCGGAACCAGTTCTGACAGAGATGAATCCTCCAGCCTGAAGGATCTTGTCGAAAGCGCTGCGGTCAACAACCAAGTCCTTGATTATAGGAAAAGCAGCGCTTCTGAAAGGCTCAACAGTGATGGTTGCGCCATCCTTGAAGTGACGCATGAAAAGCTGGCAGGTGGTGACGTGATCGTCCGGACCGTGGGCACGACCGTCAACGAACAACGAGCATGCACCGCAGATACCCTCACGGCAGTCGTGGTCGAAAGACACAGGACCGCTGCTCTGGCAGCCTCTGTCAACGGCTACAGGATCGTTACCCTCACGGATCAGCTGCTCATTGAGGATGTCAAGCATTTCGAGGAAAGAGGCGTCCTCCTCTATTCCGGAAATATGATAAGTCTCAAAATGACCTTGTTCCTTGGCGTTCTTCTGACGCCATATCTTAAGATTGAAATCCATAGCCGATTCTAGTCTTTATAATTTCTTGTTTTAACTTCGATGAACTCGTACTTGAGAGGCTCCTTGTGAAGCTCCGGCTCCTTGCCTTCTCCCTTGTACTCCCAAGCGGCGACATACATGTAGTTGGCATCGTCTCTCTTGGCCTCCCCTTCCTCTGTCTGGCTCTCTACACGGAAGTGACCACCGCAGGACTCGTTCCTGTTCAAGGCGTCACGGGCCATGAGCTCACCAATCTCGAAGAAGTCCTCAAGCCTGAGGGCCTTCTCAAGCTCCTGGTTGAACTGATACTGCTCTCCAGGAACGCAGACGTCCTTGTAGAACACAGCCTTTAGGTCGTTGATTTCCTTGATGGCCTTCTTCAGACCTTCCTCACTGCGGGCCATTCCGACATACTCCCACATAATGTTTCCGAGCTTCTTGTGGATAGAGTCAACAGTCTGCTTGCCCTTGATGGAGAAGAGTCTGTCAATTCTGGCCTGAACATCCTTCTCGGCCTTGTCGAAGGCAGGGTTGTTGATGTCGGTCTTAGGCTCTGCGAACTTGTGTGAAAGGTAGTCAGCGATGGTGATAGGCAGCACGAAGTAACCGTCAGCGAGACCCTGCATGAGGGCAGAGGCGCCAAGACGGTTTCCACCGTGGTCAGAGAAGTTGGCCTCACCGATGGCGTAAAGTCCAGGGATGGTTGTCTGAAGATCGTAGTCAACCCAGATGCCGCCCATGGTGTAGTGGATCGCTGGGTAGATCATCATAGGCTCCTCCCAAGGGCTTACATTATTGATTTTGAAGTACATGTCAAAGAGGTTGCCGTAACGCTCCTGTACCCTCTGATGACCAAGACGCTTGATGGCATCGGAGAAGTCGAGGAACACAGCGAGACCGGTCTCGTTGACACCAAATCCGGCGTCGCATCTTTCCTTGGCTGCACGGGAAGCCACGTCACGAGGAACGAGGTTACCGAACGCAGGATAACGACGTTCGAGATAGTAGTCACGATCCTCCTCAGGAATCTGTGAAGGCTTTATCTCGTGCTTGCGAAGCTTCATCACATCCTCCATCTTCTTAGGCACCCAGATACGACCGTCGTTACGCAGGGACTCTGACATAAGGGTCAGTTTGCACTGCTGCTCACCGTGTACAGGGATGCAGGTAGGGTGGATCTGAGCAAAGCAAGGATTTGCGAAATATGCTCCCTTCTTGTAGCACTGCCATGCGGCTGAGCCGTTGCTGTTCATGGCATTTGTGGAAAGGAAGTAGGTGTTGCCGTAACCTCCAGTGGCGATAACGACGGCATGGGCACCGAATCTCTCAAGCTTGCCGGTCACGAGGTTGCGGGCGATGATACCCTTGGCCTGACCATCAATGATGACGAGGTCAAGCATCTCATGGCGAGGATAGCTGGTCACAGTACCGGCAGCGATCTGGCGGTTGAGAGCGGCATAGGCTCCAAGAAGAAGCTGCTGACCGGTTTGTCCCCTAGCATAGAACGTACGGCTTACCTGAACACCTCCGAATGAACGGTTGGCGAGGTAGCCACCGTACTCACGGGCGAAAGGAACACCCTGTGCGACGCACTGGTCGATAATGGCCGCGCTGACCTCAGCGAGACGATAGACATTCGCCTCACGGCTACGGTAGTCGCCTCCCTTGATTGTGTCGTAGAATAGACGATAGACAGCGTCATTGTCATTCTGATAGTTCTTAGCGGCATTGATACCACCCTGAGCAGCGATGGAGTGCGCGCGACGAG